>CAYYJK010000307.1:2720-4563 GCA_964472185.1 uncultured Prosthecobacter sp.
ACGCGGCGGTGGACGCGAAAAAGACGCTGCGCCGCGTCACCACCTACACCCAGCGTCCGGACCACCCGATCCTGGCCACCATCCCCGAGACCGAGTACCTCACCGGCTACGCCTACGAGGTGGTCGCCGCCTGGTGATCCGGCGCCTCAGCGCGAGGCGCTCTTGGCGAGCTGGTTGTACTTCTCCACCAGGGCGTTGAACTCGGCCGTGCGGGCGTTGAGCCGGCGGATGGCGTCGTCGCGCTCGCCGGCCAGCTGGCGCAATTGCGCGTTGGCCTGCTCGATCGCCGCGTTCTGCGCGGCCACCTGGCGGTTGCGTTCCTGAATCGCCTCGCCGCCCGCCCCCGCAACCCGGCGCAGGGCCTCGAGCTCGGCGCCGGCGCGCACCGCCTCGTTCATGAGCACGGCGATGCTGTAGCCGCGCGCGCTCTGGTCGGCGGTGAGCTGCTGCACCTGCTCGGTCGCCACCAGCAGCGCCGCCTCGGTCTCGGCGCGCACGCGCGTCAGCCGGGCGATCTCCTCCTCGAAACGCTGCGCCTTCTCCTCGAACTCGACGCGCTTCTTGTTCTCGGCGATGAGCTGGCCGGTGACCTCGTCGATGCGCGCGCGCAGGACGAATTCGCGCCGCCACTGCACGGCGCAGATGCCGCACAGGCCGAGGCTGATCAGGACCAGCAGGGTGAGCAGGAAGCGCCTCATTTCGCGGGCGCCTCGCCGGCGGGTTTGACGTTGAAGGCCACCTTGGTGAAACCGGCCCGGCGCACGACGTCAAGCGCGCGCACCATGTCGGCATGGCGGGTGTCGCCGTCGCCGCTGATGTACACCGGCGTGTTGGGATCCTGGGCGAAACGGGCGGCGAGCTTCTGCTCCAGCTCCGGCAGGCCGACCGGCGTGGTGTCGAGGTGGATGTCGCCGGCGGCGTTGACGCCGAGGTTGATCATGTCCGGCTTGAAGTCGGGCTGGCTGGCGGCGGCGACCGGCAGGTTGACCTTGATGGTCTGCTGCTTGGTCATGGTCAGGCTGACCATCATGAACGAGGCCAGCAGGAAGAACATGACGTCGATCAGCGGGATGATCTCCAGCCGCGTCTTCTTGTGCGGGATGGGGGAATGCAGTTTCACGGCGGTGTCACTTGCCGGCCTGGGCGCCCGCCACCCGGTCGAAGCCGTGCTGGGCGGCCAAAATGAGCACGTTGTTGGCGGCGGCTTCGAGCTCGAACTGCAGCTTGGCGAGGCGGCTGTGGAAGTAGTTCATCGGCACCAGCGTGGCGATGGCGATGCCCAGGCCCGCCGCGGTGGCGATCAGGGCCTCGCCAATGCCGCCGGTAACCTTCTCCACCGCCAGTTCGGAGTCGCCGATCGAGGAGAACGAGCCCATGATGCCGGTGACGGTGCCGAGCAGGCCGAGCAGCGGCCCGAGCGTGACAATGGTGTCCATGGCGCCGAGGAAGCGGCCGGCGGCCTGGAGTTCGTGACCGGCGGCGACTTCGAGCGCACCCTGCATCGAGCTGTGCGGATGCTTGAGCCCGTGGTGGATCATGCGCACCACCGGATCCGCGGTCTTTTCCGAAAGCGCGATCGCCCCGGCCAAGTCGCCGGATTCCAGCCGGGTGTACACCTGCTCAAGCAGACGGCTGTTGCGGCGGGCGCTGAAGCGCAGCCACCAGACCAGGCGCTCGACCAGGACGCAGACGGCGAACAGGCCCACCACCAGGATGGGATACATGATGGGGCCGCCATCGACGATGAACTCGATGACGACGTTGGCGAGGGGGAGTTGGGGGGGCATTGGGGGAGAGGAAACGCCGCCGGGCGCGTGCACCGGCGGATCGAAAACGGCCAGAC
>CAYYJK010000308.1:0-4550 GCA_964472185.1 uncultured Prosthecobacter sp.
GGGCGATGTCGCCGATGTTCTGGCTCTGCCAGCCGTTGCGCAGGAGGATGCGCGGACGGCGTCCGCCCGCCGCCAAGGCGGGAAGGGCGGCTAGGCTGGCGGTCAGGGAGGCGTGCAGGAAGCGGCGCCTGTCCATGATGGGTGAAGGGCTGGAGTGCATGCGAGACGGGGACACGAGGCTGGCAAGGAACGGGATTGGACGGCAAATTGCGAGCCCAAAAACCGGCTGGTCCGGGCTTGCCTGCCGACTCACGGCTTCGGCCGCGCGCTCCACAGCGCGAGGTTGCGGAACTGGGCGCCTTCGCCGCGGGCGACCATGCCGACGCGGCCCTTGCGGTCCTGGAAGCGGGCGTGGCGGGCTTCAAGCACATGGTCGCCCATGCGGACGAACCAGCGGTCGCCGCAGACCTCGACGGTGAGGCGGTGCCAGGCCTGCGGGTCGAGCGCGACGGCGATCCTGGCCAGTTCTTCGCGGCGCGTCTCCTTGGCGATGCCGCTCATCTTCTGGATCCAGATGGCGGCGGGCGTGATGACCACGCGACCGAGGTGGTGGTTCGGCTGGTGCGTGTCGCGGCAGACGAAGCCGACCTGCGGGGAGCTGCCGAGCTTGAACTCGCCGGTCAGGACCAGGTCGCCGAGATCGGCCAGATGCTCGCACACCGCCTCGTGGCCGTTCGGCCGTTTCGCGCTCGGTCCCTCCTGCACGGCGTGCGCGGCGCCGTCGCGGATGCTCCAGTTGCCGATGCCCGCGCGCCAGCCGGCGGTGCCGGATTGGCGTTCCTTGGCGAAGGCCTCGGGGCGGTCGAAGGTTTCCGCCGCGATGAGCGTGACCGGTTGGCAGGTCTGCGCGGCCGGCGGCGCCGGATCGGCGGCGAGGGCGAGCGCGGCGGTGCAGAGGAGGGCGGTGAGGCAGACGTGCATGGCGTTGGCACCTTCGAACCGTCCTGCGGTGTCGACTCTTTCAGTCTTCCTTCTCCCGCGGCAGCGCCTGGTAGGCGCATTCGGCGAAGAAGAACGCGGTCATCTTGATCCTGGCGTAGTCGTAGTGGCGGATCACGCGCTCGACGGCATCGCGGGTGCCGGCATCGCCGGCGAGCGCGACGATGGCGGCGGCTGCCAGCGGGTTCTGCATCAAGCGCTGCTCGTAGGACTTGCGCTCGCCCTTCTTCGCCGCGTCGGCGATGCGGGCCAGCCGTTCGGCGTCGGCCTGGGTGCGCTGGGGGAACCAGGTGGCGTACACCGCCCGCCAGTCGGCGCTGCCAAAGACCTTGGTGTCCTGGTTGTCGAACTGCCGGTGCGCGTCGAGGGCCTTGCGCGAGCTGTCCAGGTTGGCGGCCAGACCCTTGCGGTAAAGGGCGCGGAACTCGGCTTCCGTCTCCAGCGCGGCCAGACCGGCCAGGGCGGCCTGCGAACCGACGTAGATCCACTGCTGGGAGTCGTCGATGTGTGCGATGGCTGCGCGGTCGAGCGCGTAGCCTTCGGCGCAGATCTGCGCGCGCGTCCGGTCGCTGTGTTCGGGCCGTTCCTGCCGCGCCCGGCGGTAGCGCTCGAGCCAGACCGGATCCTGCGTCACGTCGTGCATGAGCCTGAGGAGGTGGAGGCAGCGCACGGCATCGCGAAACAGGTGGCCGCGGAAGCCGCCGCGGAAGTCGCCCTTGAAGGCGCCGTCGCCGGGGCAGCGCCAGCCGGTGGCTTCCAGTGCGTTCGCCACTTCCTGCATCTTGGCGACGATCGCCCGGCGTTCCGTCTCGGCGGCGAGGCCGCTCTGGCAGTAGGCGTGCAGGCCGAGGAACCAGGGGTGCGTCTGATCGTCCGAGCCAAGCGGATAGTGGCACCGGCCGTCGGTGCCGACGCCGCGGGCGATGAAGCCGGGCACGTCGGACACCGAGGCGCACTTCAACAGACCCTGCGCCAGCCGCCGCGCCTTGGCCTGGTCCGCCGCATCGCCGCTGCGGCGCGCACGTTCGCACACGGCCGGCAGGTACAAGCCGGTGAACATCGGGCCGTCCTCGATCGGACTCCACCAGCCGATGGCGTTCGGCCGGCCCAGGGCGCAGTCCTCGGGAGTCGGCAGTTCGCCCACGAAATCATGCAGGATGCCGTGACGGTCCACACGCGCACTCCACAGGGTCTGGTGCGCCTGTTCGACCGCCGCGGCGGTCGAGGCATGGAAGGGGGCGCGGTCCTCGGCGAGGGTCCAGGCCGCAGGGGCGAGACAGGCGAGGGTGGAGATCCAGAGCAGGCGGGCGGCGTTCATGAGGGGCGGTGGGGCGGGTTTCAGGGCTCGGGCAGCGCGTGCCTCCGGGCTTTCCAGTAGGCGGCGAGGTGGTACACCAGGCCGCAGCTGGCATTGTGCGCATAATCGAAGCCCCGGATCAAATCGTCCAGCGCCGCCTGTTCCGCCGGCGAGAATGCGCCCGGTTCGGCCATGAGCATCGTCACGGCGGATTCGCCGGCTTCGCGGGTCAGGTGCCAGATCTCGCGGAACGGGCCCCACTGCGGGTTCAGGTAGCCCTTCTGGTTCTTCCACTCGGGCACCGTGCGCCAGTCGGGGCCGAGCCTGCGCATGTCCTCGGGGCTTTTCTGCGCAAGGCTGGTGCGCACGTGCTGAAAGCGCCGCGCGGCGAGGTCGCGCACGTGCCGCATGTGCGTGCGGATCGCCGCCTTCAGTGCGGGCTCGGGCTCGAGCGCGTGCAGCAGCTCGAGCGAGCACTGCATCTGCAGCAGGGCGTAGGCGGGTTTGTTCGGGCCGGGGTCGGCCGACTGGGCGATGGCCGGCGCGGCATAGTTCCGCCACGCTTCCCGGTAGCGTTCGTCGCGCGTGACGTCCCAGGCCGCGGCGTAAATCATCGGCAGGCGCGCGGCTTCGTGGGGCTGCACGTCCCACATGCGGCAGATGCCGAGCGGGCAGCGCCGGCCGTCGGCGCGGAGGAAGTCGTGGTCGTTCTCCGGCGTGACGTGCTCGAGCATGCGTCCGGCGACGTCGGCCAGCAGGCGGCTGACCTGCTGCCTGGCGGCCTCATCGGCCAGCGGGCTGCGGTGGTACTGCCAGAGACCGTGGACGAAGTGCGTCACCTGGTCGCGCGAGGAGTTGAGGTAGGTGCTTTGGCCGTCCTCCGGACAGACGTTGCGCGCCACAAAGCCCTTCACGCCGTGCACCGTGGCGCAGCGCCGGAGCCCGGCGAAAACCGCCGCCGCCTGGGCGCGCAGGGCGTCGTCGCGAGTGACGGCAAAGCGGTCGCAGAGCACGCTGAGCATGGCGCCGCCGAGGATGGCACCGTCCTCCATGCCGGTGCTGTAGCCGCAGGGGTTCGGATACTGGCGCTTCACCTCGTCCGCGGTCGGCAGATGCGCCTGTTCCCGGCCGGGTTCGTAACTGCTGAGGTAGTCGCCGAACGTCTGCACCTGCGGCAGGTAGAAGCGCGTCCAGACCATGGCCCAGGCCTGCTCGATGTTCGGGGCGGCCTCCTGCGCACCGGCGAACGCGGCGGTCAGGCTCAGGCAGGCGATCAGGCGGCTTTTCATGGGCGTCAGGGTTGGAGGGGGTTCCGGGCTTCCGAAGCACGGCATGTATGCCGTTTAATGACGCCAAAGCCATGCGCAAACCGCTTTCACGACGGCAGCTGATCGGCGCCGCGATCTCGGGCGCCGCGGCATTCTGGACGGGACCCCGCCTGCAGGCGGCTGCGGCCGTGAGGGGTCGCGCGCCAATCCGGCCTCAGGGGCCCGCCGTGGCGTCGTCGCCTCACTTCACAAATCCCTGCATCCGCAGCCAGAACAGCAAATCCGCGAACCACGGATGTTGGGTGCCGATGAGGCCGGTCCCGTGATCGCCGTGCTGGTAGAGGTGGAATTCGTGCGGCACGTCGTGTTGATGAAGGGCGGCCGCATAGAGCTGGGCGTGCTCCACGGGCACCAGCTTGTCCCCCAAGGTGTGCCAGAGGAAAACCGGCGGCAGGCCAGGCTTCACCTGCAGCTCGCTGGAAGTCCGGCGCACGAGTTTGTCATCCGGCTGAGTGCCGAGAAGCATCGTCCGTGAAGTGGCATGCGGCTTTGTGAGCATGCTGATGACCGGATAGCAAAGGATGGCAAGATCGGGACGCACGCTGATCTGGTAGTCACGGCCCTCGATCAGGCCGTCTTCCGCCCGGTTGATCAGCGTGGATGCCAGATGCCCGCCCGCGGAGAAACCCATGACGCCGATGCGCTGCGGGCCGATCTTCCATTTTCCCGCATGGCTGCGGATCTGAACCATCGCCTCCACCGCATCCTGAAGCTGCGCGGGATAACGGTAGCCCGCGCTGCCGAGCCGGTAACGCAGCACAAACACCGTCAAGCCCTGCTCATTGAGCCAAAGCGCGAACGGCTCCGCCTGCCCGGCGTAAATGCCGCTGTAGCTGCCCCCGGGGATGAGCAGCAGGGCCGCGCCCGTGGGTTTCGCGGGCAGGTACGGCGTCAGCGTCGGAACATCCCTCGCCGAAGTGCCGAGCGCCCCGGGCGCTCCCTCTGGCCAGAGCGTGATGGGCGGTTCCGCGGCGAAGAGGGCGGTG
>CAYYJK010000309.1:0-1899 GCA_964472185.1 uncultured Prosthecobacter sp.
GAGCACCGGATTTCTAATCCGATGGTCGTTGGTTCGAATCCAACCGGGCGTGCCCTTCACAGCCGCTTTTTCGAGGCCAGCAGGGCGGCCTTGGCGGCCTGAATCTTGCCGTCGGCGGCTTCGATGAGCGGGTCGAACATCGGAATCTCCTTGGCGTTCTGACCCTGCTCGTGCTTGCGGAAGCCGAACAGGTAGGTCTCGTTCTGCGGCCGCCAGCGGTTGAAGAACAGCTCGTCCTTGCGCACCGCTTCGCGGCGCAGCGGCTCGAGTTCGGCGTCGGCCACCGGCGGCAGCTTCAGGCCAAGCCCGGCGATCAGCCGGTCGCTGAGCCGGTCGTAGCCGGCGCGCGTGTAGTGCACGCCGTTTTCGGTGAGCGGCTGGGCGGTCTGGCCGGCCTTGGGCACGCCGCCCATGAGCTCGAACCAGTCGACGAAGTAGGCGTTCTGGGCGCCGGCGAACTTGCGCAGGGCGTCGCGGAAGCTGGACAGGGCCTTGTTGGCGTCGGTCTGGTCGGGCAGCGGCGGCGGCAGCGTCTCCAGCGGCGGCGGCGCGGCGATGATGAGGCGGACGCCCGGCGACTGCTTGCGGATGAGGTCGAGCAGGTTGCGGTAGCCGGTGAGGAAGTCAGGCAGGCCGTTGAGGCGGTCAAAGGCCATCTCGGAACCGTAGCAGAGCAGGACCACGGTGGGCTTGAGCAGTTCCAGGTGCTTGGACAGGCGCTCGAGGCCTTCCTGGGGCGGGCCGAAGTAGGAGCGGGCATGGCCGAACACGGTGTCGCCGCTCCAGGCCAGGTTGCGCACGCTGACTTTCAGGTCGCCGAGGGCCAGCGCCAGGCGCGGCTCGAAGCTGCCGTAGCGCTGCTCGCGCTCGATCACCGTGTTGCCCAGCAGGACCAGGCGGTCGCCGTCGCGGAATTCAAAGGCGGCGGTCGCGGCCGCGGCGGGCGGTGCGCCGGCTTCCTGGGCGGCGGCGCAGAGGCTGCCGAAGCAGGTCAGGGCGAGGAAGGGGACGGTCCAGTTCATGGTGGGACGACAATGGAGCTGCAAGCGGCGGCAAAGTCCAGAGCGAGCTGCAGGGCGCGCGCCGGCGGCCGGGTTCAGGTTTTGCGCAGGACCAGCACGAGGTCGGCGTAGCTGTCGTCGAACGGGCGGGTCGCGGCCGGATTGTAGGTGAAGTCGTGGCAGGCCACGAGGGCCAGGGCGGGCACCCGGCGCAGCAGCGCGCGCAGCTGCGCGGCGCGGTAGGTGCGGAACTGCCAGCGCGTCTCCTGGATGTGGTGGCGGCCGTGGTCGGAAATGGTCAGCCGCGTGCGCAGCTGCTCCAGCCGGCGGCGGGGCGCCGGCGGCCAGGTGTGGGTGTTGCAGACGACCTCGATGCCGTCGCGGCGGGCGATCCAGCGCTCGTGCTCCTCGCCGCCATCCGGCGCGGTCAGGTGCAGGCCGAGCACGAACAGGCCGCCGGGTTTGAGGGCGTCGGCGACCCGCTGCAGGCAGGCCTGGGCCTCGGCCTCGGTGAGCAGGTACTTGAAGGTGCTGACCAGGCAGTGGGCCAGATCGAAGGCCGCCCCGGCCGGCCGGGTGAAGCTCTGCATCCGGTCCTCCCAGAGCCGGGCGCGCAGGCCTTCGCGCCGGAGCCGTTCGCGCGCGAAGGCCAGCATGCGCGGGTTGCCGTCGAAGCCGGCGACCTGCCAGCCGCGGCGGGCCATCTCGACGACGAGACGGCCGCTGCCGCAGGCCGGCTCGAGCAGGCGGCGCGCCCGGCCCGGCCGGCCGTGGCGCGCCCACATCGACTCCAGGAAATCGGCTTCGCGCGGGGTGTCGGCATCGAAGATGATGTCGTAGTAGAGCGGGGTGTCGTACCAGTCGCGTTGCTCGGCGGCCATGCCGATGGCTTACCGTC
>CAYYJK010000309.1:1999-4543 GCA_964472185.1 uncultured Prosthecobacter sp.
CAGGGCACCAGCAACCTGCGCGCCTTCCTGGCCGACGAGCGCGTCCAGGTCGTGGCGATCTGCGACGTCGACGCCCAGCACCGCGAGCGCGCGGCCAAGCTGGCCGGCCTGGGCAAGGCGGACACCTACAACGACTACCGCGAGGTGCTGGCGCGCATGGACGTCGACGCCGTGATGAACGCCACGCCCGACCACTGGCACGCGCACATCGCCGTCGCCGCCGCCAAGGCCGGCAAGGACCTGTTCTCCGAGAAGCCGCTGGGGGCCAGCATTGTCGAGGGCCGGGCGATCTGCCAGGCGGTGGCCGAGCACAAGCGCGTGCTCCAGTGCGGCACCTGGCGCCGCTCGGGCCTCAAGGTGCGCATGGCCTGCGAGCTGGTGCGCAATGGCTACATCGGCGAGCTCAAGGAGATCGAGGTCGGCGTGCCGGGCACCTTCGCCATCCGCGGCGGCTACACCGGCCTGGAGGGGCCCGAGCCGGTGCCGGCGCACTTCGACTACGCCACCTGGCTGGGCAGCGCGCCCGAGCGTCCCTACACGGCGGCACGCTGCCACTTCAACTTCCGCTGGATCGACGAGTACTCGCCCGGCTACATCACCGACTGGGGCGCGCATTTCGTGGACGTGGCGCAGTGGGGGGCGGGCATGGATGAGACTGCGCCGACGGAGGTGCAGGCCAGCCAGGTCAAACGCCGGGCCAAGGGCCTGTACGACGCCCCGGAGCAGTACCGGATCGAGTACCGCTACGCCAATGGCCTCAAGCTGACGATGTTCAGCACCGACGACAAGGCCACCTACGGCACCCGCTTCATCGGCAGCGAGGGCTGGATCTTCACCGAGGCCGAGACGCTCAAGGCCAGCTCGATCGACATCCTGCGCATCAAGCTCAAGGACGGCGACACCCGGCTGTACGTCTCCAAGCACCACCACCGCAACTTCATCGACGCCGTCATCTCGCGCGGACCGACGGCGGCGCCGGCCGAAATCGCCCAGCGCGCCGCGACCATCTGCCACATGGGCAGCATCGCCGCGCGCACCGGCCGGGCCCTGAAGTTCGACCCCAAGGCCGAGCGTTTTGAGGGTGACGAAGCGGCCAATGCGCAGCTGATGCGGCCGCTGCGCGAGGGCTGGAAGATCTGAGGCCTTTCGCCGCCTGACCGCCGGGGCGGCCTGTCCGCAGTCCGGAGCGGGCGCCCAATCCCGATCCCACTCCGCCCATGATTGCCGCCGCCTTGCGCCCCGCGTTCGCCGCCTTCTGCCTGCTCGCCACCGGTCTGGCGGCCGCCGATCCGTCCCTGCAACTTACCCTGCCGCCGCACTGGCACGCCGTGGCCGGGGTGCCGGTGCGGCTGTATTTCGACAACGTCGTGCTCACGGAAACGCCCGAGGCCTTCGAGTTCGAGGTCAGCGGCCTGCCCGGCCGGCAGGAGGCGCGCTGCTGGACGCTGACGCCGACGGAGGCGCAGGCGGGAGCGCATGTGCTGGAGGTGCGGGTCAAAAACCGCGACGGCAAGCTGCTGGAGCAGGCGCGGACCACGCTGCACATCGCCCCGGGCCAGGCGGGTGCCGGCCGGAAGCTGCGCCTGCTGGTCGTCGGCGACAGCCTGACCCACGCGAGCCTGTATCCGAACGAGATCGCCCGGCTACTGGCCGAGCCGGGCAACCCGCAGGTGACGTTCCTGGGCACGCACCGGCCGGCTGCGGTGCGGCCCGGCGTGGCGCACGAAGGCTATGGCGGCTGGAAATGGGCCGACTTCCTCACCAAGTTTGCGCCTGAACCGGCGGGCGTCACCGCCGGGCCGAAGGCGCGCAAAACCACCAGTCCGTTCATCTACCCCGATGCGGCCGGGCGTGGCCGGTTGGATCTGCCGCGCTACTGGCGCGAACAGCCCGGCGGCGCGCCGCCGGACGTGGTGACCTTCCTGCTCGGCATCAACGACTGCTTTGGGGCCAATCCCGAGGATCCGGCGGCGATGGACAGGACGATTGACGGCGTGCTCGACCAGGCCGAAAAGCTGCTGGCGGCCTTCCGCGCTGCGGCCCCGGAGGCGGTGCTGGCGGTCGGCCTGACCACGCCGCCCAACGCGCGCGAGTCGGGCTTTCAAGCCAACTACCAGGGCCGCTACCATCGCTGGGGCTGGAAGCGCATCCAGCACCGGCTGGTGCAGCGCATGATCGCGCGGCTCGGCGGTCGCGAGGCGGAGCGCATCCACTTGGTGGCCACCGAACTCCACCTGGACCCGGTGGACGGTTATCCGGTGAACAACGGCGTCCATCCCAATCCGGCCGGCTACGCGCAGATCGGCGTCAGCTTCTACGGCTGGCTGAAAAACTGGCTGGCCGCCGCGCGCTGAGGTCAGTCCTCCTGCGGCGCGCGCATCATCTTCAGCACCTCCGTGCGGTTGACGGGGGCGGCTGGGGCCGGCTTGGCGGCTTGGGGCTTCGCGGCCGGTTTCGGCTTGGCGGCGGGAACGGGCGCCGGCGCCGGTTTGGCCGCGGGCAGGATGGGCTTGGCGGCCGGGACCGGACGGACCGTCACCGGCT
>CAYYJK010000310.1:0-4521 GCA_964472185.1 uncultured Prosthecobacter sp.
ACGCCCTTGTCGCCGCCGCCATCCTCACCCCCGAACGCCGCACGCAGATCCTGACACCGCATGCACCTTGAGTCCATCCTCCTCGCCGGCCTCAGCGCCGTCACTGGCGCCCTCTGCTTCCTGTTCCGCCTGCTCTGGGCGCGCAGCGAGAAGTGCGAGGAAGACCGCGTGAAGATCCGCATCGACCTGGAGCAGCTGAAGCTGGAGAAGGGCCTCGCGCAGGGCACCCTGCTCAGCTACCAGCGCTGCCCCGCGGATGAGTGCCCCTTCCGCGATGACGCTGCCGACGCCGCCTGCGCCCGCGCCGCTTGACGTTAGGCCGCCGGCTTTTCTGCGCATTGTAGTCCCGGCTTCAGCCGGGGTTCGGGCTCGTCGTTCGCGCTTCAGCGCGTGCCGGGATTGACTCCGGCGAAAGGATGCCATGAAGCACCTCGCCCTCCTTCTCTCCGTTCTCTGCACGCTGGCCTTCATGCTGGCCGCCAGCAGCTGCGCCACCGACAACCTCAGCGATCGCCAGCTCTACCTCTCGCAGGCCGGTCTGGCAGCTGCCGAGATCGGGCTCAATGTCGCCGAGGTCGAGCTGGCCTCGAAGCTGGCCGACCCGAACACGCCCGCCTGGCAGACCCTGGTGGCGCAGCAGAGCGTCGACCTGGCCCGCCGCGAATTGATCAAGGCCCGCACCCGCCTCGAGCAGGCCGAGGCCGAGCGCGCCGCCGCCCGCCTCGCCGCTGCGCAGATTCCGCCGAAGATCGAGGTCACTGCCAGCAAGTGAAGCGTTCGTAGTTCGGGCTTCAGCCCGTCCGGGCAGGCGCGCCGCATCCGCCGTTGCCGCGTTGTCACGCCAACCGTTAGACCGCCATGCACCTGCAAATCCGCCACACCTGCGCCGGCACGTATTTCGCCGACGCCGCGTGCTCGGACTGTGTTCTCAGCGAGACCACCAGCCCGAGCACGCACCCCCGCATCATCCTCGGCCGCCACGGCCACGCGATGCTCCTGAGCGCCCGCCACGTCCGCGAGCTGCTGCCGCACCTGCAAAAGTTCGCCACCACCGGCCGCCTCACCGACGACCCTGCGCCCGACTGGCAGATTTGAGCCGGCTCAAAAAAAAATGCAGAGGGCCGAAAAAAAGCCCTTGCACATTTCCGGTGGTCCGGTAATATCACCCCATCAGCGCCGCACGACGCGCCGCCGATGCAAACCAAACCGAGCAGACCGGAGCTCGTGAAAAACTCGGACAAGACCATGACCACCGCCACCTACCACGTCTCGAATCTCGGCAGCTACGCCCCCTCCGGCATCGCCGATAACAACGGCTACGTGACCTACCACAAGTCGCCGCGCTACGGCCGGGCGACCGAAGCCCAGCTCGACGGCTGGGCGTGCAGCCGGATCGCTGCGGTCCGCAACGCAGCGATCACCGAGCAGGCCGAGCGCCGGCTCGCAGAATGGCAGCGCGCCAACGCCTGACCCCACCGGGGCCGCCTGCGGGCGGCCCCTCAACCACTAACACGACCACGACCATGAGCATCATCCATCTCACTGACACCGCCGCCCGCATCGCCAGCCTTGAAGAAAAAGGCGGCATCATCACGGTCAATCTCGAGTGGGGCGGCCCGAACGACCGAGTCGTGACCGATTTCGACCTCGGCCAGCTGGGCGAGGTCACTGCCTGCGGGGGCAACAACAGCACCGGTTGGGCCGTCCTCTACGGCCCATGCCTCCTCCAGATCGGCGACACCATCCCGCTGCTGCCCGAATGACCAAATCCCTATACCGCATCGCCGAGCGCGCGCAGGCCACCCTGCGCGCGCTCTACGCGCCCGCCACGGCCACCACCTGGGCGGACCACGCGCCGCGCCTCTGGCTCGATGCCTGGGCCGCGCTCTGGGCCTGGGACGCCGCCGGCCAGCCGGTGACGCGCATCACCGACGAGGCCGAGCACGCCATCCTCGCCCACCCGCTGCCGGCCGACCTGCCGCTGGCCACCGCGCCCACGCGCCGCGGCGCCGCCATCGGCTGCATCATGCCCGAGCGCACCCTCTGGGCCGTCGTGGCCCGGATCGACGCCCGGCAGGGCATCCCCGTCTACGGCGCGCAGAGCTTCGGCCACACCCAGCCCTTGCTGGTCTGGCTGCGCAATGAGGAGGGCGACGGCATCAGCGCCGGCTACTACAGCCTGCACGACCAGCCCACCCTGGGCAGCCTGCACCTGCTGCCCGGCACCAGCCTGCGTGCCGATGGCACCACCCGCCCGCTCGGCGCCGCCGAGGTCGCCGAGGACGACTACCGCGTCCTGCTCGCCCTGCACTATCTCTACCGCCATGACCCGAGTTGACCGCCTGCTCGCCGACCTGACCGCCGAGCTGGCCCGCCGGGGCCACGGCAGCAAGGGCGCCCTGGCCGCCGACATCGGCGTCAGCCGCAACCGTGTGTCCGAATGGCTGCACGGCACCCATGTGCCGAGCGCCGAGCACGCGCTCGCCATCGCCGAGTGGCTGCGCGCGCAGCAGGATTGACATCCGCCGGAGCGCGATGAAAGCGCTCCTCTCTCTCGTCTCGCGGCCCCTGCGCGCCTGGGCCACCAACTACAAAACCACCATCGCCGGTGTCACCCTGGTCGCCCATGGCGCCGTCGCCGTGATCGACCACGTCAACGGCATCGTCCAGGGCACCAGCGACCTCAGCCCCGACGCCCTGCAGCTGGCCGTGGGCGAGATCCTCGCCGGCGCCGGCCTGATCGCCGCCCGCGATGCCGACCGCAGCAGCCAGCAGAGCGGCATTCGCCAGGAGGGCGGCAAATGAGCTGGGCCACCGCCACCTTCGCCCTGGTCCTGGCCTGCGTCGCCGTGCTGTTCCTGCACCGCTGCGACCCGCCCCCGCCGGCCATCGGTGGTGACGACGGCGCCGCCTCCATCTTCGGCAGCCCGACCAGCAGCGCCGCCTTTGCCCAATGAACGATTCCGTCCCCACCGGCATCGAGGCCCTGGTCTGCGCCGACATCGCCCGCCGCCAGCAGGTCGGAATCGCCAAATACGGCACCACCGTCGCCGCCAACCCGCTGCCCCTGCGTGCCTGGTTACAGCACCACTACGAGGAGCTGCTCGATGCCGCCGTCTACGCCCGCCGGGCGATCGAGGAGATTGATGCGCGGGCCGTCACACCGCCGCACCATTGACACCGCCGGCCGGGCATGACTGTGACCCCTCAGCATCTGCTCACGGGCACCGTGCGCATCCCGGTCGGTGACCTGTTCGAAGGCGGCCGGCCCATGCCGGTCCGCCGTTGCGCTGTGATCCACTACACCGAGGGCGGCGCCGGCCGCACCTCCATCGGCTGGTGGCAGCAGCCGCAGAACCGCCGCCTCGACCTCGGCGCGCACCTGCTCATCGAGCGCGACGGCACCGTGATCCAGTGCCGGGCCTTCAACCGCACTATCAGCCACGCCGGCACCTCCCGCTGGCAGGACCCCGGCACCCGCCACCTCTACCGGGGCTTGAACGCCTGCAGCATCGGCATCGAGTTGGCGAACACCGGCAGCGCTTGCGACACCATCAAGGGCGAGGAGCAGCTGCGCGGCTACGCCGGCACCATGACCGCCGCCCACCGCAACGGCGGCCCGAAGAAAAAGTGGGAGGCTTTCGGCGAAGAGCAGCTGCTCAGCCTGATCGCCGTCTGCCAGGCCCTCGTGGAGCGCTACCACCTCGACGACATCACCGGGCACGACTGCATCGCGCCCGAGCGCAAGGCCGACCCGGGCCCCGCGTTTCCCATGGCCCGCGTCCGTGCCGCCTGCGGATTCACCGGCCTGCCGGCGGTGCATAGGCTGGCAGGGCAGGGGGTGTAAAAAGCGGGTAAAATTTTACCGACCGCTTCCGAAGCCCTGTAATTCAAGGAAACCACAACCCTTCAACTCCCCTCGCCTCCACCATTTCCGACACCGCGCCAGCCCTTGTAAAATCAGGGGCTGGCGCTTTTGGTTAGGGCATCGACCTCACTCGCTTGGACAGCGGGTCCGCGCTCGGAGACACCAGACTGCCGTACCGTCGCGCACCTGTGAGAGGCAGACTTGAAGCCGCTTGAAAAGCTCGCAAACAGCGAAGGTCAGCGCCTGCGATTCTCAAAGGGATCTGCACAATGCATGGGTTTCAAAAAAAAGGCCGCTGAACCAGCAGCGCGCTGAAACGCGTGTGGGAATACGTCAAAGCTTTATTTTTTTATCAGAATAATCACCGTGGATGCAAAATTAAGACCTAAATAAAGCATAAGAAAACGCACCAAGAATAAGACATTTTTGAAAAATAATTTAGGGAATAAGTTTTTTCTAATTGCAAAATTGATAACGAGAACGTTAAATATTAATGTGCGGAATTATAATTCCCACAAAAAGCAACAATAAATAGAAGCCATTGGCATGAAAACACGCATCAACAGCACCTCCATGAATCGTCTCCCGAAACGCTTCAGCCGCTCGGGTTTTACCCTCATTGAAATCAGCTTGGTCATCGCCCTGCTCCTGGG
>CAYYJK010000311.1:0-4512 GCA_964472185.1 uncultured Prosthecobacter sp.
AGGCTGAAGGCGGTGCCCTGGTGGCCGCGGCCGCCGCGGTTGTCGAACTCGGCGGGCCGGCCGAACTCGGTGCCGGTGGCGATCAGCGTCTTGTCCAGCAGGCCCTTGCTCTCCAGGTCGGTGATCAGCGCGGACAGGGCGGTGTCGAGCTCCCGGATCAGCACGTGCTGGTTGAGCTGCCCCTCGAAGTGGGTGTCCCAGCCGGTGCCGTTGATGAAGTTGAGGTTGTGCGAGACTTCGACGAAACGCACGCCCGCCTGGGTGAGCCGGCGCGCCAGCAGGCAGCGCTGGCCGAACTCCCCGCCGTAGGCCTCGCGCAGCGCCGCAGGTTCCTCATCGAGCCGGAAATTGCGCATGAACTTCGGACCGGCCCAGCGGCGCGCCTGCGCCTGCAGTTCGGCGTAGTGGGCAAGGGCGGCCTCCTTGGCCGGACCGGCCGGGGCCGCGGCGAGTTGCCGGCGGCGCTCGACCTGGCGCGGCGACAGGCCCTCGGGCTGGGTGAAGCCGGCCGGGCCGCTCTGGGTGTCCACGAGGTAGACGCTGGCGTAGGCCGGCCCAAGGAAGCCGGGTCCGCGGCTGACGTTCGGATAGCCGATGAGCATGTAGGCGGGCACATCCTCGGAAGCGGCGCCGCGCTGGTGGGCGATGATCGAGCCGATCGACGGGTAGGTGACCGTGCCGCTGATCATGCGGCCGGTGTGCACCATGTTGGTGGCGAAGGCGTGTTCGTCGACGATGCGGTGGTTGACCGTGCGCACGACCGTGAGGCGGTCCGCCACCTTGGCGGTGCGCGCCAGGTGCTCGGTGAAGCGCACGCCGGGCACCGCGGTGTCGATGCTGGCGTAATCGGAGCCGGCGATCTTGGGGGCGGAGCGCGGGTTGCCGCGCCGCTTCGGATCGAAGGTGTCAAGCTGCGACATGCCGCCGCCGAGCCAGATGAAGATGCAGTGTTCGGCCCGGCCCTTGGGCACATGCAGGGGTGTGGCGGCGGAGAGCAGCGACGGCCCGGCCAGGGGCGTGGCGGCCAAGGCGGCGCTGCGGGCGAGGAACTGACGACGGTTCATGGTCGGAAAAGGGGGGTGAATCGGAGGGGTTCAGCGGATGAACAGCCACTCCGGGCGGTTCAGGGTCTGCCAGAGGAAGTCCTCGAGGCGCTCGCGCCAGTCGGCTTCCAGACGGGGGGTCGGCGGATCGCCGCGGCGCGCGCCCGCCTCCAGATCCTGGGCGAGGGCGTTGGCCGGACCGTCGAGGTGGTTCGACCAGGTGACGAACTTCGGCCGCACCCGCTTGCCGCCGGCGGCCGGCGGATGCTTCACCTCGCGTTCGGCAAAGCCGGGACCGAGCAGCGCAACGGCCGCCGCGCGCTCTCCGGCGTCGGGCAGGCGGGTGAGCAGGCGCAGGTACAAGGCGTCGATGAAGGCCTCGAGCGGCTGCTCCTGGAGGGCCAGCTGCGTCAGGCCGTGGTCGTCGCTCAGGCGCACGGCCCAGCCGCTCATGGCGCCGTTGGCCAGCACGGCCGGCTGCAGGACGTTGGGGTCGCTTTCGCGCAGGGTGAGCGGTGACTGCCGGGCGCCGCGCCAGCCGAAGGCCTCCATGACGGTGATCACCGCCTGCGCGCGCGGCAGGGTCAGGCTCGGCCGGTCGCGCTCGTTCGAGGTCGAGGTGAGCATCCAGGCGCGGTGGGCGCGGCCGAGCGAGCGCATGCTGGAGATGCCGTCGAGGTCGAAGGTGAGTTCCTCGATCCTGAACGGCTTGCCGGTGCTGGCGAACAGCGAGTCGACGATCTGCTCGGCGCTCAGACGCCGCGGCGCCGGGCCGACAAAAAGCGGCTCGGTCTGCTCGAGCTGCGGCAGGCTGGCGCGCTGGTAGGCGTGCGAAGCCAGGATCAGGCGCGACACGGCCTTCAGGCTGTAGCCGGAGCGGACGAACTCGCGCGCCAGCCAGCGCAGCAGGGCGGGATGCGTCGGCGCCGCCTTCTCCCAGTCGCCGGGATGGTCCACCAAGCCGCGGCCCATGAGCCGCTGCCAGACGCGGTTGACCATGACCTCGGCAAAGCGCTCGTTCTGCGGCGCGGTGATCAGGGCGGCGAGCCGGTCGCGGCTGTTCTTGGGATCGGCGGCCAGAGTCTGGGCGGTCGCTTCGTCGCAGAAGCGCGCAAACGGCCAGACGGGCTGCACGGCGGTGTCCGGCTTCAGCGTCACCTGGATGAGCGCCTTGCGGCCGCCGGCATGCAGCTTGTCGGCCGGCACGCTGCTGGTGGCGGGCACCTTGACCGGGCCGCGGTTGAGCAGGGCCGCGAGCTGGAACAGCTCCTCCTGCTTGGACACATGGGCCGGCGCGTCGTGGCAGCGGGCGCACTTCATCTCGACGCCCAGGAAGGCGGAGGCAAGGATGGCGCCCTTTTCCGCCAGCGGCGCGTCGTTCTGGCCGGCGGTGGCAAACCCGGCCGGCCCGCCGAGCCCCTCGCTGCCCTCCAGGCGCACCAGTTCGGTGACCAGGGCGTCCATCGGCTGATCGTCGCGCAGCGCCTCGTAGATCCACCAGCGGAACGGACCGGTGTTGTTGAGGCTGCCGCTGAGCAGGTTGGGGTTTTCCGCCAGGACGTCGAGCCAGTAGCCCATCCAGTGGTCGGCCCAGCGCGAGTCGGCAAGCAGGCGGTCGATGGCACGCGCGCGGCGGTCCGCGGCCGGATCGGCCAGGAAGGTCTCGATCTCGGCCTGGCTGGGCGGCACACCGACGGTGTCGAGCGCGAGCCGGCGCAGGAAGCCGAGGTCGTCGGTCAGGGGCGGCAGGTCGAGCGTGCTGACCTGAAACTCCGGCCAGTTCGCGCCCTGGCGGATCCAGGTTTCCAGCAGGGCGATCTCCGGCGCCGTCAATCGCCCGCCCTTGGGCGGCATGACCGCGTCTTCGTCCTCCGTGCGCAGGCGGTGCAGCAGGGCGCTGGCCTCCGGCTGGCCGGGCCGGATCGCCGGCCCGTCGGACTCGCCGCCCCGCAGCGCCGCGGCGAGCTGGTCCAGGCGCAGGCCGCCTTTGGCTTTGGTGCCCTGGTGGCAGTCGTAGCAGCGGCTTTCCAGCAGCGGCTTGATGTCGCGGAAGAAGTCCGGCCCGTCCTTGGGGGCATTGCGGTAGGCCGGCGCCACCTCAGCCAGACGCGCGCCGAGGAAATGATCGACGGCGTTGTGCGCGGGCAGGCCCGGCGGCAGGGCCGGGACCGGCACCTCGGGCGTCGCCGCCAGCCAGGCCTGGGCGGCGGCGCGGCGCTTCTGCCAGTAGGGCGCCTGCGTGGCGCGACGGGCCAGCCGGCGCTCCGTGTTGAGCCGGTCGAGGTGCGCGCGCCGCTCGGCTTCGTAGGCCGCCCAGCCCGCGTCCGTGTAGGGCACACGGCGACCGGACGGCGCCAGCAGCTGCCAGCGCTCCTCGCCCTCGCGCGACCAAGCGACGACGGTCTCGCCCAAGCCCGGCCGGACGGTGCCCACCACGGTTTCCAGCACGACCAGATGCGGGCGATCGCCAGCGGAGTCGAACTCGCACCAGGCCTCGCGGTTGCCGGGCGGGGCAAAGCGGAAATCGGGGCCGAGGTCGAGGTAGTTTTCCTGTTCCGCGGTCAGATGGTGGCCGTTCAGGCTGGAGGGCATGAGCGGCGTGTCGAGCAGCTGGCGGCCGTCGACCAGCAGGCGCGAGATGCCGCGCGCGCGCAGCAGCAAGCGGTGCCGCCCCTTCGGCAGCGACACCAGGGCCGAGGCGCGCAGCAGGGTGGTCGACGGCGGATCGCCGCGCACGCCGGAGGCGACGTAGAGCTGCGGCAGCTCGAAGAACCCGAACGCCTCCTCGGTGAGCACCTCGGCCGCGGCAGGCGGCTGGTCCGGCCATTCGCGACGCGGCGGCACGCCCTGGGTGCAGAGTTCGACCCGCACCCGCCCCGGCGGCAGATCCTCGCGCCGCACCGGCGCGGGCGGCGGCTGCAGGGCGTAGCGGTCCCCGATGACGTCGCCGCCGAGCAGGCCGCGATGCAGGACGAGGCCGTCCAGCCGACCCTGATAGAACGCGCGGTTCGGGCCGCTGGCGCCGCCCAGGCGCAGATCCCCAGGCCGCTGCACCGGTCCGCGCAGGCTCGATTTCTCCCACTTGCCGGAAAACAGCTGCATGCGGCCGTTGACGTAGAGCATGACGCTCGAGGGATCGCCGAACAGGTAGGTCACGGCGATGTGGTGCCAGGTCAGGCCGGTGAGCGCGATGCTGCCGCTCCACCACTGGTGCCGGGTCGGCACGGCCCCCGGCGTTTCCGGTTCGGCGGCAAAGCAGAGGCCGACGCGCAGGGCGGTCGGACTCAGCCGCTCGACCGTCAGTCCGTAGTTGAGGTTGTCATCGGCCCGGCCGGCGCGGTCGGGATCGCCCTTGACGAGCAGGAAGACCGGTTGCTTCTCCTTCAGCGCGCCGGGCGCGATCCAGTACTCGAAGGTCAGCGCTTCGCCATGCTTGAAGCTGGGCGCCTGCGCATGCGGCACCACGAGC
>CAYYJK010000312.1:0-3026 GCA_964472185.1 uncultured Prosthecobacter sp.
CTCGGCGTCGGCCCGCTGCAGCCCCGCCTCAAAGCGCTCCAGGTTGCGGTCAAACTCTCCGCACCAACTCTCGAACTGGCAGTGGGCGATCTTCATGATCCGCCATTCTGCCGCGGCGGCCGGCGCGAGCTCAAGCCGGAAAATGCCGGCCGGCGGCCGCCAGCATTCCGTTTGCCTCGCCAAGCCGGCTCGCGATAATCCGGAGCTGCCGATTTCCCCCGCCATGGCCCACCCGTTCCTCACCCAGGATTTCCAGATTCGCTGGTCCACGCTCGAACCGGCCTGCATCCAGGCCGACATCCGCCACGCCCTGGAGCGCGCCGAAGCCAACCTCAACCGCCTGGTCGATCAGGACCGCGGCAAGATGAACTTCGACAGCGTCGTGCTGGCTTTGGACGAAGCGACGCGCGAGCTGCACGAGGCCTGGGGGCTGGTCCAGCACCTGGACGCGCTCTGCAACTCCGCCGAACTGCGCGAGGCGCACAACGCCATGCTGCCCGAAGTCAGCGCCTTCTTCGCCAAGATCCCCCTCAACGAGCACCTGTGGGACCTGCTGGAGACCTACTCGAAGACCGAACAGGCCCGCGACCTGTCGCCGGTGCGCCGGCGCGCGCTCGACGAGACCATGGAGAGCTTCCGCCAGGCCGGCGCCGACCTGCCGCCGGAGTCGAAGAAGCGCCTGGAGGAGCTCGAATCGGAGCTCTCGCAGGCGACCCAGAAATACTCGGAAAACGTCCTCGATTCGACCAACCAGTGGGAGCTCATCGTCACCGAGGCGGCGCACCTGAAGGGGCTGCCGCCGTCGGCGATTGACGCTGCGCGCGCGGAAGCGGCCGCCAAAGGCCTGGGCACCCCCGAAGCGCCCCAGTACCGCTTCACCCTCAAGGCGCCCTCGATGATTCCGGTGATGGAGCACGCCGAGGACGAAGCCCTGCGCAAGGCCGTGTGGGAGGGTTCGACCGCCATCGGACGGGGCGGAGCCCACGACAACACCGAGCTGATCTGGAAAATCCTGCGTCTGCGCCGGGAAAAGGCGCAGATTCTCGGCAAGACCAACTTTGCCGACCTGGTGCTGGAGCACCGCATGGCCGGCAACGGCGAAACCGCCCTGCGCTTTGTCGAGAACCTGCACACGAAGGTCAAGGCGGCGTTCGACCGCGAAACCATCCAGCTGCAGGAGTACCGCGCCGACGCCGTCGGCCAGACGCCCGACCTGCTGCAGCCCTGGGAGGTCGCCTACTGGGCCGAACGCCAGCGCAAGGCCGCCTACGATTTCGATGAAGAGGAGCTGCGCCCCTACTTCCCGCTCGACAAGGTGCTGGCCGGCATGTTCCGCCTGGCGGAAACGGTCTTTGACCTGCGCATCTCCGAACGCGCCGTCGTGCATTATCCGGTCGGCCGCAGCGGCACCGCCAGCACGCAGCCGGACGATCCGGACTTGGTCGAGGTCTGGCACCCGGACGTGAAATTCTACGAGGTGCGCAATGAGAAGGGCGTCCACATCGGCTCGTTCTACGCCGACTGGCACCCCCGCGACTCCAAGCGTGGCGGCGCCTGGATGAACTACCTCAAGTGCGGCGTGCCGCCCTGCGGCGAACGCGACCGCCGCCTGCACCTTGGCCTGATCTGCGGCAACATGACCCCGCCGGTCGACGGCCGCCCCGCCCTGCTGACCCACGACGAGGTCTGCACCGTCTTCCACGAATTCGGCCACCTCCTGCACCAGCTCTGCGGCAACGTCGAAATCCCCTCGCTCAACGGCGTCAACGTCTACTGGGACTTCGTCGAACTGCCCTCGCAGATCCTGGAAAACTTCTGCTGGGAGCGCGAAAGCCTCGACCTGTTCGCCCGCCACCACGAGACCGGCGAGCCCATCCCGGCGCGCCTGTTCAAGAAGGTCATCGCCGCGCGCAACTACCGCAGCGCCAGCGACATCATGCGCCAGCTCGCCTTCGGCAAGCTCGACCTCGAGCTGCACATGCACCACACCCCGGACGAGGGCACCGACCTCGACGCGCTGTCGCGCCAGCTGCTGCAGGACTACCTCATGCCGCTGAAGAGCGAGAATCCGTCCATGGCCCGGCGCTTCAGCCACCTGTTCAGCAGCCCGGTCGGCTACGCCGCCGGCTACTACAGCTACAAGTGGGCCGAGGTGCTCGACGCCGACGCCTTCACCCGCTTCCAGAAGGAAGGCGTGCTCAATCCGAAGGTCGGCCGCGAGTTCCGCGACCGCATCCTCAGCCGGGGCAACTCGGAGGACCCGGGCAAGCTGTTCCGCGACTTCATGGGCCGCGACCCCAATCCGCTGGCGCTGCTGGTGCGCGCCGGCCTGGCCTGACCCCCGCCGTCATGGAACCCCGCCTCAGCCTGATCACCCTCGGCGTCGCCGACCTGGAGCGGGCGGTGCGTTTCTATCGCGACGGCCTGGGCTTCCCCACCCGCTTCCGGACGGGGGAGCCGGTGGCCTTTTTCAGCAACGGCGGCAGCCGGCTGGCGCTGTTTCCGCGCCACGAGCTGGCGGCAGACATCGGCCCGGATGTGCCGGCCGTGCGCCACGCCTTCAGCGGCGTCACGCTGGCGCACAACGTGCGCTCACGCGAGGAGGTTGCCCGGGTGCTGGCCGAGGCGAAAGCCGCCGGCGGCACGGTGGTGAAACCCGCCCAGGAAGCCCCCTGGGGCGGCTGGTGCGGCTACTTCACCGACCCGGACGGTCACCATTGGGAGGTGGCCTGGAACCCCTTCTTTCCGTTTGCCGAGGACGGCGCCGTCATTGTCGACGCCTGACCGGCCGCTCAGCAGAGCGGCTCGGGCGTGCCGTGGTGCTGCAGCGCCGCCTTGACGAAGCCGTGGAAAAGCGGGTGCGAATCGTTGGGCTTGCTGGAGAACTCGGGGTGGAACTGGCAGGCGACGAAGTAGGGATGCCCGGGCAGTTCGATGGTCTCGGCGAGGCCGCCCTTCTGCGAGACGCCGCTGATCACCATGCCGTGGCCTTCCAGCTGCTCCTTGTAGTCGTCGTTGACCTCGTA
>CAYYJK010000312.1:3126-4486 GCA_964472185.1 uncultured Prosthecobacter sp.
ACCGCCAGCTGCATGCCCAGGCAGATGCCGAAGAACGGGATGCCGGCTTTGCGGGCGTAGCTGGTGGCGGCGATTTTGCCCTCGGTGCCGCGGTCGCCGAAGCCGCCGGGAATGAGGATGCCCTGCAGGCCGCTGAGGTAGATTTCCGGCCCGGCCTTCTCGATGGCTTCGGCGTCGACGCGGACGATGTCGACCTTGCAGTCGTTGGCCGCGCCGGCGTGGGTCAGCGCCTCGTAGATGCTCTTGTAGGCGTCCTGCAGCTCGATGTACTTGCCGACCACGCCGATGCGCACGTGGTGGGTCGGATGGATGACGCGCTGGACGAAATGGCGCCACTTGGCCAGGTCGGGCTGCGGCGCGGTGAGGTTGAGCAGCTTGCAGACGGCGTCATCGAGCCGCTCCTCATGCAGCTTGAGCGGCACCTCGTAGATGCTGTGCTTGACGTCGCGCACCTCGATGACGTCCTCGATCGGCACGTTGCCGAACAGGGAGATCTTCTCGCGCACGTCCTGCTCGAGCGGGTGCTCGGTGCGGCAGAGGATGATGTGCGGGGCGATGCCGATCTCGCGCAGCTTGGCGATGGACTGCTGGGTGGGCTTGGTTTTCAGCTCCTGGGCGGCCTTGATGTAGGGCACCAGGGTGGCGTGGATGAACAGGACGTTGCCCGGCCCGACCTCGTGCCCGAACTGGCGGATGGCCTCCAGGAAGGGCAGGCCCTCGATGTCGCCAACGGTGCCGCCGATCTCGGTGATGATGATGTCGCCCGCCATCTTGTCGGCGACCTCCTTGATGCGCGCCTTGATCTCGTTGGTGACGTGCGGGATGACCTGGACGGTGCGCCCCTGGTACTTGCCGGCGCGTTCCTTGTCCAGCACGCTCTGGTACACCTGGCCGCTGGTCAGGTTGTTGAGCCGCGACAGGTTGGTGTGGGTGAAGCGCTCGTAATGGCCGAGGTCGAGGTCGGTCTCGGCGCCGTCGTCGAGCACGTACACCTCGCCGTGCTCGTACGGATTCATCGTGCCCGGGTCGATGTTCAGGTACGGATCGAACTTCTGCATGATGACCTTCAGGCCGCGCAGCTCGAGCAGGGTGCCGAGCGAGGAGGCGGCCAGGCCCTTGCCGAGGGAACTGACGACGCCGCCGGTGACAAAGATGTATTTCATGGGAAGGGGAATCAGGGGGTTCAGGATGCGGTCAGCAGGCGCTCGACCGCCGCCGCCTGCTCGGGCGTGTCGACGCCGGGCGACAGCTCTTCGGTGAGCAGCACGCGCAGGCGCACGCCGTTTTCGAGGGCGCGCAACTGCTCCAGGCACTCGGTGCGTTCGAGCAGCGAGGGCGGCCAGGCGACAAATTCCAACAG
>CAYYJK010000313.1:0-4469 GCA_964472185.1 uncultured Prosthecobacter sp.
GGTGTAGCGCCGCCCTTCCGCCGCCAGGCGGTCGAGATGCGGCGTGGCCACGCCGGCCGCCCCGTAGGCGCCCAGATCCGGCGACAGGTCGTCGGCGATGATCCAGACCACGTTGAGCGGCGCGGCCTCCGCACAGAGGCAGGCCGAGATCAACCACAGCAGGGCTTTTTTCCAAGGCATAGGGTCCCAGTGCAACGCGGCCACGCCGGAAAGATTGCAGCCGATGCGGTGCAGGAAACCCGCCGCCCAGACGTTATCAGCGCCCAGCGCTTTCCCCGCCATGAACCTGCACCGCCGACTCCTGCTCAAACTGACCCCGCTGCTGTTCTGGCGCGGCGCACTGCCGCGCCTGGGCGCCGCCGAATCCGCCCAGCCTTACGGCGCCGAGTTTCCCAACCTGGACTCGCTCGCCGTCGGCGACTGGTGGACCCGCAAACCCGCGGCCGTCGGCAAGGGCAAAGGCAAGGCGAAAGCCAAGGGTGGGGGCGGCAGCCCGCCGCCACCCATGGACGTGCCGCGCGACCAGGTGGTGGCCTTTGCGCTGTACACCCACGACCGCGGCGTGCTCAAGCTGACCGCCCAGCTCTACCCGCTCAAACCCGGCGAGGCGCGCGAAGCCCGGCTGGAATTTCAGCGCGACGGCGCCTGGATCGAAGCCGCGCGCGCGCCGGTTCTCTACCCCGGCTGGAGCTGCCACTTCCGCGTGCAGGACTGGGACGCGGGCCGCTCCGTGCCCTACCGGGTGCGGCACGGCGACACCGCCCTGTTTGAAGGCCTGATCCGCCGCGATCCGGTGGACAAGGACGTCATCACGGTCGCCAACATGTCCTGCAACTCCAGCCGTACCGGCGGCCTGCGCCCGGAGATCATCGACAACCTGCGCCTGCAGGATCCCGACCTGCTGTTTTTCGCCGGCGACCAGACCTACCGCCACACCGAGCACACCGCCGGCTGGATCGAGTTCGGCCTGCAATTCCGCGAGGTCATGCGCGACCGGCCGACCATCGCCATTCCCGACGACCATGACGTCGGCCACCCCAATCTCTGGGGTGAAAACGGCAAGCTCTCCACCCTGCCCGGCAACGCCGACGGCGGCTACATGTATCCGGTCGAGTACGTCAACCAGGTGCAGCGCCAGCAGTCCTGGCATCTGCCCGATCCGCCCGACCCGGCGCCCGTCGAGCGCGGCATCACGGTCTACTTCACCCGCCTGCGCGTCGGCGGCGTCGACTTCGCCATCCTTGAGGACCGCAAGTTCAAAAGCGGACCGGCCGGCAAGATCCCGCAGATGGGCCCGCGGCCCGACCACATCAACGATCCGGCCTACGATCCGAAGTCGATCGATCTGCCCGGCCTGCAGCTGCTCGGCGAACGCCAGGAGCGCTTCCTGCGCGAGTGGGGCCAGGACTGGAGCGGCGCCAGCATGAAGGCCGTGCTGTCGCAGACCGCCTTCTGCGGCGCCGTGCACATGCACGGCAAGCGCGACGAGCGCCTGCTCGCCGACCTGGACTGCAACGGCTGGCCGCAGACCGCGCGCAACCGCGCCCTCGAAGAGATCCGCCGCGCCTGGGCCGTGCATTTGTGCGGCGACCAGCACCTCGCGGTTGTGGTCAAAAACGGCATCCGCGACTTCGGCGACGGCCCCTACGCCTTCACCAGCCCGGCCCTGGTCAACACCATCTACGGCCGCTGGTGGCACCCGCTCGACGAAAAACCCGGCCCGCATCCGGTGCCCGGCAGCCCCCTGCCCTGGACCGGCGATTTCCACGACGGCTTGGGCAACAAGATCTCGATGCTGGCCTACGCCAATCCGCCGGACATCCAGGACGAACGCCAGCGCGGCGACGGCTACGGCCTGGTGCGCTTCGACAAGCGCACGCGCCGGATCACCTTCGAGTGCTGGCCGCGCTTCGCCGACGCCCGCCAGGGCGACCAGGCGCAGTTCCCCGGCTGGCCGGTCACCGTGGCCATGGACGCCAACGACGGCCGCAAGGTCGCCGGTTACCTGCCCGAACTGGTCTTCGAAGGCGGCGACAGCCCGGTCGTGCAGGTCGTCGAAGCCGGCAGCGGCGACATCGTCTACACCGTGCGCGCCCAGGGCGGGCGCTTCCAGCCGCGCGTCTACGCGCCGGGCCGCTACACGGTCCGCATCGGCCGCGACCGGCCGGACGGTCCCGAGCTGCGCGACCTGGAGGCGCGGCCGCAGGCCGAAGCCGGCCAGCGGAGCCTCAGGCTCTGAACCCGGCGCCGCTCAGCGCGGCCGCAGCGGTGCGAAGAACCGGCGCACGTCCTGCGCCAGCAGGTCGGGCTGCTCCATGGCGGCGAAGTGGCCGCCCCGGGGCATCTCCGTCCAATGCGTCAGCCTGCCCTGGCTGCGCTCGACCCAGGCGCGCGGCGGCAGGTTGATCTCCTTGGGAAACAGCGCGTAGCCAACCGGCGCACTCGGGCCGCCACCGGCAAACGGTGCCATCGTCGCCGGCCGCACCGAGTTGTGGGCGAACTCGTAGTAGATGCGCATGGCCGAAGGCATCGACTGGGTGACCCAGTAGATCATGAGGTTGGTGATCAGCTCGTCCTTGCTGAAACTGCGGTCGAGATCGCCGCCGTGGTCGCTCCAAGCCCAGAATTTGTCGAGCACCCAGGCCGCCAGGCCGGCGGGAGAGTCGTTGAGGGCATAGCCCAGCGTCAGCGGACGCGTGCCCTGGATCGCGCCGTAGGCCTTGTGATCGGCCAACTCCTCGTTGCGCCGGCGCCAGCGCTCCAGTTCCGCTGCCGTGGCTCCGCCGTCCCCGCCGTCAGCCGGCCGGTTGGCACCGGGAAAATTGCTGTGCGCCCCCACGCAGCGCACGCCGTCGCTGCCAGCCAGCCAGCGCACGATGCCGCCGCCCCAGTCGCCGCCCTGAGCCCCGTAACGCTCGTAACCGAGCACGCGCATGAGCTTGGCCAGGGTCTCCGCCATGCGCTGGCTGCTCCAGCCGCGCTCGGCCGGCTTGGCGGAAAATCCGAAGCCGGGCAGCGAGGGGATGACCACATCAAAGGCCTCGTCGGCGCGGCCGCCGTGCGCTTCCGGATCGGTCAGGCGGGGGATGAGCTTGGCAAACTCCGTGAACCCGCCCGGCCAGCCGTGCACCAGCAGCAGCGGCAGGGCGCCGGCATGCTTGGACCGCACATGGACGAAATGCAGCTCCAAGCCGTCGACCGTTGCCAGGAACTGCGGCAGCGCGTTGAGCCGGCGCTCTTCCGCCCGCCAGTCGTAGCGGCTGCGCCAGTGCTCGATGAAGGCCTCGAAATAAGCGCGGTCGACCCCGTATTCCCAGCCGCTGCCGGGGATCTGGTCGGGCAGCCGGGACTGGCTGAGGCGCTGGCGCAGGTCCTGCAGCACCGCCTCGTCCACCTGGATTTGGAAGGGGCGGATCTCCACCGCCCGGACCGGAGTCGCCAGGACCAACCCGGCCAGCAGCGCGCAACAGCAGCGTTTCATGGCAGCCCGGGAAACGCCGCCGGCGCCGGTTTCCTGCCGAAAACCGCCTCCAGCCCGGGCCGCTCCCCTTATCCGGCGCCCAAATCCCCGATTGACACCCGCCGTCTTCGCTTGAACATATCATCGCATCTTGATGCGTTGATTTGTTTCAATTCCATCCGAACCCACCCCACCTCATGAGCGACTACAAAGTCAAAGACATCGCCCTCGCCGATTTCGGCCGCAAAGAAATCGAGATCGCCGAGCACGAAATGCCCGGCCTCATGGCCACCCGTGCCAAGTACGGCCCGACGAAGCCGCTCGCCGGCGTCCGCGTCACCGGCTCGCTGCACATGACCATCCAGACCGCCGTGCTGATCGAGACCCTCAAGGATCTCGGTGCCGACGTCCGCTGGGCCTCCTGCAACATCTTCTCCACCCAGGACCATGCCGCCGCCGCCATCGCCGCCGCCGGCACGCCGGTGTTCGCCTGGAAGGGCGAGACCCTTGAAGAGTACTGGTGGTGCACCTGGCAGGCCATCATGTTCCCGGGCAGCAAGGGCCCGCAGCTCATCGTTGACGACGGTGGCGACGTCACCCTGCTCATCCACAAGGGCTACGAAATGGAGAACGGCGACACCTGGGTCGACACCCCGTCCGACAACCACGAGGTCAAGGTCATCAAGGACCTGCTCAAGGACATCGCCAAAAAGCAGCCGGGCATCTTCCATGAGATCGTCAAGGACCTGAAGGGCGTCTCCGAAGAGACCACCACCGGCGTGCACCGCCTTTACGAAATGGCCCGGGCCGGCAAGCTGCTGTTCCCCGCCATCAACGTCAACGACAGCGTCACCAAGTCGAAGTTCGACAACCTGTACGGCTGCCGCCACTCGCTCACCGACGGCATCTTCCGCGCCATGGACGTCATGCTCTCGGGCAAGGTCGCCGTGGTCTGCGGCTACGGCGACGTCGGCAAGGGCTGCGCCCAGGCGCTCAAGGGCCAGGGCGC
>CAYYJK010000314.1:0-4451 GCA_964472185.1 uncultured Prosthecobacter sp.
GGCCAGTTCCGGAGCAAAACCAAGCCAGTAGAGTCCCTCCTCCAGGCAGAGCGCGGCGTTGTGCGGCTCCAGCGCGCGGGCACGGCCGAAGTCGAGCAGGGCCCGTTCAGCCGACTGGCGGAGCTGCAGGCGCAGCTGGGCGCGCAGGTAGTACAAACGGAAGTCGAGCGGTGCCGCGATCAGAGCCCGCTCCACCGAAGCCAGCGCCGCGGCATGGTCACCGTTCGCCGTCTCCTGAAGGGCGCGCGCATGGAGCACCGGCACGGTGCTGGCGGCAGGCGGCAGCCACAGGCCGCGGGCGATCGCGCCCCACCCCACCCCCAGCGCCAGGATGGCCAGCCCCAAACCCCGGAACAGCCAGGCTTGTCCGGCGCCGGCCGCGGCGGGAAGCCGGCGCGGGCGCACGGCCAGGGACGCGAGCAGGGCGCTGCCCATCAGGTAAGCGAGTCCATGGTTGGGCACATCGAAGCAGGAGTGCGCCACGCCCAGGCCGGCGGCGATCGCCGCGGCGAGCCGCAACCGCCGTCCCGAACGTCCCGGCTGAGCCTGCCGGCGCCCCCCCGAGCGCCAGGGTCCGGTCGAGCGCAGCAGCCAGACCACCAGCACCACGCAGGGCAGCAGCGCCAGCAGGCCGCCTTCAAACAGCAGCAGCAGCACATCGCTCTCCGGATGCAGAAACCGGTAGTTCGGCGAGTGCAGGTCCGTCACCAGCGGAAACACCGTGTCGAAGGTGTCAAAACCGCGCCCGACCCAAGGCCGGTCGACGGACAAGCGCAGCACGTCCCGGGCGAGATCGAGGCGCAGCGAGCCGGCCGGGGCCGCCGTCTCTGCCGCGACTTCCGCCTTCACCCGCTCCCCGAGCCGGCCGCCGGAAACCGAGACCACGGACACCACGGCGATGAGGATGGCGATGACCACGACCAGCTTGCGGATCAGGCCCCGGCGCATGGCGGCCGTGCACAGCCACAGCGTCATGCCCAGCAGCAGCAGCACCAGGCCGGCACGCGAGGTGTTGGCCAGAATGGCGCCCATCGGCGCGAAGGTCAGCAAGGCCAGCAGCATCCAGCTGCGCGAGCCCCGCCGGAAGGCGTCGTAAGCCGAGGCCGCCCCCAGCACGCTGGCACCGGCGCAAAGGCTGGAAACATGGTTGCGGTTGGCAAACGGACCGTAACCTTGGCCCCAAGCCGCATCGCGCGGCCACCAGGGGATCTCCACCTTGCCGGCGTACTCCAGCAGCGTCGCGACCGCGAGGCCCGCGCCGCCGAGGGCCAGCCAGCGCAGGCAAACGCGCCGGCCCTGCGGAGAAAAGCGCTGGCCCAGGCAGGCCCAAAACCACAGCCCGCCCGCCACCACCACCAGCCAGGACTCCGCCGTCGCGCGCGCGGCCGGTGAAAGGGTGCGGGCCAGCGGCAGTTGCCAGGACTCCGCCAGCAGGGTCTGCCAGGACTCCGCCGTCCCCAGCCAGGCCGCCGGCAGCAGGCCCAGCAACGGCGCCAGCATGAAGGCCGACAGGGCCAGGGCGGGCACGGCCGGCAAACGCTGCCGCGGCGGCGCGGCAAGCAGGCTGAGACCGATCAGCCCGGCCACCAGCCCCTGCGACCAAACCTCGCGGGCGGCGCCGAAAAAGACGGCTGCGACCGCCACCCAGGCCAGCCAGCGGGCGCGCCAAAGCTCGCCGGCGGAGACGTGGAGATCGAGATCCTCCTCGGGCTCCGCAGCCGCGGCGGGCGGAACCTGGACCGGTGGATGAGCGGGGTTGGATGGCAGCTCCGTCGGCATGATGAAAACAGGACAAGCGGTGAGATCAGGCCGCTTCCGGCGTCTGCAGCATCGGCGGCAGCGCGCCCCAGCGCTCCAGGCAGCGCTCCAGCACGGTGGTCAGTTCTTCCGCGCGGCGCCGCCAGTCCTCGGGCGTATCCATGGTCGCGGGGCAGTGCAGGCGGCAGGTGACGCCACCGGTCAGCTGCAGGGTCACCGCGGCGGTCCCCGCCTCGGCCCCGGGCAGAAACCCCATCCACTTTAGGCGCTGGTGGCACAGATCGGTGAACTCGGCCAGGTCGGCGCAGCGCTCGATGTCAAAATCCAGCACCCGGGCATGGGCGCGCACGTGCTCCAGACGCCGGCGCCGCCCCAGCGCCTCGTTCCACTGCTGGCGCAGATTCGACCAGCTGCGCACGTAGCCGAGGTAGCGGGCGGCGCCGACCGCCAGCAGGAACAGCACCGCGCCCGCCACCGGCAGCGCCAGGCCCTTGGTCAGCAGGATGCTGATGCCCACCAGACTCAGCACCAGGCAGACGGTGTACATCGCCACCAGCGCGCGCCCCTTGCTGTAGCCAATCAGAATCAGCCGGTGATGGATGTGCTCGGCGTCCGCCCGGAAAATCGGCACGCCGCGGATCGCCCGCCGCAGGATCGCAAAAGCGGTGTCCAGGATCGGCACGCCCAGCGCGATGACGATGACCAGCAGGGCCGCAATGATCGAGCCCTTGTTCGAGCATTTCAGAGAGACCGAAGCGACGAAGAAGCCGATCAGGTAGGCGCCGCCATCGCCGAGGAAGATCCTGGCCGGCGGAAAGTTGAAGAACAGGAAGCCGGAGAGCGCCCCGGCCATCAACACCGACACCGCCGTGACCTCCGGATAACCCGAAACGTAGCCGACGAAGGCGAGCGTCAGCGACAGGAACAGGCCGAAGCCGCCGGCCAGGCCATCCATGCCGTCGATGAGATTGATCACGTTCGGAATGGCCACCAGCCAGAGCAGGGTCAGGGGCAGGCTCCACCAGCCGATCGCCAGCGAGCCGTCGCCGAACGGATTGCTGAGCATGTCGATCGACAGACCGAAGGCGTACAGGATCAGCGCCGCGCCGATCTGGCCGACCAGCTTGACCCGTGCGCCCAGCGGCTTGAGGTCGTCGGCAAAGCCAAGCAGGAACATCAGAGTGTTGCAGAGGATGAGCGGCATCCAGCCCTGGAAACTGACCAGCCGCAGGGCGCCGGCGATGCCGATGCCGAGCATCAGGACGAGGTAGATCGGCAGGCCGCCAAGCCGCGAAATCGGACGGTCGTGCAGCTTGCGCCGGCCGTCCGGAGTGTCCATGCCGACCGCGGCCGGACGCTGCAGCAGGAGCCAGGTGCCGAGGCAGGCCAGCAGCAGCGCGCCGCCGTAGAGCAGGGCGATCTGCGGCAGCGGCAGCACCGGCACCGCCGGCGGCCCTTCGAAGGCGGCCTGGGCCAGAATGGCGACGGTTTCAAGCATGGGCGGGGCGGGACGGGGATGGAACGGCGGCAGCCTCGACGACGCGGATCAGGCGCGACCGCAGGGTGGCCATGGAAAACTCCGCGGCCAGCCGCTGCGCCTGCGCCGAGGGGCCGGTGAAGCCGCGCTGCCGGGCCGCGCGCAGCAGATCGACCAGCACGTCCACCTCGCCATGCCCGCAGCTCAGGGCGCTGCCGGGCTCGGTGAGCCGGCTGGCCAGATCGCCGAGGTGGCTTTCCTGCGGACCGATGGCCAGGAACGGCAGGCCCAGCGCGAGGATGTTGTAGATCTTGCAGGGATGCACAATGCCGACGAAGGCGTCGCCGAGGACCACCGCGTGCAGGTCGGCCGAGGACAGCGACGCCGCCAGGCGCTCCCTGGGCTGGTAGGGCAGCGTGGTGATGTTGTCCAGGGCGTGCCGCGCGCGGAAGGCCTGCACCTTGGCGAACTCGCTGCCGCCGCCGACGAACAGGAAATGCAGGCCGGCATCGCCGCGCAGTTCGAGGGCAGCCGCGAGCAGCGTGTCCAGGGGATGGCAGGGGCTGTGGTTGCCGGAATACATCACCACAAACTTGCCGTCGAGACCGTGCTCGCGGCGGAAGGCTTCGCGACCCTGCGCATCGAAGCGGACGCTGTCATCATGCGACCAGGGCGGGTCGGTGTGGATGACCCCGGCGGCCACGCCCTTGGCAAGCAGACGCGCCGCCATGAACCGATCCAGGGCCAGGATGCGCGCCGCGCGGCGGAAACTCCAGCGTTGCAGGCCGCTGAGCAGCCGCTCGGCCGGGCCGCCCGCGCGCAGCCAGCCCGCGGCCACCGCCTCGTCCGGGTTCAAGTCCATGATCCAGGGCACCACCGCCCCGCCCTTCAGCGCCGCCATCGCCGTGCCGAGGGTGGAGATCAGCGGCGGCGACGTCAGGCAGACGGTCACGTCAAAGCGCGGCAGCCGCAGCAGGATCAGCACCGCGTTCAGCCAGAACACCGCAAAGTCGGCCAGCCGCCGCCACTTGCTGCCCTTGCCCAGCCCGGGCGTCCAGATGCGGCGGATGTCGATGCCGCACCAAGTCTCCCGCACCGGAAAACGCCGCGCCGGATCGTCGTAACCCCGGCTGGAAGCCACCACGGTCACCTCATGCCCGGCGGCCTGCAGGCCGAGCGCCAGATCGGTCAGATGCTGCGCCGTCGCCACGTGGTC
>CAYYJK010000315.1:0-4389 GCA_964472185.1 uncultured Prosthecobacter sp.
GTTCCTACCTCGAATTCCGCCTGACCGGAGAGATCCGCACCACGATCCCGCAGGGCGCCTACGTCGGCGAGGACGTCTTCATCGACGAAGGCACCACCATCGAACCGGGCGCAGTCATCAAGGGACCGGTCTGGATCGGCAAAAACTGCATGATCCGCGCCGGCTGCTACATCCGTGAAAACGCCATCATCGGCAACGGCTGCATCCTCGGCAACTCCTGCGAGTTCAAGAACTGCATCCTGTTCGACGGCTGCGAAGTGCCCCACTACAACTACGTCGGCGATTCGATCCTCGGCCACAAGGCCCACCTCGGCGCCGGCGTGGTCCTTTCCAACGTCCGCCTCGACCGCGGCGAGGTGCTGGTCAACGACGGGCACACCTTCATTCCCAGCGGCCTGCGCAAGTTCGGCGCCATCATCGGCGACCAGGCCGAGATCGGCTGCAACAGCGTCATCAACCCGGGCTCGCTGATCGGACGGCGCAGCATCGTCTACCCGCTGAGCAGCTTCTCCGGCGTGCTGCCGGCCGAAAGCATCCTCAAGACGCGCCAGGCGCAGACCGTGGTCAAGCGCAGCGGGGTGTAACGCGGTCGCGCCACCCCGCCCGGTGACGGCTCAGGGCGTGATGCGGGCGCCGGCCGCCTTCAGTTCGGCGATCAGCGTCTTCGAGGCTTCGCTGACCGGATTGCCGGCGATGAAGATCTGGCAGTACGGCGCCCATTCGCGCGCACCGTCGTTGTCCTTCTTCCACATCCGGTGCAGCGGCGCAAAGTCGGCGATCTGGTTGTTCTCGAGGAACAGGAACTGCAGGTCGGTGAGCGGCTCCAGCGGTGCGAGGTCGGTGATCTTGTTGCCCTTCAGCGACAGCATGGACAGCCACTTCAGCGCGCCGATGCCCTGCAGGCTGCCGACCTGGTTGCCTTCAAGGTAGAGCGTCCAGAGTTTGGGCAGTTTGAACAGCGGGCTGGCGTCCTGGATCTGGTTGCCGGCGAGGTAGAGCGAGGTCAGCGCCGGAATCCCGCCCAGCGGACTGACGTCCACGACCTTGTTGCGGGTGAGTTCGACGTATTGGAGCGCCTTGCACGCGGCCAGCGGCGCCAGGTCGGCGATCTGGTTGTTGGCGACGTCGAGGAACTGCAGGCGCTCGAGGCCGCGCAGTGCCGCCAGGCTGGTGATCTTGTTGTCGCTCAGCGTCAGCGAGGCCAGCGCGGTGCATTTTTCCAGGCCGGTCAGGTCGGTGATGCCCAGCCCCTTGCCCTCAATGATGGCCACGTTCGCGACATCCTCCGCCGTCAGCGGCTCCTGGTTGTCGCGTTTGGCAAACACCTGGCGGCGCACGGCCTGCTCAAGCGCCTTGTCCTTGAATACCGGTACCGCCACCGGCTTGGGCGCCGGAGCCGGGGTTGCTGCCGGCTTGGGCGCGGGAGTCGCCGGTTTCGGTGCGGCAGGCGCGGGCTTGGCCGCCGGTGCCGGCGGAGTGGCCGGCTTGGGCGCCGGAACCGGGGTTGCTGCCGGTTTCGGCGCGGCAGGGGCGGGTTTGGCCGCCGGTGCCGGCGGAGTGGCCGGCTTGGGCGCCGGAACCGGGGTTGCTGCCGGTTTCGGCGCGGCAGGGGCGGGTTTGGCCGCCGGTGCCGGCGGAGTCGCCGGTTTCGGCTCCGGGGGCGCGGTGACCGCGGCCTTGGGCGTCACGGCCGGCTTGGCGGGCTCGCTCTTGGGCGCAGCGGGTGCCGGCGCCGCCGGCTTGACCGGCTCGGTCTTGGCGGCCTCCGGGGCCGGTTTGACGGCCGGAGCGGCGGGTTTCGGATCCTGTGCCAGGGCGCCGAGGCTGGTCAGAGAGAGAATCAGAAAGAGCGAGGGTTTCATAAACCGGGTTCGGGCTGGAGTTTGGCCTTATACGCCATCACACGGTTGCATGTTAGCGGAAATTCGGCTCTGTCAGCAATCATGGTCAATGTCATCGTCATTCTGGAGATCGACCCCGCCCGCGTGGACGAGTTTCTCGAGGTCATCACGCACAATGCGGCCGAGTCGGTCAAGGAGCCCGGCTGCCTGCGCTTCGAGGTCAGCCGGCAGTTTGACCAGCCGAACCTGTTCGCCCTGAGCGAAAGCTATGCCGACAAGGAGGCCATGGAGGCCCACTACCTGACGCCGCACTTCGCGCTCTGGAAGGCGAAGTCGGCCACCGGGTTCGTGCTGAAGCGCTGGTCGGTCAAGGGCCCCGTCCTGGAGTAACCGCGTGGAAGACGCCTTCGGCCATCGCATCTCCTACCTGCGCGTTTCGGTCACGGATCGCTGCAACGAGCGCTGCCGTTACTGCATGCCGGAGGAGGAGCAGGCCTGGTTTCCGAAGGAGGAGGTGCTGAGCTACGACGAGATGCTGCGGGTCCTGCGCGTCGGCGCCGGTCTGGGCATCCGCAAGGTGCGGGTCACCGGCGGCGAGCCCCTGACCCGGCCCGGCGTGGCGGATTTCTGTGCGCAGGTGGCCGCCATCCCGGGCATCGAGGACATCGGCATCTCGACCAACGGCACCCTGCTGGGCAAGCTCGATGACGGCCTGACGCTGGCCGAGCGCCTGGTCCAGGCCGGAGTGCGCACCGTCAACATCTCGCTCGACACCCTCGATCCCGCCGCCTACCGGCGCACCACCGGTCGCGACCTGCTGCCGCGCGTGCTTGAGGGCATCGATGCCGCCCTGGCCGCCGGATTTGCCGCGGTCAAACTCAACTGCGTCCTCATCAAGGGCCAGACCGAGCCGGAATTCGGCCGCCTGATCGATTTTGCCCGCACCAAGGGCGCCCTGCTCCGCTTCATCGAACTCATGCCGGTGAGCACGCAGGAGGTGCTCAGCGAGGCCAATTTCCTGTCCGCGGGTCACGCCCTGCGCGCCATCGAGGCACAGCTCGGGGCGCTGACGCCGTGTCCGGATTTCCGCACCAACGGCCCGTCGACCTACTACGAAGTGCCCGCCAGCGGCCAGAAGCTCGGCTTCATCGGGGCGATGACCAACCTGCACTTCTGCGAAAACTGCAACAAGCTGCGCCTGACCAGCGACGGCAAGCTGCGCCCCTGTTTGGGCAGCTACCTGGAATTCGACCTGCGCGAGGCCCTGCGCGCCGGCTGCAGTGACGAGGCGTTGAACCAGCTCATCCTCGGCGTCGTCGCGCGCAAGCCCAAAGAGCACGACTTCCGCCACAACTACCAGCCGAATCGCCGGATGATCGCGATCGGCGGCTGAGGCCGGCACGCGGCAAACTCGGCACAACTGCGGACGGCGGGCCGGCGTAAGCACGCACATGCCCCAGCACGCCACCGTCCTTCACTGGTTTCGCCGCGACCTGCGCCTGACCGACAATCCCGCCCTGTTCCAGGCGGTCCAGTCCGGCAGCCAGGTCATTCCGGTGTACGTGCTCAGCGACTGGCACGGGCGGCACAGCTGGACCGGGCCGGCGCGCCAGCAGTTCCTCTGCGGCTGCCTGGATTCGCTGGCCCGCAATCTGGAGGCGCTGGGCAGCCGGCTCATCCTGCGCCAGGGTGCCGCCGACCAGGCCCTGGAGCAGCTGATTCGGGACACCGGCGCCACGGCCCTGTACTTCAACCGCGATTACGACCCCTACGGCCGCGCCATGGAAAAACGCGTGCAGGCCCTGTGCGACCGCCTCGGCGTCGAGTGCCGCAGCTTCAAGGACCGTGTCCTGCACGAGCCGGAGGAGGTGCTCACCGGCAGCGGCGGCCCCTACCGGGTGTACACCCCCTACTCGCGCAACTGGCTGTCGCTGGAGAAGCCGGTGCCGCTGGCCCGACCGGCCAGCCTGGGGCCGGCGCCGGCCGCCGGGCTGGCCAGCCTGGCGCTGCCGACCCTGGACTTCTGGCGGCTGCCAGCCTGCAGCGCCGAACTGCCGCCGGCGGGCGAGCGCGCGGCGCGGGCGCGCATGAAGGCCTTCGTGGACAGCGGCACCCTGTTCCGCTACGGCCAGGAACGCAACCTGCCGGCGGGCGTGACCACCTCCCGCCTGAGTCCGGACCTGCGCTTCGGCCTGATCTCCATCCGCGAACTGTTTGCCCGCTGCCAAACCGCGCTGGCGGCGGCCCCCACCGCCGCCGCGCGCACCTCGGTGGAAACCTACATCAAGGAGCTGGCCTGGCGCGAGTTCTACCTCGCCATCCTCTGGCACTATCCGGAGGTGTTTGACGAGGAGTTCAACCCCGAGTTCCGTGGCCTGCCCTGGCCGGGCACCGACGAGCACTTCCAGGCCTGGTCGCAGGGCCGGACCGGTTTTCCAATCGTCGATGCCGGCCTGCGCGAACTCCTGGCCACCGGCTACATGCACAACCGCGTGCGCATGATCGTCAGCATGTTCCTGACCAAGGACCTGCACTGCCACTGGAAGCT
>CAYYJK010000316.1:0-4383 GCA_964472185.1 uncultured Prosthecobacter sp.
TCGGCGCCACGGCCGTGATCAACGACGAGATCGAGGCCGCGCGCGCCGTGGTCGAGCAGGGCCGCCTGCTGTGATCCGGCGCCCAGGCATGGAGCGCACCTGCACCCAGCATGGAGGATGATGCGTCCGGCGCGAGCCGGCGAGCGGCGCTGCAAGAGCGTCCCAGCGGCGGCGTTCCCAGCGCATGTCACGCTCCACTCTCGTCGCCGCCCTCGCGGTCCTGGCCGGCTTCGGCCCGGCCGGGCGCCTGCCGGCGGCCGTGGACTTTGCGCGCGACATCCACCCCGTGCTGCAGCGCACCTGCTTCGAATGCCACGGCCCCGAGGCGCGGAAGGGAGGCCTGCGCTTGGACGCCGCCGCGGCCCTCCGGCAGGGCGGTGAGCACGGTGCCGCGCTGGTCCCCGGCCAGCCGGAGCGCAGCGAACTGCTGCGCCGGGTGCGTCTGCCCGAGGGCGATCGCGAGGCCATGCCGCGGCGCGGGCAGAGGCTGACACCGGCGGAGGTGGCGGCGCTGGAGAGCTGGATCCGCGAAGGCGCCGTCTGGCCGTCGACGCTGACCACCGCCCGCCACTGGGCTTACGTGAAACCGGCGCGGGTGGAGCCGCCGACGCCGCAGCGCCGGGACTGGGCGCGCAACCCCGTCGACCGCTTCGTGCTGGCCCGGCTCGAGGCCGAGGGGCTCCAACCGTCCCCGCCGGCCGCCACCGCCACGCTCGTGCGCCGGCTGTACCTGGCCCTGACCGGCCTGCCGCCGCCGGTCGCCGAGGTCGAACGCCTGGAGCGCCTGGGCAATCCGCTGCCGGCCGCGGAAATCGGCCGCCTGACCGACCGTCTCCTGCAGTCCGAGGAATTCGGCGTGCGCTGGGCCCGGCCCTGGCTGGATCTGGCCCGCTACGCCGATTCGCACGGCTTTCAGCGCGACGACCTGCGCGAGGTCTGGGGTTTCCGCGACTGGGTGGTGCGCGCCCTCAACGCCGACCTGCCCTTCGACCGGTTCACCATCGAGCAGCTCGCCGGCGACCTGCTGCCTGACGCCAGCGCCGACCAGATCATCGCCACCGGTTTCCACCGCTGCACGCCGACCAACGTCGAGGCCGGCACCGATCCCGAAGAGAGCCGGATCCAGCAGGTGCTCGACCGCGTCAACACCACCGGTGCGGTCTGGCTGGGCACGACGCTGGAATGCGCCCAGTGCCACAACCACAAATACGACCCCTTCAGCCAGGAGGACTATTACCGCCTGCTGGCCTTCTTCAACAGCACGGAGAAGGAGGCGGAACGCACCAACCCCAAGGTGCCGGGCTCGATCGCCTTCCGCGGCAGTGCGTTGGCCCTGCCGGACACGGCACCGAATCCGCAGCGGGCCCAACTCGAGGCCGAGAAAACCGCGCTGACCCGCCGCCTGGAGGCCCTGGGCGGCGATGGCGAAACCGCCTTCCAGTCGTGGCTGGCGGACATGCGCGCGGCCGTCCGCCAGCCTCTGTCCGAACAGGGCCTGGAGGTGATCGAGTTCGTTTCCGAAAACGGCGCCGGACACCGCGTGCTGGACGATGGCTCGGTGCTCGTGACCGGCGCAACGCCGGCTACGGACACCTACCGCCTGGTGCTGCGGTCCCCGACCCTGCGCAAGATCGCCGGACTCAGGCTCGACGCCCTGACCCACGACAGCCTGCCCGGCCGGGGGCCGGGCCGCGGCGACGCGCAACGCCCGAACTTTGTCCTCAACAGCCTCGAAGCCCGGCTGCGGGCGGCCGACGCCAAGGACGATCCCGGCCGGGCGCTGCGTTTCCTCCGCGCCAGCGCCGACTTCGCGCAGACGCGCTTCGCTCCGGAGGGCGCCATCGACGGCGACGCGAAAACGGCTTGGGCGATCAATCCCCAGTTCGGCCAACCGCACTGGGCGCGTTTCGAGCTCGAGCAGCCGACCGACCTCGCGCCCGGCCAGGAACTGGTCGTCACCCTGCGGCAGGAGTACGGCGGCGGCCGTACACTCGGCCGGGTCCGCCTGAGCTCGATCACCGGCAGTCTGGCGGCCGCCGCGCTGCCGGAACCGCTGGTGCAAGGGCTGCTCCAGCCGCAGCCGGACGCCGGCCAGACCGCCCAACTGCGCGTGCATTTCGAACGCAGCCGCCCCGAACTGGCGGCCCTGCGCCGCGCCGTCGCCCGTGTCGAGACCCAACTGGCCAAGCTGCAGCCGCCGACCACCGAGGTCATGCGCGAACTGCCGCAGCCGCGCATGAGCTTCGTCTTCAAACGCGGCGTTCACACCGATCCCGGACCGGCCGTGCAGCCCGGCACGCCCGCCGTGCTGCCGCCCGCACCGGAAGCGAAAACCCGCCTGGATCTGGCCCGCTGGCTGGTCTCGCCGGAGAACCCGCTCACCGCGCGGGTGACGGTTAACCGCTGGTGGGGCGAACTGTTTGGTCAGGGCCTGGTGCGCACGCCGGAGGACTTCGGCCTCAAGGGCGAGCGGCCGACGCATCCAGAACTGCTCGACTGGCTGGCGGTGCGCTTCATGCAGGACGGCTGGTCGATGAAAAAGCTGCTCCGGCTCATCGTCACCTCCGCCACCTTCGCCCAGCAGGCGGTGGTGACGCCGGAACTGCTCGAACGGGATCCGGCCAACCGCCTGCTCGCCCGCGGACCGCGCTTCCGCCTGCCGGCGGAGACCGTCCGCGACAACGCCCTCGCCATCGCCGGCCTGCTCAGCTCCGCCAAAGGCGGCCCGCCCGTTTACCCGCCGCAGCCGGAAGGGCTGTGGCGCAAGGTCGGCGGCCAGCAGTACGACTACGTCGTCAGTCCCGGCGAACAGGCCTACCGGCGCGGGCTGTATGTCGTGCTCAAGCGCGGCGCCCCGCACCCCAGCCTGGTCAACTTTGACGCCACGGCTCGGCTGGCCTGCGTGGTGCAGCGCTCGCGCAGCAACACGCCGCTGCAGGCGCTGACCCTGCTCAACGACCCCGTCCATGTCGAAGCCGCCCGCGCGTTCGCGCAACGCGTGCTGCGCGAAGTTCCCGCCGGCGGCGACGAAGCGCGGCTCATCCACGCCTTCCGCCTGGCGGTGGCGCGCCAGCCCTCTCCGGCGGAACTGGCGGTGCTGCGCCACCTGCTGGAACAGCGCCGCCCCCGCGGAACCGCCGAGGCCTGGCAGGCCGTCACCAGCGCCCTGCTCAATCTGGACGAGTGCATCACGCAGGAATGACTCCGCTTACGCCGCCATGCTGACTCCCTCCGCCGATTCCGCCGCCGCCCTCCGGCTCGGCCGCCGCTCGCTGCTCCAGCGCTCCAGCCTGGCGCTGGGCGGCATGGCGCTGCAGTCGCTGCTGGCCCGCGACCTGCCCGGCGCCGCCGCGACGCGGCAGCCGCAGGCGCACTTCGCCCCGCGCGCCAAGCACGTCATTTACCTGCACATGATTGGTGCGCCCTCGCAGCTCGACCTGTTCGACGAAAAGCCGGAGTTGCGCCGGCGCGACGGCCAGCCCTGCCCGCCCGAACTGCTCCGGGGCCGGCGCTTCGCCTTCATCGGCCAGGAAAACAGCCTGCAGGGCTCGCCCTGGCGCTTCCGCCAGCACGGCGAGAGCGGCCAGTGGCTGTCCGAACTGCTGCCGCACCTGGCCACGGTGGCCGACGACCTCTGCGTGATTCGGTCGATGCACACCAACGAGATCAACCACGCGCCGGCGCAGATGTTTCTGCACAGCGGCTTCGGCCAGGGCGGCCGGCCCAGCCTCGGCGCCTGGGTCAACTACGGCCTCGGCAGCGACAACGCGGACCTGCCGGCTTACGTCGTGCTGCTGTCCGGACCGCCGGGCGGCGCCGGCACGGCGCTGTGGTCCACCGGCTTCCTGCCGAGCGTCCACCAAGGCGTGCCGTTCCGTTCCGAAGGCGATCCCGTGCTGTACCTGTCCAACCCGCCCGGCCAGAGCCGGAGCGACCGCCGCCAGGTGCTCGATGCGGTCAAGGCCCTCAACCAGGAGCGCTTGGGCGCGCTCGGCGACCCCGAGATCGCCACCCGCATCAGCCAGTACGAAATGGCCTTCCGCATGCAGGCCAGCGTGCCCGAGCTCATGAACCTGGCCGGCGAATCGCAGGCCACGCTCGACCTCTACGGCGCCCAGCCCGGCAAGGCGAGCTTTGCCAACAACTGCCTGCTCGCCCGCCGGCTGGTCGAGCGCGGCGTGCGCATGATCCAGCTCTACGACGCCGACTGGGACCATCATGGCGGCCTCGACAAGCGCCTGCCCGCCAAGACCCGCGAAATCGACCGGCCGATGGCGGCGCTGATCCGCGACCTCAAGCAGCGCGGACTGCTCGACGAAACCCTGGTTGTCTGGGGCGCCGAGTTCGGCCGCACGCCGATCCGCCAGGGCCAGGACGGCAACG
>CAYYJK010000317.1:0-1447 GCA_964472185.1 uncultured Prosthecobacter sp.
TGGTCCATGCGGATCTGGTGCTCATGACGCTCAAGATCTTTGCGGCGCGCGCCGCCGCCGAACTGGAGCGGCAGCAGGCCGATCTGCGCCTGCAGGAGCAGGCGGCGCTTCTCGACAAGGCTCAGGACGCCATCTTGGTGCGCGACCTGAACCACCGCATCACCTACTGGAACAAAAGCGCCGAGAGGCTTTACGGCTGGAGCGCCGCCGAGGCGGTCGGCCGCTCGGTCGAGGAGCTGCTGTACCGCAACACCGACACCTTCCGGCGCGCCTGCCTGGGCGTCCTCCACGACGGCGAGTGGTCAGGGGAACTGCACCAGGTCGGCAAGAGCGGCCAGGACCTGGTCATCGAGGCCCGCTGGACCCTGGTGCATGACGCTGCGGGCAAGCCGCGCTCCGTCTTCGCCATCTACACCGACATCACCGAACGCCGCAAGCTGGAGCGGCAGTTCCTGCGCGCCCAGCGCATGGAGAGCATCGGCACGCTGGCCGGGGGCATCGCCCACGACCTCAACAACGTGCTGTCGCCGATCATGATGGCGATCGAGTTGCTCAAGATGGACGAGTGGAATCCGCAGCGGCTGGCGGTGCTGTCGACCATTGAGGGCAGTGCGCGGCGCGGCGCCGACATGGTCGAAAAAGTGCTGTCATTTGCGCGCGGCGTCGACGGCCAGCGCCTGCCGGTTTCCGTCGGCCGCCTGCTGAGCGAAGTCGAGAAGATTGCCAGTGAAACCTTCCTCAAGAGCATCGAGGTGCGCAGCCTGCCGGCGCCGGGGCTCTGGCCGGTGCAGGGCGACGCCACCCAGCTGCACCAGGTGCTGCTCAACCTCTGCGTCAATGCCCGCGACGCTATGCCCGGAGGCGGCACGATCACCCTGTCGGCCGAGAACCTGCAGCTGGATGCCCACGACGTCGGCCTCAACCTCGAGGCCAAGCCGGGCGCCTACGTGCTGGTGCGGGTCGAGGACACCGGGCTCGGCATGGCGCCGGCGGTCATTGAAAAGATCTTTGAGCCGTTTTTCACCACCAAGGCGCCCGGCAAGGGCACGGGGCTGGGGCTGTCGACCAGCCTGGCCATCGTCAAGAGTCATGGCGGCTTCATCCGCGTGTACAGTGAGCCCGGCCTGGGCACCACCTTCAAGGTCTACCTGCCCGCCCAACCGTCCGGGGACATCGGCGTCGAGATCGGGCCGGAAATCGACCTGCCGCGCGGCAACGGCGAACTGGTCCTGCTGGTGGATGACGAGGCCGCGGTGCGTTTGATCACCCGCACCACCTTGGAGGCGTTTGGTTACCGGGTGGCGCTCGCCGTTGACGGTGTCGAGGCGCTTGCCATCTACGCCGAGCGCCAGCAGGAGATCGCCGTCGTGCTGACCGACATGATGATGCCGGTCATGGACGGGCCGGTGACCATCCAGATGCTGCTGCGCATGAATCCGGCCGTGAA
>CAYYJK010000317.1:1547-4372 GCA_964472185.1 uncultured Prosthecobacter sp.
ACCGACAACGCCGGCAAGGTGCTGCAATGGTCCGGCGCGGCCGAGCACGTGCTGGGCTTTCCCCGTGACGAGGCCTTGGCGCAGGATCTGGCGCTGCTGACGACGCCCCAGGACTGCCGCTCGGGGCTGCGGCGGCTGCTGGAGCAGACGCTTGCCGAAGGCGCTGCGGCCGCTCAGCTGGTGCAGCAGCGGCCGGACGGCTCCTGCTTCTGGGCGGAATTCGCCTGCACGCGCCGCGTCACCGATGCCGGCGCCGTTGTGGTCGACTGGCTCGTTCAGGACGTCACCCAACTGCGCCTGCTCCAGGAGGAGAAGCTGATCCGTGCGCGTTACCGCGACCTGCTCGACACGCTGCCCGAGGCCTTGCTCTGGATCGACGCCACCGGCCACCTCATCCACGCCAACCGCGCCGCCGAGGCCTGGCTTGGCCGGCCGCAAAGCTGGCTGTGCGGCGGTTTGCTTGAGGATTTTGTCGCTGCCGACCGGAACCTGACCGCGGTCTGCCTGCGACTGGCGGCTGCCGAGCGTCCGGAACCGGCGGAACTGGCCCAGGCTTTCTTTGTCAAGATCCGCCGGCCGGACGGCCTGCCGCTGCAGGCCAAGCTCAGCCTGCGGGTGCTTGATGGCGCCGACGGCGCCTTCTGGATCGGGGCTCTGCAGGAACTGCCGGAGCCGGTGACCGCCGGCCCGGCGGCGCCCCTGGAGCCGGAGACCGGCCGCCCGGCCGCGCCGGCTTCCGGCCCTCTGCCGGACAACGTCACTGTGGCGCTGCGCGCTCGCCCGCTGCTGCTCATCGTCGATGACGAGACCTGCATCCGTGACATGCTGGCCGCCCACCTGCAGTCCGGCTTCGACACGCTGGTCGCCGAAAACGGCATGCGCGGGCTGGAGACGGCCATCCGGGAGTTGCCCGACCTGATTCTCAGCGACATCTCCATGCCGGTGAAAGGCGGTCTTGAACTCTGCCGCGACCTGCGCGCGCACGAGGCGACCCGGGAAACCCCCATCGTCATGCTCACCGGCCGGGCGGATCAGGCCATCAAGCTCGACTGTCTCGCCGCCGGCGCCAACGACTTCATCGCCAAACCCTTCTCCGCGGCGGAGCTGACCCTGCGGGTGCGCAACCTCACCGAGATGCGTCGGCAGAAGCTGGAGCTGGCCGCCCAGAAGCAGCAGCTCGAGCGGGCGCTCGCCGACCTGCAGGAGAAGGAAACGCTGCTGGTGCGCCAGGAGAAGCTGGCGGCGCTCGGTCGTCTGAGCGCCGGCCTGATTCACGAGATCAACAACCCGCTCAACTACGCGCTGCAGGCGCTGCATGTGCTCCGTCAGGGGCTGCGGGATTTTCCGCGCGAGCGCACCGCGGAATTCCGCGAAGTGCTGGGCGATGTCGAGGAGGGCGTCACGCGGGTGACGCGCATCATCGCCGACCTGCGCGGCTTCACCCACAACAACCACCATTCCCAGCTCAAGGTGGTCGAGTTGCGGCCGATGGTGGACGCCGCGCTGAAGTTCTTCTCCCACGCCTGGAAGTCGGAATGCGAGCTCGTCCTGGAGGTGCCGGAAGACCTCAGCGTGCGCGCCGACCCGAACCAGTTCACCCAGGTCATCATCAACCTGGTCAACAACGCCCTCGACGCCATGCGCGACAAGGCGTACCCGGCCGACGAAAAGCCGCGCTTGCGCATTCACGCCAGCCGGGAGGGGGATGCGGTCAGCCTGCGCATTGAGGACAACGCCGAGGGCATGAGCGAGGACGTGCGCTCCCACATCTTCGATCCTTTCTTCACCACCAAGGACGTCGGCAAGGGCATGGGGCTCGGCCTGTCGATCTGCCATTCGATCGCCAGCGAGCACGGGGTGGCGATCGACGTGCAGAGCACGCCGGGCGCCGGCAGCTGCTTCACCCTCAAGTTTCCGCCCATTCTGGCCGGCGAGGTCTGATCGGCGCCGGGGGCGCGGCCCGCGGACGGCCAAGATTTCCGCATTGCCGCTGAACAGAGCGTGTCGGATGTTCGTCCATACTCAGGTCGATCCTTTTTTGCCATGAAGACCAACCTCACTTTGGGCGTGCTGGCGCTGGCCGCCCTGTGGCTGCCCGGCTGCAACCCCACCGCGCCCCAGACCGCCGCCCCGGCCGATGACGAAGTGCGCCGGCAGATGGAGCAAACGCGCGCGGATTACGAGCGGCAGGCCGCCGACATGCAGGCGCGCAGCGAGGAGCTGGAACGCCAGCTCGCCGACCTGCAGCGCAGTCTGCAGGACAAGGAGAACGCCGAGCTGAAAGCGCGGCTGGAAGCGATGCAGAAGGAGAACGAGCAGCTCATGGCGGATGCTGAGACCGCCCGCCGGAAGAGCGAGGAGCTGCGCGATGAACTGGCCAGCCGTCCGGCCTATGCTCCGCAGGCGCCTGCCCCGGTCCCGGCTCCCGCGGCCGAGCCGTGGGTCGATCCGTCGGCCGATTACTCGATGTTCTACGACGAGCTGAATCCGTACGGCAACTGGCTGCAGGTGGAGGGTTACGGCTATGCCTGGCGTCCGCACCTCTCCGCGCGGACCAGCTGGCGTCCGTACATGGACGGCCGCTGGGTGTGGAGCGACCACGGCTGGGCCTGGGACTCGCCGGAGCCCTTTGGCTGGGCCTGCTACCACTACGGCCGTTGGGTGCGCATCTCCCGTCACGGCTGGGTCTGGGTTCCCGGCCGCGAATGGGCGCCTGCCTGGGTGTCCTGGCGCCACGGCTCCGATTACGTCGGCTGGGCGCCGCTGCCGCCCGAACCGCGGTTCGGTTACCACGACATCGGCTATGACTGCGATGTGCGCTACGG
>CAYYJK010000318.1:0-3100 GCA_964472185.1 uncultured Prosthecobacter sp.
CAGGTCCGGATCGATTCGGCCGGCACGGCGGGCTGGCACCGCGGCAAACGGCCGGATGCGCGCATGCTGGCGGCGGCAGCCGGCCGCGGCTACGAACTCACCAGCTTTGCCCGCCAAGTCGAGGCCGCGGATCTCACCGGCTTCGATCTGGTGGTGGTCATGGACGAATCCAATCGCCGCGATCTGGGCACTTTCGATCCCGAAGGCCGGCACGCGGCCAAGGTCCGGCTGTTCTGCGAATTCTGCACCGACCACGACCTGCGTGAAGTTCCCGACCCCTACTACGGCGGCCCGGAGGGCTTTGAGCAGGTGCTCGATCTGCTGGAGGACGGCTGCGCCGGCCTGCTCCGCCATGTGCAGGACCGGCTGCCGGCCTGATCAGGCGCCGGGCGCCTGGATGGACGGATCCAGCTTCTGCAGGGCGCTCCAGAGCGCCGGATCCTGCGGATGGCCGTTGTACAGCACCCGGCCGTCCGGACTGATCAGAATCATGCGCGGAATGCTGTCGATCTCGAGGAGCTTGCTGAACGGGCGTTCGGCCGGTTCGATGAGCCAAGGGAAGACGATGCCCTGCTCGTCGCGCACCTTGGCCGCGACCGTCTGGGCGTTCTGATCGTCCTTGTTCATGCCGGCGACGACGACGCCGTGCTTGGCCAGTTCGGCCGCCTTCTTTTTCAGTTCAGGCATGAGCTGCATGCACGGTCCGCACCAGGAGGCCCAGAAGTCGAGCAGCAGCCCCTTTTTGCCGGCCACCTGGTCGCCGAGAGTGGTCGCTTCGCCGTCATGGGTCGTCAGCGGCAGGGCGAGGTCGATTTTCAGACCGGCCATCTTGGCTTCACGGCGCTGCTTTTCGATGACCTGGGTGAACAGCTGCCCCTGGGAGGGGTTGGCCCAGATCGCCTCGAGAATCTGGGTCTTGAACCCTTCGGCATCGCCCTTGCTCTGGGCCTGCAGGGCCTTGGCGTAAGCGATGAAGGAGCGCACTTCGTCGGCCGACTTCAGGCCGGCCGACTGCGTGCTGTCGAAGTTGGCGGCGAGCACCTCCAGTTCGGGCACGATCTTTTCCAGCCAGGCGGCGTCCTGGCGGCGCAGGCCCCAGACCAGCTTGGCTTCGATCAGCTGCTGGCGCGGAACGCCGGCCTGTCCGGCGGCTTTCACCGCCTCCAGCAGCTGCTCCTGGCTGGCCTGCGGATCAAACAGGCGCTGCAGCAGCTCCTGCGGCCCCTTGTCCTGGGCCTGAATCTGGGCGGACAGGAGGACGGCAAGTGCAAGCAGGCGCAGCGGTTTCATGATCCTGTCATTACGCCCGAACTCGAGCCAACTGTCGAGCCGCTTTGCCGGACCGCCAAAATCCCGCCACTTTTCAGTTTTCACCGCGTCACCCCCGCCGCCGAAGCCCATTCCGGCAGATGGCTGAAAGACGACCCCGACCAGGGCACGACTGTTTCTCAACGCCTCCACCCGCCATGCTGCGCCGCCCCTTCGCCCTCCTCCTTGCCGCCGCCCTGCCTGCCCTCGCGAACGCCGCCGAGCCGCCCGTCCGGCGCCTGCTGTTTGTCGGCAACAGCATCACCCTGCACGGACCGGCCCCGAAGATCGGCTGGACCGGCCGTTGGGGCATGGCCGCCAGCGCGGCCGACAGCGACTACGTTCACCGGCTCGCGGCTGGCATCGCCGAGCGCCAGGGCCGGCCGCCCGAGTTCAAGGCAGTGAACATCGCCGAGTTCGAGCGCCACTACGCCACCGACGACCTCGGGCGGCGGCTGGCCGAGCCGCTGACCTTCGAGGCCGACACCGTCATTGTGGCGATCGGCGAGAACGTGCCGGCGCTGAAAACCGCCGATGACCAAGCCCGCTTTCAGGCCGCCGCCGTCCAGCTGCTGACCCGGCTCAAGCGCGACGGATGCAGCCGGATCTACGTGCGCAGCTGCTTCTGGAGCGATCCGGCCAAGGACGGCGCGCTGAAGCACGCCGCCCAAGCCACCGGCGCCGTGTTCGTCGACCTCAAGGGCCTGGACAAGGTGGAGGCCAACTACGCCCGTTCGGAGCGGGATTACGCGCATGCCGGCGTCGCCCGCCACCCCGGCGACCGCGGCATGCGTGCGATCGCCGACGCCCTGCTGGCCGCCATGATCGCCGCCAAACAGCTCTGACCGCGCCGGCCTCGCTCCGCTTGCCCGACCAACCGCCGCCTCCCACCCATACTGCCTGACACCATGTCTGCTGACCTTCTCCTCGACCCGTTGACCGCCGCCGACCACGACCGCGTCGCCAGCCTGCTGCACCGCTCGCTGGTGCACTGGTACCAGAGCCGGCTTGGCCAGGGGGCGCGATTTGGCGATCAAGCCGCCCCCTTCCGGCTGTTCCCGGAAGTTTACGAAGCCCTCGATCCGGACGAGGGCATTGCCGCGCGCGATCCGCAGACCGGCGAACTGCTCGGCGTCTGCTTCACCCACGAACGCGAAACCCACGTGGCGCTTGGCATTGTCGCCACGGCGCCGGAGGCCGCCGGCCGGGGCGTGGCGCGCCGGATGGTGGAAGCGGCCCTGGCCAAAGCCCGGCAGCGGGGCAAGCCCGCCCGGCTGGTGTCGAGCCTGCTCAATCTGGACTCCTTCTCCCTGTACACCCGCCTCGGTTTCGTACCCGGCGCGATCTTCCAGGATCTGCTGCTGCCGGTGCCCGAGACCGGCCTGGCGGTGGCCGCGCCCGCAGGGGCGGAACGGGTGCGCCTGGCGCTGCCCGACGAAGCGGCCCGTCTGGCCGACTTCGAGCAGTCGCTGCAGGGCGTCCGGCGCGAGAAGGACTACCGTTTCTTCCTGGCGAACCCGGTCGGCTACTGGCGCGTGTTCGTGATCGAACAGCCCAACGGCGAACTCGCCGGCGTGCTGGTGGTCAGCCGGCACCCGGCCTTCTGCATGCTCGGCCCTGGCGTCGCCACCGACGAAGAAGCCGCCGCCGCCCTGCTCTGGCGCGGACTCGACGACCTGCGCGGCCGCACACCGGTTTTCCTGGTGCCCTGCCGCGCCGCCGGCCTGGTGCAGCGCCTGTACCAGTGGGGCGCCCGCAACGTCGAACTCCACGTCGCCCAAAGCACCGCCCC
>CAYYJK010000318.1:3200-4370 GCA_964472185.1 uncultured Prosthecobacter sp.
TCCGCATGTCCGCCGACCTCATCGCCCGCTGCTTCTTCGTCACCGGTCCGACCGCGTCGGGCAAGTCGGCGCTGGCGGCGGCGCTGGCCGAGCGGACGGGCGGCGAGGTGGTCAATGCCGACGCCTTCCAGCTCTACGCCGGCCTGGACCTGCTCACCGCCAAGCCGGGCGCGGCGGAGCGGGCGCAGGCACCGCACCATTTGTACGGCGTCCTGCCGCTGACCGAAACCTGCGACGCCCAGCGCTACCGCGAACTCGCCCTGTCCGTGCTGGCCGGGATCGTGGCGCGCGGCCGGCTGCCGATTTTGGTCGGCGGCTCCGGGCTGTATGTGAAGGCGCTGACGCACGGGCTCGCCCCCCTGCCCCCGGCCGACCCGGAACTGCGGGCGCGCCTGGCCGAGCTCAGCGCCGAGGCCAAGTGCCGGCAGCTGCTCGAGCTGGATCCGCAGGCCGCCAGCAACGTGCCGCTGGCCAATCCGCGCTACGTCGACCGCGCCCTGGAAATCTGCCTGCTCACCGGCCGGCCGCAGTCGGAACTGCGCCAGACTTTTGCCCGGACGCCACCCGGCCTGCGCGGCGTCTTCCTGGACTGGCCGCGCGAGCAGCTGCACGCGCGCATTCAGCGGCGCACGGAGGCCATGGTGACCGCCGGCCTGCTCGACGAAGTGCGCGCCTGCGGCGAATTGGGTCCCACCGCGGCCAAGGCCATCGGCCTGCGCGAGGTGCGGGCCCATCTGGCCGGCGAGCTGCCGCTGGCAGCCATGATCGAGACCCTCGCCATCGCCACCCGCCAGTACGCCAAGCGCCAGGTCACCTGGTTCCGGCGCGAACACTGGCTGCAAACGATTTGCCTGGATTCCCAGACCACGGCAGAGTGCCTGCTCGCCACCCTTTTCGACCGCTTTCCATGCCTGCCGACACCCGCCACACCGTCCCCGTAAACCTCGGCCCGCGCAGCTACACCGTGCAGGTGGGGCGCGATCTGCTGCGGCATCTCGGTGAAGCGCTGCCGCCCAGCCTGGCCGGCAGAACGGCCTGCGCGGTGATCACCGATTCCAATGTCGGGCCGCTGTACGCCGCGACCGTGCTGGACAGCCTGCGCGCCGCCGGCAAAAAGGCGCACCTGATCACCGTGCCCGCCGGCGAGGCCAGCAAGTCGCTGCCCAGCGC
>CAYYJK010000319.1:0-4348 GCA_964472185.1 uncultured Prosthecobacter sp.
AGCGGTCCGCCGAACCAGCCGCTGACGCCGGAGCAGGTCAAAACCCTGAGCGACAAGGCCAGCCAGGTGGCGGCCATTGTCACCAGCCCCGCCAAGAACTAGACTTTCCGTTTCATGCCCCAACTCACTCCCGAACAGCTGGCCCAGGTCGAAGACTGGGCCGCCGCAGGCGCCAGCCTCAACGACATCCAGGCCCGCCTGAAAACCGAGTTCGACATCACCCTGACCTACCTCGACGCCCGCCTGCTGATGCTGGACGTCGGCGTGCGCATCAAGGACAAGGAGCGGCCGCCGGTGCCGGCGCCCGCTCCGGAACCCGCCGCGCCGGCCCTGCCGGCCGAGGACGAGACCTGGGATGAAAATTTCGACGATGCCAGCGCTGAGCCCGCTCCCCCCGGTTCGGTCAGCCTCAGCGCCGACCACATCGCCATTCCCGGCGCCCTGATCAGCGGCAAGGCGACCTTCAGCGACGGCATCCAGGTCTCCTGGTTCCTCGACCAGATGGGCCGCCTCGGTCTCCGCGACGCTCCGCAGGGTTATCAGCCGCCGCCGGCGGATGTCCCGCATTTCCAGCGCGAGCTGGACCTGCTGCTGCAGCGTTCCGGCTACTGACCGGCGCAGGCGCCGCCTGCCGACTTGGATCCGCGCTTTCCTCTCCATGAGCCCCTCCGAGCCAGGTCCGAACGAGCCGCTCGAACTGCCGACCGGGCAGGCCCTGGCCCTGCTGGATCTGATGACCTTCGGCGACCTCCGGGAGGCGGAGGCGGCCGGGGCGATCCTGGAGCAGGCGGGGGATGAAATCGGTCCCTACCGCCTGACCGGCCGGCTGGGCGAAGGCGGCTTCGGCATCGTCTGGGAGGCCGAGCAGCAGCAGCCGATCCGCCGCCGGGTGGCGCTCAAAGTCATCCGCCCCGGCATGGATTCGCAGAGCGTGCTGGCGCGATTCCGGGCCGAACGGCGCGCGCTGGAGCGCATGGCGCACCCCAACATCGCGGCGGTGCTCGACGCCGGCGCCACGCCGCAGGGCCGGCCGTACTTCGTCATGGAGCTGGTGCGCGGCCAGCCGATCACGCTCTTCTGCCGCGAGGCCGGCCTCGACCTGCGCCAGCGGCTCGAACTCTTTCTCGACGTCTGCAGTGCGGTGCAGCACGCCCATCAGCGCGCGATCCTGCACCGCGACCTCAAGCCCTCGAACATCCTGGTCGCCACCTCGGAGGCGGGGGCCGTGCCGAAAATCATCGACTTCGGCATCGCCAAGGCCCTGAGCGACGAGTCCGCCGAGCCGGAAAGTCTGGTGCAGACCCTGCGCGGCGTGGTGCTGGGAACGCCGCAGTACATGGCGCCGGAGCAGGCCCTGCAGGGGGCGGGGGTGGTCGATGTGCGCGTCGACGTCTACGCCCTCGGCGCCATCCTTTATGAGGTGCTCACCGGCGTGCCGCCGCTGACCGCCGGGGCCGGCCAGACGACTTCGCTGTCCGCGCTGCTGCAGCGGCTGGACGAGGTCGAGCCGCCGCGCCCCAGCCTCTGCGCCCGTCAGCGCCAGACCGCCGGCGAAGCCGTGCCCTGCGCCGCCGAGGCGCTGCGCGGCGACCTCGACTGGATCCTGCTCAAGGCGCTCGAAAAGAATCCGGAGCACCGTTACGCCTCCGCCAACGCCCTGGCCGACGATCTGCGCCGCCATCTGGCGCACGAGCCGGTCAGCGCCGGACCGCCCGACCGCTGGTACCGCTTCCGCAAGCTGGTGCGCCGCAACCGGGTCGCCTTCGCCATCGGCGCCGTGATCGGCCTCAACCTGCTGCTGCTTGCCGGCATCAGCACCTACGCCTTCCTGCGCGAGCAGCGGGCGCACGGCCAGGCCGCGGCCCAGTCGCGCAAGGCTTCCGCGCTCGCCGGTTTCCTCGGCCGCCTGCTCGAACAGGCGGGCGACTTCGTCAACCAGGGCAAGAATCCCGAGGCGCTGACGCTGGCTGTGAACGAAAGCCTGGGGGAGATCGACCGGCTGCAGGACGAGCCGGAGGTCCAGGCCGAGTTGCTGGGCCGGCTGGCGGACATCTATCTGGCGATGGGCGAATTTCAGCGCGCACTGCCCCTGCTGCAGCGCCAGCAGGCCCTGTGCCTGCGCCTGCACGGCGAGGCGTCGCCGGTCACCCTGGCCGCGCAGCTGCGTGTGGCGCGTGCGACGGCGGACACGGGTGACAAGGAGAAGGCCTTCGGGCTGTACCAGCAGCTGGAACGCCGCTGGGAGGCGCTGGGGCCGGAGTACCGCGATGAGCGCGACCGGACGCGCCGGTACGTGGCCAGGGAACTGGCCCGGCTGGGACGCCGGCAGGAGGCGGCGGCCCTGGCCAGCCAGGTGGTGGCGGCGGTGCCGGATGTTCCCAAAAGCCGGGTGGATGCCCTGATGTTTCAAGCGGACACCCTGCTGGAAATGGAGGATTTGGCCGGGGCCGAGACCGCGCTTCAGGAAGCCCTGAAAATCAGCGCCGGCAGCAGCGGCATCTCCGACTTCAACCGCAGCCTGCTGATGCGCTCGTTGTCGCGCCTGCGGGCCGGCCAGGGCCGCCATGGGCAGGCGGCGCTGGACATGGAGGAGTGCATCCGCCTGCAGGTGGCGGCGCGCGGCGGCCATTACCACGGCCTTATCCATCGCTGGATCGACGCGTCCCGCCTCTACCTCAAGGGCGGCCGGGTCGAGGACGCCTTCCGCGCCAACGACGAAGCCATCGCCATCGCCCGCGCCCAGAGCAACGATCAGAAGCTGCCGCGCGCGCTGCGCGCCGCCGCCGAGGTGCGCGAGGAAGCCGGGCATCCTCAGGCCGCCCTGGCCTACCGGCGCGAGTGCATGCAGATCGAGCGCCAGCACAACGTTGACCGTGGCAAGTGGATCTACGAGCTCTCCGAAATCGTCCGCCTCGAGTCGTTGCTCGGCCTGCACGAGGAGGCGGAGCGCGACGCCCTGCTGCTCTGGAAGCATGCGCAGACGGAGCCGGCGGTGTACACCGATCCGCCCTTCCTGAATTCGATCTGCAAGGTGCTCGCCGCCGCCGGCGAGCGCTGGCAGGCGGCCGGCCGCCAGCAGCACCAGGAAACGGTGCAGCAGTGGCGCAGCTTTGCCAGCCGCCCTCCCGCGCCGGCGCAGCCCTGAACCACCAGGCCGCCGGCATCCCGGCCCGGTTCGTGCTGGCAATGCCCCCGGCTTCGGCCATCCTGTTCCCGCCATGTTTGCCATTCCCCGTTCCAGCGGCCTCCTCCTGCATCCCACGTCGCTGCCCGGGCGGTATGGCATCGGCGAAATCGGCCCGGAAGCCCACCGCTGGCTGGAGGTGCTGCAGGCGATGGGGCAAAAGCTCTGGCAGATGCTGCCGCTGGGCCCCACCGGCTACGGCGCTTCGCCCTACCAGAGCCTGTCCAGCTTTGCCGGCCATCCGCTGCTGATCTCCCTGGACGCCCTGGTCATGGACGGCGTGCTGACGCCGCAGGACTTGGCGATGATGCCGGCGTTTCCGGCGCAGCGGGTCGAGTTCACGGCCGTCGAGGAGGTGCGCCTGGCCTGCCTGCAGCAGGCGGCCCGGCGTTTTCTGCAGCAGTGCGCCGCCAGCCCGCTGCTGCGTCACGCCTTCGAGACCTACGGCGAACGCGAGCAGGCCTGGCTCGAGGATTATGCCCTGTTCAGCGCGCTCAAGCAGGAGCAGTGCGGCCGGCCCTGGTACGAGTGGCCGGAGGCGCTGCGCCGGCGTGAGCCCGGCGCCCTCGCCGAGGCGCGGCAGCGGCTGGCCGCCGCCGTCGAGGAGAGCAAGGTCCTGCAGTTCTTCTTCAACCGCCAGTGGCGGCGTCTGCATGCCCGGGCCCGGGAGCTGGGCATCCATCTCATTGGCGACATCCCCATCTTCACCGCCCACGACAGCGCCGACGTCTGGGCCCGGCCCGACCTGTTCGAACTCGACGCGCACGGCCAGCCGACGGTCGTCGCGGGCGTGCCGCCCGATTATTTCAGCGCCACCGGCCAGCGCTGGGGCAATCCGCTGTACCGCTGGAGCGCCCATCAGGCCGAGGGCTTCGCCTGGTGGAAGGCGCGCCTGCGGCGCACGCTGGAGATGGTCGACATCGTCCGCATCGACCACTTCCGCGGCTTTGCCGCCTACTGGGAGATCCCCGCCGCCGAGCCGACGGCGGTCAACGGCCGCTGGGTCGAGGCGCCGGGCGATGCGCTGTTCGAGGCCCTCAAGGCCGAGCTGGGCGGCGAAGTGCCGGTGATCGCCGAGGACCTGGGCTTGATCACGCCGGACGTGGTTGCCCTGCGCGAGCGCCACGGTTTCCCGGGCATGAAGGTGATGCAGTTCGCGTTCGG
>CAYYJK010000320.1:0-4343 GCA_964472185.1 uncultured Prosthecobacter sp.
CTGTGCATGCTGTTGCTGGCGCTGAACCGGCGCGAGCGGCGCCGCGCGGGGCCGCCGGCGAGCAGTTCGCCGACGTTGCCGCGGCTGCTGGCGGCAAACAGCCAGGCCTGGCGGGTCTGTTCGGGCGTCCAGCCCGCGCGCACCACGGCGCGGCGGGCCAGCGTCAGGGCGGCCTGGCTGGCGGCGGCGTAGCGGCGGCCCTGCAACAGGCTGCGGTCCTGCAGGCGGCCGGCGCGCAGGCCGTCGGCCGTGCTCAGGCCGGCGCGGCCGGCGCGCCACTGGCTCAGGCAGGCCTCAAGGGTGTCCCCGAGGCCGCAGGCGGCTTCGGCGGCAGTGATCGCAATGTCGCTCACAGATCGAAAATCTTGCCGGGATTGAGCAGGTGCTCGGGATCCAGGGCGCGCTTGATGCTGCGCATGAGCTCGTAGCTGGATTCACCCAACTGGCGGCGCAGGAAGCCCTTCTTGGCCAGGCCGACCCCGTGTTCGCCGGTGACGGTGCCGCCGAGCCGGATGGTTTCCTCGACGATCTCCTCCAGCGCGGCCTCGACCCGGTGCATCTCTTCGGCGTCGCGTTCGTCGGTCAGGAAGGTCGGATGCAGATTGCCGTCGCCCAGGTGGCCGAAGGTGCCGACGCGCAGGCGGTGCCGTTCCGCGCAGGCGCGGATGAAGGCCACCATGTGGGCCAGCTCGGTGCGCGGCACGGTGACGTCCTCGAGGATGGTCGTCGGCCGGACCCGGGCCAGGGCGGAAAAGGCGTTGCGGCGCGCCGAGGCCAGCCTGGCGCCTTCGGCTTCATCGGCGGCGGCGCGCACTTCACGGGCGCCGTGCTGGCGGGCCAGCGCCATCATCTGCGCCGCTTCCTCTTCGACCACGACGGGGTGGCCGTCGGTCTCCATCAGCACCAGGGCCTGCACGTCGGTGGGCAGGCCGATCTTGGCGTAGTCCTCCACGCACTGCACGGTCACCTGGTCGAGAAACTCCAGGGTGCAGGGAATGATCTTGGCCGCGATGATCGCCGAGATGGTGTGCGCGGCGGCCTCCAGGCTGTCGTACAGCGCCAGCAGGGTCTTGCGCGCCTTCGGCCGCGGCAGCAGCTTCAGCATGACCTCGGTGATGATGCCCAGCGTGCCCTCGCTGCCGACGAAGAGGTCCTTCATCGAGTAGCCCGCCACGTCCTTGACGCACTTGTTGCCCAGGCGGGTCAGCGTGCCGTCCGGCAGCACCACTTCCAGGCCCATGACGTAGTCGCGGGTCACGCCGTACTTCAGGCCGCGCAGGCCGCCGGAGTTCTCCGCGACATTGCCGCCGATCGTGCTGATTTTCATCGACCCGGGGTCCGGCGGGTAGAACAAACCGACCCGCGCCGCCGCATCGTCGATCTCCTTGGTGATCACGCCGCTCTGGGCGCGCAGGCTGAGGTTTTTTTCATCCACCTCGAGGATGCGGTCCATCTGGCTCAGGCAGATCACCAGGCACTCGGGCAGTGGCACGCTGCCGCCGCTGAGGCCGGTGCCCGAGCCGCGGGTGACAACCGGCACGCGCGCTTCGCGGGCGAGTTTGACACAGGCTGCAACTTCTGCGGAACTGTGCGGAAAAACAACGGCGCCGGGTCGCTGCTTGAGCGCGGCGGTGCCGTCAAAACTGTAAGGAACCAAATCGGCCGCCTCAGTTAGCACCCGTTCCGGAGAGAGAAGCGTCCGTAATGAGGCGACCAAAACTGGAGTTGCGGGGTTCATCGCGGCCAGTGTGGAGAGCCTGGGCGGTCTCGCAACTGACGGCATGCCCTCTTTCACGCTGAAGTTGACGGCGCAGGCGAGCGCGGCGGCGGGCCGAGCGGGTGATGCCCATCCAAAGCGACCACAGCGTCATGCAGGCAATGGCGCCGACGAAGAGAAGTCCTGGATTCATGATGCGGTGTGCAGTGAAGGCCCTGAAATTCGGCATCTAATGGAAAATGCCTGATATGTAAGCCTAAGGTTACCCTGAATAATGAACTTCCGAGTTCCCTGACGCAAGTGCAAAGTGAGCGATTTGTGGGGTATCCCAATGCGAAATGCAATAATGGGTATGGAACGATAAAACCCCTTGAATCAAGGGGTTGCGGCAACACCTGGACATGCGCTGCCTGGAGTTGCTGCTTGAGCGAATGCAAAATGCATCCACTCCAGAGCGGGCGCCTTTGGAGTTGAGCTGTGCTGCTTGCCGGGGAGTCGATTAGGACGCTCAGTGCTTCACTGAGCAGCCCGGACCGACCGTTTCAAAGAAGTCGGTGCCCTTGTCATCGACCAGGATGAAGGCGGGGAAGTCCTGCACCTCGATGCGCCAGATGGCTTCCATGCCGAGTTCGGGGAATTCCACGACTTCGACCTTGCGGATGTTCTCCTTGGCGAGGATGGCCGCCGGGCCGCCAATGCTGCCGAGGTAGAAGCCGCCGTGCTGCTTGCAGGCGGCGGTCACCTGCGGACCGCGGTTGCCCTTGGCGATCATGACCATGCTGCCGCCGCGGCTCTGGAACAGGTCCACGTAGCTGTCCATGCGGCCGGCGGTGGTCGGGCCGAAGCTGCCGCTGGGCATGCCGGCCGGCGTCTTCGCGGGGCCGGCGTAGTACACCGGGTGCGCCTTGAAGTAGTCGGGAAGGTCGCCGCCGGCGTCGAGGCGCTCCTTGAGCTTGGCGTGGGCGATGTCGCGGGCGACGATGATTGGGCCGTTGAGCAGCAGCCGGGTGGTGACCGGGTGCCGGCTGAGCTCGGCGCGGATCTCGTCCATCGGCCGGTTCAGGTCGATGCGCACGGCGCTGCTGTCCTGGCGGTGGCGCAGGCTTTCCGGGATGTAGCGCAGCGGCTGCGTTTCCAGCGCCTCGATGAAGACGCCGTCGCGGGTGATCTTGCCTTTGGCCTGGCGGTCGGCGGAACAGGAGACGCCGATGCCGATGGGCAGCGATGCGCCGTGGCGGGGCAGTCGGACGACGCGCACGTCCAGGGCGAAGTACTTGCCGCCGAACTGGGCGCCGATGCCGCAGGTGCGGGCAGCCTCGAGCATCTGCGCTTCCAGGTCCAGATCGCGGAAGGCGCGGCCGTACTCGTTGCCGGTGGTGGGCAGCTCGTCGAGGTACTTGGTCGAGGCCAGCTTGACGATCTTCATCGTGTGCTCGGCGGACAGGCCGCCGATGACGAACGTCAGGTGGTAGGGCGGGCAGGCGGCGGTGCCCAGGGTAAGCATCTTGTCGGTGAGGAACTTGACGATGGCCTGCGGATTGAGCACGGCGCGGGTTTCCTGGTACAGGAAGGCCTTGTTGGCCGAGCCGCCGCCCTTGGCGATGAACAGGAACTTGTAGGCGTCGCCGTCGACGGCGTGCAGGTCCAGCTGGGCGGGCAGGTTGGTGCCGGTGTTCTTTTCGGTGAACATGTCCAGCGGCGCATTCTGCGAGTAGCGCAGGTTGTTCTCGGTGTAGGCCTGGTAGACGCCCTTGGACAGGGCCGCCTCGTCGCCGCCGCCGGTCCAGACCTGCTGGCCCTTTTTGCCCAGGATGATCGCCGTGCCGGTGTCCTGGCAGAACGGCAGCAGGCCGGCCGAAGCGACGTCGGCGTTTTTCAGCAGGGTCAGCGCCACCATGCGGTCGTTTTCGCTCGCTTCGGGATCGTCGAGGATGGCGGCCACCTGGCGCAGGTGGGCGGGGCGCAGGAAGAAATTGATGTCGTGGAAGGCCTGGTTGGCCAGCAGGGTCAGCGCCTCCGGATCGACGCAGAGCATGTCCCGTCCCTCAAAGCTGCGGACGTGGACGTGTTCCCGGGTCAGCAGCCGGTATTCGGTGGTGTCGGCGCCGGTTTCGAAAAGTTCCTGGTGGTGGAAAGCGGGGGTGGGCATGGCGGAATCCAAGGTGGCGAAAGCGGCCGCCAACGCAAGAGGACGACCGTATGAAGATACGCGGGCCGGCCGTTGCCGGCGCATTGACAATCCCGTCCGTCCCCCTTTGATTGCAGCCATGGCCACTTCCAACTCCGATTTCCCCAGCAGCATCTCCCCGGTTTCGAACTACATCGTGCCGACCGTCATTGAAAGCGAAGGCCGGGCGGAGCGCGCCTACGACATCTACTCGCGCCTGCTCAAGGACCGCATCATTTTCCTGGGCACCGACGTCAACGACCAGGTCGCCAACGTCATCATCGCCCAGTTCCTGTTCCTGCAGATGCAGGATCCGAAAAAGGACATCCACTTCTACATCAACAGCCCCGGCGGTTCCGTCACCGCCGGCCTGGCCATTTACGACACGATGCAGTTCGTCACCTGCGACGTGAACACCTACTGCATCGGCATCGCCGCCAGCATGGGCGCCGTGCTGCT
>CAYYJK010000321.1:0-4326 GCA_964472185.1 uncultured Prosthecobacter sp.
GTGGCCTTGTCCACCACGTGCACCGGCGTGGTGATCTTGCCGCAGTCGTGCAGCAGGCCGGCAATTTTCAATTCATAGCGGTCGGCCTCGTCCATGGTGAACTCGGCCAGCGGGCCCACCGTGGTGCGCGCCACCGCGTCGGCCAGCAGGTTGGTCAGCGCCGGCACGCGTTCGCAGTGGCCGCCGGTGTAGGGCGATTTTTCGTCGATGGCGGTGTTGATCAGGTTGATCAGCGCCTCGAACAGGGCCTCGAGCTGGTCGATGAGCCGGCGGTTGTTGAGCGCGATGGCCGCCTGCGAGGCCAGCGATTCCACCAGCTGCTGGATGGCCGCGTCGAAGCTTCGGATCGCGCCCGTCTTGTCCTTGGCGTTGATCAGCTGCAGCACGCCGATGACATGGCCGTCGTGGTCCTTCATGGGCACCGTCAGGAAGGACTGCGAGCGGTAGCCGGTGCGCGCATCGAAGGCGCGGGTGCCGCTGAAGTCGAAACCCTCGGCGTCGTAGGCATCGGCGATGTTCACCGTGCGGCCGGTCAGGGCCGCGTGCACCACCACCATCGAATCGTTGGCGCGGCCGTCGGGGCCGTGCATGGCGATGGGCGGGAAGTGGATGGGCGAGCCGTGGCGGCCGCCCATGAAATAGCCCAGCGAATCGTTGCGCAGCACTTCGAAGCGCAGGTGGTCGCCCTCGACCAGGTAGAGCGTGCCGCCGTCGGCGTCGGCGAAGTCGCGGGCGGCCTCGAGGATGCGTTCGAGCAGGGTGGCCAGGTCGCGCTCGTGCGACAGGGCCACGCCGATGGCGTTGAGGGTCTCGAGGCGGCTGAGGATCTCGGAGTCGGTGCTCACGGCGGTCGTCGGGCGGGCGGCGGGAATGCCGGAAACACTGCCGGCAAAGCCGGCCGGGCGCAAATGCCGGGCGATGGCGCCGGGTATGCTCTGGCCATGCTCCCGGCCCGCACCCCTCGCCTGGCCCTGGCGCCGCTGACGGCGTCGGACTGGCCGCTCTACCGCGCGATCTACACCGACGCCGGCGTGCTCGCCCACGCCGGCGGCGCGCTGGACGAAACGCAGGCCCGCCGCGGCTTTGAACTCGCGCTCCAGCGCCACCGCGCCCTCGCGGGCCAGCCCGCGTTCTGGGTGGTGCGCGAAGCCGGCCCCCTGGCGCGCGAACTCGGGCTGGCCGGCCTGCTCCGGCGCCAGGGCGCTGCCGCCGAGCTCGGCCTGCTGCTGCTGCCCGCGGCCCAGCGCCAGGGCCACGGGAGAGAAATCGTCTCGAAGCTGGTGGTCCTGGCCTTCGCCGACAAGCGCGTCGGCCACGTCGCGGCGCGCCACCATCCCGGCAACCTCGCCATGGCCCGCCTGCTGGCCTGCGCCGGCTTCCGGCCCGGCGCGGGCAGCCCGTCCGAGGCGGCCTGGTTCCTCCCGCGCTCACCAATCGGCTAACCTCAGGCGCTTGGGGAGTGCCGTCGGGGAATGATGGAAACGAGCGGAAGCCTTGCCTGCGTCGGCCTGGGGATGACCCTCGGGGCGCACCTGTCGCCGCGCGCGCGCAGCGCCATCGAGCAGGCGGACGTCGTCTTCGTGGCCGTGTCCGACCCGCTGGTCGAGCGCTGGGTGCAGGAGATGCACCCGGACGTGCGCAGCCTGCAGCCGCTCTACGGCCCGGGCAAGCCGCGCACCCAGACCTACCGCGACATGGTGGCCACCCTGCTCGAACCCGTGCGTGCCGGCCGGCGCGTCTGTGGCGCCTTCTACGGCCACCCCGGCGTGTTCGCCCAGGCGCCGCACCGGGCCGTGGCCCAGGCGCGGGCCGAGGGTTACGCCGCGCACATGGAGCCCGGCATCTCGGCCGAGGACTGCCTGTACGCCGACCTGGGCATCGACCCGGGCGAATTCGGCTGCCAGCACCACGAGGCCAGCCAGCTGATGTTCTACCGCCGCCGCCTCGATCCCACCGCCTACCTGGTGCTGTGGCAGGCCGGCATCGCCGGCGACCGCGGTTTCACCCGCAAGTCCACGCCCGCGCCCTACCGGCAGTTGCTGGTTGACCTGCTGGCCGGGGACTACCCGTTGGACCACGCATGCACGCTCTACGAGGCAGCGACGCTGCCGATCCAGCCGCCCCGCATCGAAACGGTGGCCTTGCGCGACCTGGCGCAGGCCCGCCTTGAACCGCACACCACGCTGGTGCTGCCGCCGGCCCGCCCGCTCGCCCGCAACCAGGCGATGCTGGCGGCCCTGGCCGCACTGGACGCCGCCGCCGGCGACGACGCTTCCATCCACCGCTGAATCCACCAAGGGGAACACCGCATGTCGAACGTGATCGCATTCCTGGAATCCATGGGCAAGGACGCTTCGCTGGCCCGCCTCGAGGGCGAGGCCTATGTCGCCGCCGTCGACGCGCTGGGCCTCGACGACGCGCCCCGCCAGGCCCTGCTCGACCGCAATGCATCGGCCCTGGCCGACCTGCTGGGCGTGCGCCTGGAAATGATGTGCATGCTGTTCCCGGCCGACGACGACAAGAAGGACGACGACCAGGACGACAGCGACGAGCCCGACCAGGACGAGCGCAAGGAATCCGCGCACCCCTTCGGCCGCCACTGACGCCGGGACCCGGGACGCCGCCATGCATCGCACCTTCGCCATCGCCCTGGTCGCGGCGGTGCTGTGCGTGGCGCCGTCGCCGGGGCGCGCCTCGCCCGCCTTCGAAGCCATGCTGCGGCAGGCCGAGGCGGTGCGCAGCGCCGACCCCGCGCAGTTCGAGTCGCTGCTGGGCCAGCTCAACGCCAGCATCGGCTCGGCCAGCGCGCGCCAGCGCGAGGAACTCGACTACCTCAAGGCCTACCAGCTCGCCTACGGCGGCCGCTACGACCTGGGCATCGAGGCCGCGCGCAGGCTGTTCGAACAAAGCAAGGACGTGCGCATCCGCTTCCGCGCCGGCGCGCTGATGGTCAATTCCTACGCCGTCACCCGCGACTTCGCGGAAGGACTGCGTTACATGAACCAGACCCTGGCGCTGGTGGACCAGATCGACGAACCCGAGCTGCGCCACCATGCCTGGGGCGCCGCCGGCACCATCAGCAACCACGTCGGCCGCTTCGAGGACGGCGTGCGCTTCGCCGACCTGATGCTGGCCGACGGCCCCAGCCCGCGCACGGCCTGCTTCGCCGGCGCGCTGCGGCTCGAAGCGCTTTACGGCCTGCGCCGGCTGGCCGACCAGGAGGCGTTCGTGGACGCCCAGGTCGAACGCTGCATCGAAGCCGGCGAACCGGTGATGACCAACTACGCGCGCAACTACAAGGCGCGCCTGCTGGCCGACCGCGGCGAGCGCAACGAAGCGGTGACCTTCCTCAGCCGGCACCTGCCGGAAGTCGAACAGACGCGCTACCCGCGGCTGATCGGCGACGTCTATTCGAACCTGGCCGAGATCAGCTTCGCCACCGGCGACTTCGCGCTCGCCGACGCGCATGCGCGCCGCTCGATCGCCCACAGCGCCAGCATGAGCAATTCGGCCCCGCTGGTGGCGGCGCACCGCGTGCTCTACGAAGTGGCGCTGCAGCGGGGCGACAACGCCGCCGCGCTGGCCCACCACATCAACTACGCCGCCGCCGACAAGGCCTACCTAGACGAAGTGCAGGCCCGCGCCTTCGCCTACCAGCAGGTCATGAGCGAAACCCGCGAAAAGGTCCAGGCCATCGAACTGCTCAGCCGCCAGAACCAGGTGCTGCAGCTGCAGCAGCAGGTGGACGCGCAGCAGCAGCGCAACACCTTGCTGCTGGTGGCGCTGCTGGCCGGCCTGCTGGGCACCATCGCCTTCTGGGCCTGGCGCACCAAGAAGGCGCAGCTGCTGTTCCGGCGCCTGGCCGAAACCGACGCGCTCACCGGCATCTCCAACCGCATGCACTTCAGCCGCCGGGCCGAAGAAGCCCTGGAGTACTGCCGAAAGGACGGCGAGGACGCCGGCCTGGTGATGTTCGACCTCGACGAGTTCAAGGCCATCAACGACCGCTTCGGCCACGCCGTCGGCGACTGGGTGCTCAAGCAGGTGGCGGACACCTGCAGCGGCATCTGCCGCAAGAACGACCGCTTCGGCCGCCTGGGCGGCGAGGAATTCGCCTTCCTGCTCGTCGGCTGCGACCTGGGTTCGTCCATCGCGCTGGCACAGGAATGCCGCAAGCGCATCGCCGCCATCGACACCGCGCCCACCGGCCACGTGTTCCGCATCACCGCCAGCTTCGGCGTGGCCGGCACACGCAACTGCGGCTACGACTTCCTCACCCTGCTCAGCCGCGCCGACGACGCCCTGTACCGCTCCAAGCGCGAGGGC
>CAYYJK010000322.1:0-4297 GCA_964472185.1 uncultured Prosthecobacter sp.
CCCGAGGCCAAGCCGGCTCCGGCCGCGAAACCGGCCCCCGCCGCGCCGGAAGGCCGGGTCACGCGCCGGAAGATGACGCCGCTGCGCAAGAAGATCGCCGACCAACTGGTCAGCGCCCAGCAGACCGCGGCCATCCTGACCACCTTCAACGAGTGCGACATGAGCGCCATCATGGCGCTGCGCTCGCGGCTGCAGGACAGCTTCGTCGCCAAAAACGGCGTCAAACTCGGCTTCATGTCCTTCTTCGTGAAGGCCGTCGTCGAGGCGCTGAAGGCGGTGCCCTCGATCAACGTCCGCGTCGAGGGCGATGAAATCGTCCAGAACCACTTCCACGACATCGGCGTCGCCGTCGGCACCGAGAAGGGCCTCATCGTTCCCGTGCTGCGCGACTGCGACCAGAAGTCCTTTGCCGAGCTCGAGAAGGACATCCTCGCCTACGCCGCCAAGGCCAAGGAAGGCAAGATCCAGATCAGCGACCTGAGCGGCGGCGTCTTCACCATCTCCAACGGCGGCGTGTACGGCTCCCTGCTCAGCACGCCGATTCTGAACCCGCCGCAGAGCGGCATCCTCGGCATGCACAGCATCCAGCAGCGGCCGGTGGCGGTCGACGGCCAGGTGGTGGTGCGGCCGATGATGTACCTGGCGCTCAGCTACGATCACCGCGTCGTCGACGGCAAGGAAGCCGTCACTTTCCTGATCCGGGTCAAAGACTGCATCGAGAATCCGGCCCGGATGCTCGTAGGAGCCTGAGTGGCCTTTTGTTGACCGCGCGTTCATTGAACGCCGGGCGGCGGATCTGCCACTATCCCTTGCTGGCCCTTCCCGCGCGAAGGGCCTGTCGTCCATGTACGCGCCCCCTCCCAGTCCCCCACCCCATCCGCGCAACCTGCTGGTCTGGCTGCGCAACAAGCTGCTGGCGGGGCTGGCGGTCGCCCTGCCGCTGCTGATCACCTTCTGGATCCTGCAGAACGGCTACCACCTCCTGCACGGCTGGAGCGTGCCGCTCCTGCAGTTCTGCGCCGACACGGTCAACGACCTGGCCGGCCGCACCCTGGTCGACCCGACCAACCCCACCTACGAGCACGTCGTCACCTTCGTCGGCTTTCTGATCCCGCTGCTGGTCTTCGTCTTCCTCGGCGTCATGGCCACCAACGTGCTCGGCGTCCGGGTCGTCAGCGCCATGGACAAGCTGCTGCTCAGCGTGCCCATCGTCTCGTTCATCTACAAGTCGCTCAAGCAGGTCATCGACGGCTTCAAAGGCCTGGGCGGCCGCCAGAACTTCAAACGCGTGGTCTATGTCGACTACCCCGCCGGCGAGATGAAGATGCTCGGCTTTGTCACCGGCCAGTACCTCGATCCGCAGCAGAACAAGGTGCTCGCCGCTGTGTTCGTCCCGGGCGCGCTCAGCCCGATGACCGGCCTGCTGCTGGTCGTGCCGATCGAGCAGGTCACCGACGCGCCGCTGTCGGTCGAGGACGCCATGAAGCTGATCTTCTCCGGCGGTCTGGTCGTGCCCGGACGGCTCGCGGCGCCGGCCTCGCGGCCGGACATTGCCGCCGCCGCGGAGGCCGAAGCCGACGACATCGCCCTGCCGGAGGTGCTGCCGTCCGGCCTGCCGCGCGCCGAAGACTTCGATTCGGGCGATCCGGACATCCTCATCGACAGCGAGTCCGAAGCGGCGGAACTGACCCGCGAACGCAGTTCGGCACGCCGGCGCCTGTTCGGCACCCTGCCCTGGCGGCGCAAGTGAGGCGGCTCACTCGCGGCGGATCGATTCGATCAGGCGGCCGCGCACGGCGGTCGCGACCGCCAGCCAGCAGACCGCCAGGCCGAAAGCCAGCACGCCCAGCAGCAGGCCGCCCAGAAAACGCAGCGGCAGGGCGCCGCCGCTCTGGCTCAGGCTGGGCCAGACGGCCAGAACGGCGCTGATCACCCCGAGCAGCAGCCCGGCCCCGAGCAGCGCGGCATGCTCACCGAGCACCAGCCGCTTGAGTGCGCCCGGCAGGAAACCCACCGCCTGCATCAGGCCAAGTTCGCCCCGCCGTTCCAGCACGTGCCGTGCGACCAGGATGCCAAGGCCGGCCGTGCCAAGCAGCACCCCGAGGCCGCCGAGCACCGTGAAGATGCCGATGTAGGTGTTCTGCACGCTCAGGAAGGTTTCCAGGCGCTGGCGCGCCGGCTCCAGGGCCAGGCCGCGCTGCTGCAGCTGGCGCGTCAGATGCGCGCTCACCTCCGCCACCTTGGCCGCCGGCGCCTCGATGAGGAAGAAGCGGTAGCCGGCCGCGTCGGGATAGGCCCGCAGGAAGGCGGCTTCGCTGACGATCATCTTGCCCTGCAGCACCGACCCGGCCAGCATGCCGCGCAGGATCACCGGCAGCTCACGGCCGTCGGCGCCGGTGTAGTTCAGCGCCTCGCCGAGCCCCAGACCGAGCCCCCACATGGCGGTGGCCTGGTCGGCCAGCGCGGCGGTTTCCTGGGCGTCCTGAAGCCGGCTCCAGTCGCCCGGCCCCGCGAAGCTGAAGCGGCCGGCAAGCTTGGCCGCATCCACACCGACCAGCACCGGCTTCTGGGCGCGGTTCAGGTTCAGGCAGCTGGCGTCGTCGCCCGGCCGCAGGCGGAAAGGCACGATGGTCACGCCCGCCAGCAGCTCGTCGTCCAGGCTGAAGGCCTCGCGCCCGGCCGGCGTGTTGAGGTCCTCATAAATCGGCAGCGCGGACTCGCCGATCAAGGCAAAGCCGCCCGTGCCCGAGCTGCGCGCGGAGGCATCGCCGGCGTCCATCCGGAAGGCATTCACCGCAGTGACCAGAAAGATGCCGCCGGCCATCATGCCGATCACGGCCAGACTGCGCGCAGGCCGCCGCGCCAGATTGCGCAGGCCGATCTGCCAGAGCGAATCCGCCAGCCCGCGCACCCGCCGCATGGCGCCGCGCGCGAACCCCAGGCCGGTCACCAGCAGCAGGAAACCGCTGCCGAAAAACAGTCCGGCCACCGCCTGCGGCGCCGCGGCCCGGCTGCCGGCAAGCAGCAGGGCCAGCGCGCCGACCAGCGCCAGCCACGGCAGGAACTGCGCGCCGCGGCGCGGCGCCGGCGTTTCCGCCGCCCCCGCCTCGGCGCCGCCGCCGAGCAGATCGCGCACCGGCTGCCGGAACAGCTTGCGGCTGATCCAGCCCAGGGTCAGCAGCAGGACCAGCACCGCGCCCGCACCCGCGCCCAGCTTCGTCGTCCAGCTGCCGGCGTAGATCAGCGGCAGCCCCTGCGCGGCATCCGCCCAGGCGCCGCTCAGGCCCTTCAGGGCGAGCCGGGTGTACGCTTCGCCGCCGAACACGCCGAGCCAGGCGCCCAGCACGGCGATCACGCCCGCCTCGCCCAGCAGGGACCGGCGCACCTGCCTCGGCGTCCAACCCATCGCCAGCAGCAGGCCGACCTGGGCCGCGCGGCGTTCCAGCGTGAACAGGAACAGCAGGGCGGCAAAGACGAGGGCGGCCACGATCAGGAACAGGCTCAGGCCGACGAACAGGCCGCCAAAATCGACGCTTCCCTTGGCGGCCGCCCCCGCTTCGCCGGCAAAATCACGCGGCACCAGGCCGATGTCGGCGAGCTTCAACGCCGCCAGCAGCTGCGCGCGCAGGGCGGCCTCGTCCTGGCCGGTGTCGGCAAAGCGCAGCGCGGTCAGCCGACCGAAGCGGTTGCCCCAGAGCTTCTGCCCCTCCGCCAGCCGGATAAAGCCCTTCGGCGTGCCCTTGTAGTCGTCCCAGTACTTCTCGTCCTTGTCGCGGATCTTCTTGGTGTCCATCGGGATGCCCGGATCCCAGTCGCGGCAGTTGTCGACATCCGACACGCCGGGGAAGGCCGGCGTCCACAGGCGCGTCACCTCGGGATCCGACATTGGCACGATGCCGCGCACGGTGAAGCGGGCCGAGGCTTCCTTGAGTTCGCGGCCGAGGCCGACCACGAAATGGCGGATTTCCAGCGTGTCGCCGACCACCAGCCCCTGATCCTCCGCCAGCCACTGGCTGATCACCATGCCCGGCTCACCCGACGCCGAGGCGGCCTGGGACACCGGCGCATCGACGGCGGTGATCATCGAGTACGGGGTGCCGCCCTTGGCGGAAGTCACCCCGTTGATCAGGTAGGTGAGCACGCCGTAAGCGCCGGGCTGCGCGGCCAGCAACTGGCCGGCCAGGCGCTCGTCCAGGAACACGCGGTCGGTGCTGATCTCCCACTCCTTGCGGGCGCCGGCCACGCGCGTCAGTTTCAGCGCGAAATCCTCCAGCGTCTTCGCCTGCTCCAGCCGCTG
>CAYYJK010000323.1:0-4287 GCA_964472185.1 uncultured Prosthecobacter sp.
GCGCCTATGCGCGCTGGCTGCTCGACCAGCGGGCGCAGGGCTGGCAGGTGCTGGATGTGCACGGGCCGATGACGCAGGCGATCGCCGAAGCCCGCCGTCGTGATCCGCAGTTCACCTTTGCCAGGGACGGCATCCATCCCAACGCCGCCGGCCATCGGGTCCTGGCGCTGCCGCTGCTCGAACATTGGGGGCTGCAGGTCGATGCCGAAGGACGGCCCGAGCATCCCAACGGCGCGCAGATTCTGGCGCTGGTCGAGCAGAAGCAGGGGCTGCTGCGCGACGCCTGGCTGAGCGAAACCCGCCACCTGCGGCCGGGGGTGAAGGCCGGCCTGCCGCTGGCGGAAGCGCGCGCCAAGGCGGCCGAACTGGACCGCCAGGCGCGGCAGCTGGCCCGCAGCCCCGGCGTGGTGTTTCCGGGCACGACCGCCGACTGGCACGGCTACACCCGCCACGATTTCACGGTCGACGGCAAACCGGTCCAGGTGGTGGCGCCCAAGGCCGCGGCCCCGGGGCTGCCCTGGGTCTGGCACGGCGAGTTCTTCGGCCACAAGCCGGCGCCGGACTTGGCGCTGCTGGCCAAGGGCTGGCACATCGCCTACATGAAGGTGCCGGACATGCTCGGTTCGCCGGCGGCGGTGAAGCACTGGAACGCCTTCCACCGCGAGCTCACCGGCCGCTTCGGCCTGCATGCCAAGCCGGCCCTGGTCGGCCTCAGCCGCGGCGGCCTGTATTGCTACAACTGGGCCATCGCCAATCCCGACAAGGTCGCCTGCATCTACGCCGACGCGCCGGTCTGCGACTTCAAGAGCTGGCCGGGCGGCAAAGGCAAGGGCAGGGGCGATCCCAAAAACTGGGAGCGCGTGCTGAGCTTGTGGGGCTTCAAGGACGAAGCCGAGGCCCTGGCGGCCCAGGTCAATCCCGTCGACCGCCTGGAACCCCTGGCCAAAGCCGGCGTGCCGTTGCTGCATGTCTACGGCGACGCCGATGACGTGGTGCCCTGGGAGGAAAACACCGGCCTGATCGCCGAGCGCTACCGCGCGCTGGGCGGCCGCATCGAGCTGATTGCGAAACCGGGCGTCGGTCACCACCCGCACGGTCTGGAGGACAGCACCCCGATCGTCGAGTTCATCGAGCGCAGCTTCCTGCGCTGAGGCCGGCGTTCACGACTCCGGATCGTCGTCGAGGGCGTGGGCCTTCAGGTCTTCCAGATCCACCCATTCGGTGGCGGAAGAGTGGGTCGCGGCGAGGCAGACGGGCGGCGCCACGCCGGCTTCGAGCGCTTCTTTCCAGCGGCTCACGCACAGGCACCAGCGGTTGCCGGGTTGCAGGCCGGGAAAGCCCCATTCCGGGGCCGGCGTGCTCAGGTCGTTGCCGCGGGCGCGCGAGAACTCCAGGAAGGCCCGGGTCACCTCGACGCAGACCGTGTGCAGGCCGCGGTCTTCGGCGCCGGTGCGGCAGTAGCCGTCGCGGTAAAAGCCGGTCAGCGGCTTGCGGCAGCAGCAGCGCAGTTCCCGGCCGAGGACGTTGGTGGGCATGGCGGCGGAGGGTTCAGGGCTCGTCCCAAAGGAAGTGGTCCAGGCGGATTTTGGTCGCCCGCTCCTTGGCTTCGCCGGCGCGTTCGCCGCGGGAGCGGGCCAGCGTTTCCGCCAGCACCGCGGCGGCTTCCCACTGCTTGGCGGTCTCGAGCAGGTCGATGCCGAAGAAGCCGGCGCGGTAGTACCAGCGGAACTCGGCAGGATTCGAGGGGCCGACGCTGCCAGCGGTCTGGACGACGTTGTAGCAGGCCTCCAGAGCCTCCGGATGGCGGCCGGCGGCCTGCAGGGCGGCCGCGAGGGTGTAGCCGGCGCGCGCTTTCCAGAGGTAGCTCAGGTCGTCCTCCTGCAGCAGGGCCTGCAGCACCTCGGCGGCCTTGCCGTAGCGCGTGGCGTCGGTCTTGCCGATGAGCATGAGCAGTTCGGCCTTCTCACAGACCAGCGAACGGCGCATGGTTTCCGTCAGGTTCTTCTCGGAAAGCAGGGATTCGATCAGGCTCAAGGCCTCGGTTTCCTGGCCGGCCCGGCGTTTGGCCAGGGCCTGCTGCTGCCGCGCCGCCATGCTCAGGGGGCCGCCGCGTTCGGCGAGCTCCTGCCAGAGGCTGATCGCGGCCTCGCGCCCCTCGTCGCTGAGCACGGAGAGCGCGCTCAGGCCGGCGAAGTAAAGCGCGGTGTCGGCGTAGGCGGACTCCGGATGTTCCTTGGCCACCAGCTCGAACTCGGTGCGGGCGCTGGCGAAGTTTTCCAGGCGGAAAAACGCGTCCGCCACCTTCATGCGCACCAGCACGGCCTGCGGCGCGTCCGGCCAGGCGGCCAGAAATTCGGCGCCGGCCTCGGCCAGCGCGCGCAGCTGGCCCTGGCGCTCCAGCAGCCACAGCCGAGTCACGGCGAGGCTCTGGCGCTGCGCCGCGCTCAGGTTCGGCTGGGTGCCTGCCTCGTCGAGCAGGGTTTGCGCGGTTTTGACATCGGCCGGTTTTTTGAGCAGGGCGAGCTCCGCCAGCGCCAGGCGGGCCTGCAGTGCACGCGGGTGGCCGGCGTGTTGGTCGATGAAGCGGCGCAGCTGCTCGGCCGCGTCCGGCTGGGCGCGCGCGGCCAGATCAAGCGCCTGGTCGAGTTCCAGATCGGCGGCGCTGTCCCCGGATTTCACGACGCTGTCCGCGCCGGCGCTGACGATTTGCAGCTGGCCAAGCAGGGTCTGATAGAGGGTCATTTCGCCCGCACGCAGGGCGGCGACGCCGGCGTTGTAGAGGGCGGCGCGGCGCTCGCTGAGGGTGGTGGCCACCTGGGCCGCCGCCTGGAACAGGCCGGCCGCGCGCGCCGGTTCACCGCGTGCGAAGGCGGTGCTGCCGGTGACAAAATCGACCATCGACGAACTGCCGCTGCCGAACCGGCGGCGCCACTGGTTCGCCAGGGCGGTGACGCGGCTGTCGACCTTGAGAGTGCCGTAGGTTTCCAGGGCCAGGCGCATCGCCTCTTCGGCCTGGGGATGGTCGGGATGCACTTGGATCATGGCCTCAAGCATGCCAAGCGCCTCGCTGGTGCGCTGCTGGCTGAGCAGCCAGCGCGCCAGCAGCAGCATGGCGTGGCCGCGGAAGGTTTCGGTCGCCGCCAGCGGTTGCAAAGCCTGGCGCTGCACGGTGTTGCCCTCGCTGATCCAGCGCAGCGTGGCGTCAGGAGGCAGCGTCTCGCCCGGTTTCGCTGCCAGCGCACGCGCCAGCAGGTCGAACGCGGCGCTCCATTCTTCGCTGTCCGGGGTGTTGTCGAGCAGCTGCACCAGGGCTTCCACGGCCGGCACCGCCTGGCCCTGCTGCAGTCGCGATTCGGCCAGCAGGGTGGCCGCAGCATGGTGCACGCGCTCGCCGCCGCCGTTCGAGGCCAGGCGCGCGCGCAGCAGGGGCTCGGCTTCGGCGTGCCGGCCGAGTTCGACCAGGGCGCGCGCGCGCAGCAGTTCCGAGAGCGCATTCAGACGGCCCGGCCGGGGCTGCAGATCGTCCAGCGCGGCGGCGGCGCTGCCGGTGACCAGCGCCAGCTCGGCGAGCATCAGGCGCGCGCGGCGGGCGGTCGAAGCGCTGGATGCCGAGCGCAGCGGGGTCAGCACCTCCTGAGCCTGGGCCGTGTGTCCCTGGGCGAGAGCCACCTGGGCCAACAGCAGCCGTTCCGGCTCGCTCGCCTGGCCTTGTGCGAGGCGGGCCTGCAGAATCTGTTCGGCGGCCGCCGGTTCGCCGGCCAGCAGGCGCGCCTGCGCCTCCCAAAAACCCTCGTCAGGCAGGGTCTCCTTGGCCAGCACCGCCAGGGCCGCCCGGCCGTCGCGGGCGCGCAGCCAGGCTTCAACCGCGAAGGCGGCCAGCTGCTGGCGGTCGGCAGTGCTCCAGTCGCGGCCTTCGAGCAGGCGCGCGGCCTTGATTGCAGCCACCCCGGGCAGGCCTTCCGCCAGCGCGCGCCGCGCGGCCTGGTACTCCGGGGCTTGCTCCAGAGGGGCGGCCCAGGCCGGCAGCAGTCCGGCCAGCAACAGCAGTGGCAGGTGGAGAAACGGGGGACGGACGCGGGGCATGACGGGCACGTTAAAGCAGCTCACCGGCATTTTCCAATGCGTTCCTACCGGCCTCCGGCGGTTGACACCTCGCACGGTCCGCGCCTCCATGGAGATTCCTCATGAAAACGTATCGTTTGAATCGGTTGTTCAATGCGCAGTCGGGCCGCTGTTTTGACGTGGCCGTGGACCATGGATTTTTCAATCAGCCCGGCTTTTTGCAGG
>CAYYJK010000324.1:0-4249 GCA_964472185.1 uncultured Prosthecobacter sp.
CGATGTAAAGGATGCTGCCGGGGACGCCGCTGACCGGCTGGTACGCGGGGAGGGCGGGCTCCACGTCCGCGGCGGGGGCGGCCAGGGCGCTGCCCTGGCCGCCTCCGCCGCGGACGTGGACCCCGCCATCCCCGAGTACCAGCAGGTCAGCGGCGTCTCCGGCAGCATCATTTCCATCGGCTCCGACACCCTGAACAACCTCATGACCCTGTGGGCCGAGGGCTTCAAGGCGAAGTACCCGAACGTCAACATCCAGATCGAGGGCAAGGGCTCCGCCACCGCGCCGCCGGCCCTGATCAGCGGCACCTGCCAGCTCGGCCCGATGAGCCGCGAGATGAAGCAGGAGGAGATCGACGCCTTTGAGAAGAAGTTCGGCTACCCGCCCACCGAGATCAAGGTCGCGGTCGACGCCCTGGCGGTGTTCGCACACAAGGACAGCCCGATCCGCGGCCTGACCCTGGCGCAGATCGACGGCGTGTTCTCCTCGACCCGCAAGCTCGGCGCCCCCGCCGACATCACCGAATGGGGCCAGCTCGGCATCGACGCCTGGAAGGGCCGCGCCATCTCCCTGTTCGGCCGCAACAGCGCCTCCGGCACCTACGGCTTCTTCAAGGAGCACGCGCTGGGCAAGGGCGACTTCAAGAGCAGCGTCAAGGAGCAGCCCGGCTCGTCCGCGGTCGTCCAGGGCGTCAGCACCGACGCCTTCGCGCTCGGCTACGCCGGCATCGGCTACGTCACCTCCGGCGTGCGCGCCCTGCCGATCGGCGAAAGCGCCGAAAAGATGGCCGAGCCGACCTATGAGAACTGCCTGAGCGGCGACTATCCCCTGGCCCGTTTCCTCCTCATCTACCTGAACAAGAAGCCCGGCCAACCGCTCGACACGCTGACGACCGAGTTCATCAAGTTCATCCAGAGCAAGGACGGCCAGCAGGTGGTGGTGAAGGACGGCTATTATCCGATCCCGAAGGAGGTCATCGAAGAGACCCGGGCCACGCTGGCGCAGTGACGCCGGCCAGCCCCCTGGCTTGAAAAAGGCGCCGCGGATCCCCCCGCGGCGCCTTTTTTCTTGGCGCGGCCGGTCCGGCTGGCGGTTGCAATGCCCGGGCCCCCTCCCATAATCGCGCATCCCCACGCCGCCATGCTGTCCTTCCTGAAAATCCGCCACCTCGCCCTCGTCGAGGACCTCACCTGGGACCTGCGGGCGGGCCTGATCGGCGTCACCGGCGAGACCGGGGCCGGCAAGTCCATCATCGTCGGCGCCCTCAAGCTGGTGCTCGGCGAACGCGCCGACCGCGGCCTCATCCGCAGCGGCGAGGACACCTGCACGGTCGAGGTCGGCTTCCACCTGCGCGACAGCCGGGCGGTGGACGCCGTGCTGGCCGAGGCCGGCCTGGACGCCTGCCAGGACGGCGAGCTGCTGATCAAGCGCAGCATCAGCGTCAGCGGGGCGAACAAGCAGTTCGTGAACTGCTCGCCGGTGACCATCCAGGTGCTGAAAAGCCTGGGCGAGCACCTGGTCGACCTGCACGGGCCGCACGACCACCAATCCCTGCACTCCCGCGAGCGCCAGCTCGAGATGCTCGACAAGCATGCCGGCTCGGAGGAGCTGCTGGCCCGCTACACCGGCGCCTGGCAGGCCTGGCGCGCGGCCCTGGCCGAACTCGAGGCCCTGGAGCACAGCGAGCGGGAAAGCGGCCAGCAGGTCGACATGCTGCGTTTCCAGGTCCAGGAGATCGCCGCCGCCGCCCTGAAACCGGGCGAGGAGGCGGAGATCGAGGCGCGCCACCGGATCGCCGCCAACGGCAGCCGGCTCGCGGAGACCTGCGCCGCCATCACCAGCCGGCTCGGCGGCGAAGGCGGCGTGCTCGACGGCCTGCGCGAGGTCGCCCGCCACCTGCACGAGCTGGAGAAGATCGATCCGGCCAGCGCCCGCCTGTTCGAGGGCTTCAAGTCCGCCCAGATTGAGCTCAGCGAGCTCGAGAGCAGCGTGCTCGACTACGCCGGCGACCTGGAAGTCGACCCGGCGGAGCTGGCGGAGCTCGACCAGCGCATCCACACCCTGCAGAGCCTGAAGCGCAAGTACGGCCCGAGCGTCGAGGCGATCCTCGAGCATCAGGCCGAGGCCGAGCGCCGGCTGGCGCGCATTGAGAACCGCGGCGCCGAACTGGAACGCCTGCAGCAGCAGGTGCGCGACCGCCGGGCGGAGGTGGAGACGATCGGCCGCCAGCTCGGCAAAAAGCGCGCCGCCGCCGCCCCCAAACTGGCCCAGGAAGTCGCCCGCCACCTGGGCGACCTCGGCTTCAAGCGCAGCGTCTTCGAAGTCCGGCTCGACCCGCAGGCCGCCCCGGAACGGCTCGGCCTCGAGGATGTGGATTTCCAGTTCGCGCCGAATCCGGGCGAGCCGCTCAAACCGCTGCGGCTGACGGCCAGCAGCGGCGAGATGTCGCGCGTTCTCCTGGCGGTGAAGAGCGCCCTGGCCCGCCAGGATGCCGTGCCGCTGCTGGTGTTCGACGAGATCGACGCCAACGTCGGCGGCAGCATCGCCGAGGCCGTCGGCCTGAAGATGGCCGCCCTGGGCGAGACGCATCAGGTCATCGCCATCACCCATTTTCCCCAGGTCGCCTCGCTCGCCGCCAGCCATTTTGTCGTCAGCAAGGAGATCGAGGGCGACCGCACCCGCACCCGCCTGTGCGAAGTCGCCGACGCGGAGCGCGTCGAGGAGCTGGCGCGCATGCTCGGCGGCAAGGCGGAATCGGCGCGCGAGCACGCGCGCAGCCTGCTGGCGGCCCGGGCCTGAACCGGCCGCCCCTTCGCCCCCATGCACTACTTCATCACCGGCACCGACACGGACGCAGGCAAGACCTACGTCACCTGCCTGCTGCTCGAGGCCCTGCGCCGCGCCGGCCGGGATGCCGTCGGCTACAAGCCGTTTGCCTGCGGCGACCGCCTCGACGCCCACGCCCTGCGCCAGGCCGGCGGCGGCGCGCTCAGCCTGGACGAGGTCAACCCCGTGCACCTGAAGGTGCCGGCCGCCCCGTTTGCGGCCGCCCTGCTGGAAAACCGCACGCTCGACCTCGACGCGGCCCGCCAAGGCTTCTTCCACCTCGCCGCCCGACACGCGCACGTGCTGGTCGAAGGCGCGGGCGGCTGGCAGGTGCCGCTGGCGGCGGGTCTGACCCTGGCGGACTTCGCCCGCGACCTCGGCCTGCCGGTGATCGTCGTGGTCAACAACCGGCTGGGCTGCCTCAACCACGCCCTGCTGACCGTGCGCGACATCCGCGCGCAGGGCCTGACCTGCGCCGGCCTGGTGCTCAACCACACCGCCGACGAACGCGACCTCGCCAGCATCTCCAACCGCATGGTGCTGGCGCAGTTCCTCGACGTGCCGGTGCTGGCCGAAGTCATGCATGGCGAAGCCGAGCTCGACTGGCCGGCGGAACTGGCCCTGTGACCCGGCTCGGGCAAAATGCCGGCCCGGGCTTCCCGGCCGCCCTCTGCCGAAATGCTTGATTTCCCGGCCCATGTCCCGAAGATGGCGGACGCAGCCCGTCGCCCCCCTTGATGAAATTCGCCATTTTCGGAGACATCCACGCCAACCTGGAGGCCTTGCAGGCGGTCCTGTGGGATGCCCAGGAGCAGGGCTGCGCGAACCACGTCTGTCTCGGCGACATCGTCGGCTACGCGGCCAACCCCGTGGAATGCCTGGAGATGGTCCGCGAACTCGGCTGCCCGGTGGTGCGCGGTAACCACGACGAGGGCGCCGCCAGCGACACCAATCTGGAAGAGCTCAATCCGCTGGCCCAGGCCGCCCTGCTGTGGACGCGCGAGCAGCTCAGCGCCGAGCAGCGCCAGTGGCTGCGCGAGTTGAAGCTGGTCCGCCAGGTGCGCGACTTCACCATCGTCCACTCGACCCTGGATTCCCCGGGCAGCTGGGGCTACGTGACCAACCGCTTCGACGCGATGGCCAGCTTCAGCTACCAGTTCACCCAGGTCTGCTTCTACGGCCACACGCACGTGCCGCGCATCTTTGAGAAGGACGAGTCCGTGCGCGCCGCCCGCGGCCACGAGGTCCAGCTGCAGCGCGGCGTGAAGTACTTCGTCAACGTCGGCAGCGTCGGCCAGCCGCGCGACGGCGACTGGCGCGCCGCCTACGCCATCTACGACGTGCAGACCCAGACCATCACCATCCGGCGGGTCGAATACGACATCCACACCGCCCAGGACAAGATCCGTGCGGCAGGCCTGCCGC
>CAYYJK010000325.1:0-4214 GCA_964472185.1 uncultured Prosthecobacter sp.
AGCAGCCACAGGGGTTTGGACAGGCGGGGGCGGCGGGCCATGGGCTTTTCATGGCGCAGCCGCGCCGGGCTGCAACCCGGATTGCGGGCGCCGGTGCTAGGAGACCGCGGCGACCCGCGTTGATCTGCCATGTCCCTGCCCCGCCGCTCCTTCCTGCACGCCCTCGGCGCCCTGGCCGCCGCCCCCGCCCTGACCGCACGCGCCGCCTCGCCGCGGCCGATCCGCATCGCCGTCAAATACGGCATGATCACGGCGGGCAAAACCGTGCTGGAGAAGTTCCGGATCGCCGAGGAGGCCGGCTTTGACGGCGTCGAGCCAAGCGGCCCGCTGAGCGAAGCCGACCTCGCCGCCATGCAGGAGGCGATGCGCGAAACCGGCCTCGTGGTGCCGGGGACCACCTGCCCGCAGGGCGGCCGCCAGCTTGGTTCGGGCGACGAGGCGGTGCGCCGCCAGGGCGTGGCCCTGTTCCAGACCTCGCTGCGCCAGACCCGCGCGCTGGGCGGCACAACGGTGCTCATGTACCCCGGCCTGGTCAGCGCCGAGGCGCGCTACCAGGACGTGTACGACAACTTGCTGCGCTCCACCCGCGAACTGCTGCCCGCCGCCGAGGAAACCGGCGTCAAGATCGCGCTCGAGAACGTCTGGAACCACCTCTTCCTCAGCCCGCTCGACGCTGTGCGCTTTGTCGACGCGGTCGGCAGCCCCTGGTGCGGCTGGTTCTTCGACATCGGCAACGTCGCCCGCTACGGCTGGCCCGAGCACTGGGTGCGCGCGCTCGGCGGCAAGCGCATCTTCAAGCTCGACATCAAGGACTACGACAGCCGCAAGCACCTCAAGCAGGGGCCTTCGGCCGGTTTCGACTGCGAGATCGGCGACGGCGACATCGATTTCGCCGCGGTGATGAAGGCGCTCGACGAGGTCGGCTACCAGGGCGGCTGGATCTCCGCCGAGGTCAAGGGCGGCGACGTCGCGCGGCTGACCGACATCCGCCAGCGCATCCAGCGCGTGCTGGCGCTGTGATCCGGGCCGGCGGCGCTAGGCCAGCGCCTTCTCCACTTCCGCATAGTCGATCGTGCGCAGACGGTCCTGCTTGGCGCCGAGGCGCGGCACGCATTCGAGCAGGGCGCGGGTGTAGGGGTGCTGCGGGCGGCTGAGCACGGCTTCGGTGGGGCCGGTCTCGACGATGCGGCCGCGGAACATCACCGCCACGCGGTCGGCGACGTCGCGGATGATGCCGAAGTTGTGGGTGATCAGGATCAGGCTCATGCCCAGGTCGCGGCGCAGCGCGGCCAGCAGCTCCATGATCTGCTTCTGGATCGTCACATCCAGCGCCGTGGTCGGCTCGTCGGCGATGAGCAGCTTGGGGTGGCAGCACAGGGCCATGGCGATCATGACGCGCTGCTGCATGCCGCCGCTCAGTTCGTGCGGGTAGGCGCGCAGGCGCTTCTCCGGCTCGGTGATGCCCACCTTGCGGAGCCAGGCGAGGATCTCGGCGTCACGATCCCGGATCTCCGGCCGGTGCAGGGCCAGGGCCTCGCCGATCTGGGTGCGCACGGTGAGCACCGGATTGAGCGACGTGGTCGGCTCCTGGAACACGTAGGCGATCTCCTTGCCGCGAATCCGCCGCAGGTCGCGCTCGCGCATCTTCAGCACCTCATGCCCGGCCAGGGTGAGTTCCGCGGCGCTCAGCCGCGCCGGCGGCTCGGGCAGCAGCCGGGCGAGCGCCAGCGCTGTGGCGCTCTTGCCGCTGCCGCTTTCGCCGACGATGGCCAGCGATTCGCCCTCGGCGAGGTCGAGGCTGATGCCCCGGACCGCCTCGGCCGGCGGACCGCCGTGGCGGCGGAACTCGATCTTGAGGTCGCGGATGCGCAGGAGGGGCGGCGTGGACATGGTGGGGAAACGCGGAACGCGCCCGCCTTCAATCCGGACGCGGCGCGATGATGCGACCCAGCACGGCCAATGACAAGGCGCAAAGCAGGAAGGGCAGCGCCGCCTGCAAGGGCGCCAGAGGTTCCTCCAGAGCCCGGCGCGCCGCCAGGTAGATCTCCTGCCCCGGCCCCTGGCCGCGGACGCTGCCCGCGACGACCGCCACCAGCAGGATGCGGGCGCCCGCATCCTGCTGGTGGCGGTCGTCGCGGGCAGCGTCCGCGGCCAGGGGCCGGGGCAGGAGATCTACCTGGCGGCGCGCCGGGCTCTGGAGGAACCTCTGGCGCCCTTGCAGGCGGCGCTGCCCTTCCTGCTTTGCGCCTTGTCATTGGCCGTGCTGGGTCGCATCATCGCGCCGCGTCCGGATTGAAGGCGGGCGCGTTCCGCGTTTCCCCACCATGTCCACGCCGCCCCTCCTGCGCATCCGCGACCTCAAGATCGAGTTCCGCCGCCACGGCGGTCCGCCGGCCGAGGCGGTCCGGGGCATCAGCCTCGACCTCGCCGAGGGCGAATCGCTGGCCATCGTCGGCGAAAGCGGCAGCGGCAAGAGCGCCACAGCGCTGGCGCTCGCCCGGCTGCTGCCCGAGCCGCCGGCGCGGCTGAGCGCCGCGGAACTCACCCTGGCCGGGCATGAGGTGCTGAAGATGCGCGAGCGCGACCTGCGGCGGATTCGCGGCAAGGAGATCGCCTACGTGTTCCAGGAGCCGACCACGTCGCTCAATCCGGTGCTCACCGTGCGCACCCAGATCGGCGAGGCCCTGGCCCTGCACCGGCCGGAGATCCGGGATCGTGACGCCGAGATCCTCGCCTGGCTCCGCAAGGTGGGCATCACCGAGCCGGAGAAGCGCCTGCGCGCCTACCCGCACGAACTGAGCGGCGGCATGCAGCAGCGCGTCATGATCGCCATGGCCCTGTGCTGCCACCCCAAGCTGCTCATCGCCGACGAGCCGACCACGGCGCTGGATGTGACGATCCAGAAGCAGATCATGGAGCTGCTGGCCGCGCTGCGCCGCGACCTGGGCATGAGCCTGATCCTGATCACCCACAACTTCGGCATCATCCGCGACGTCGCCGACCGCGTGGCGGTGATGTTCCGCGGCCGCATCGTCGAGACCGGCCCCACCGAAGCCGTGCTCAGCCGCCCGCAGCACCCCTACACCCGCGCCCTGCTCGAATGCGTGCCGCGCCTCGGCGCCAAGCAGGACCGTCTGCGCACGATCGACTATGCGGAAGTGGAGAAGGCGCTGGCCTAGCGCCGCCGGCCCGGATCACAGCGCCAGCACGCGCTGGATGCGCTGGCGGATGTCGGTCAGCCGCGCGACGTCGCCGCCCTTGACCTCGGCGGAGATCCAGCCGCCCTGGTAGCCGACCTCGTCGAGCGCCTTCATCACCGCGGCGAAATCGATGTCGCCGTCGCCGATCTCGCAGTCGAAACCGGCCGAAGGCCCCTGCTTGAGGTGCTTGCGGCTGTCGTAGTCCTTGATGTCGAGCTTGAAGATGCGCTTGCCGCCGAGCGCGCGCACCCAGTGCTCGGGCCAGCCGTAGCGGGCGACGTTGCCGATGTCGAAGAACCAGCCGCACCAGGGGCTGCCGACCGCGTCGACAAAGCGCACAGCGTCGAGCGGGCTGAGGAAGAGGTGGTTCCAGACGTTCTCGAGCGCGATCTTGACGCCGGTTTCCTCGGCGGCGGGCAGCAGTTCGCGGGTGGAGCGCAGCAAGTTGTCGTACACGTCCTGGTAGCGCGCCTCGGCGCTGACCAGGCCGGGGTACATGAGCACCGTTGTGCCGCCCAGCGCGCGGGTCTGGCGCAGCGAGGTCTGGAACAGGGCCACGCCCTGGCGGCGCACCGCCTCGTCGCCCGAACCAAGCTGGCGGCCGCCCTGCGGGCAGGTGGTCCCCGGCACCACGAGGCCGGTTTCGCGCATCGCCTCCTGCATGGCGGCGAGGTCGGCTTCGCTCAGCGGGCCGCTTGGCTCGACGCCGTCAAAGCCGGCCTCCTCGGCGATCCGGAACTTCTCCAGCACGGTTTTGCCCGCCGTGATCATGCCGTATTTGACGGCGATGCGGATCGGCCGCGGCGAGGCGGCGCGTGCGGTCAGGGCGGGGGCGGCGGCCAGGGCGCCGAGGGCGTGCAGGAAGGAGCGGCGGGGCAGGGACATGGCAGATCAACGCGGGTCGCCGCGGTCTCCTAGCACCGGCGCCCGCAATCCGGGTTGCAGCCCGGCGCGGCTGCGCCATGAAAAGCCCATGGCCCGCCGCCCCCGCCTGTCCAAACCCCTGTGGCTGCT
>CAYYJK010000326.1:0-4207 GCA_964472185.1 uncultured Prosthecobacter sp.
CAGCCGACGCCAGGGCCTGCAGGCGCTGGCGGGCCAGCTTGACGTAGCCGGCGTCGCGTTCGACGCCGATCCAGCGGCGGCCGAGGGACTGGGCGGCCACGGCGGTGGTGCCGCTGCCGAGGAAGGGGTCGAGGACGATGTCGGCGGGGTCGGTGCAGCAGCTGACCAGCTTCTGAATCAGGCCGAGCGGCTTCTGGCTGGGGTGGCCGCAGCGCTCCTTCGACTGGCCCTTGAGGCTGGGCACGCGCAGGATGTTGGTGGCGTACTTGCCCTTGCGCAGGTGCGCCTCGCGGCGCGCCGGGTTCTTGTAGCGCGGGTCGCGCAGGTACTCCTCGATGGTGCGGGCGTCGTAGGGGATGCGCACGGCGTCCTTGTTGAACTTCACCGTCCGGCCCTTGCGCAGCACCAGGATCATCTCGTACTGCGGCGTGAAGCTGTCCTTGCGCTCGTTGTAGCCGACCGCGCGATCCCAGATCAGGAGATCGTGAAAGGCGTGCTGCTGGCTGAGCCGGGACATGAGGTGCAGGAAGACGTGCTCGCGTTTGCCTAGCTGGCCGAAGATGAAGCAGAGGCCGTCCTCGCGGAGCACGCGCAGGCACTCGGCCGCCCAGGCCTCGCACCAGGCGAGGTAGGCTTCCGGGCTCGGCCACTGCGTGTCCCAGGTTTCATCTTCAAGAACGTTGAAATACGGCGGATCGGCGATCACGGCCTGGACGCTGGCGTCGGGGAGCTTCTTCAGCTCCCGCAACGCGTCGCCACGGATGACGTGATCGGTTTTCATCGGAAGGGGCCGGGCTGCCCGCCGGCGCGGGCGCCGGTCAGGTCGAACCGGTGGGCTTTTCCATCTTGTGCTTGGGCGCCTCGATGAGCATGTCCTCGAGGGCCGCGCCGGCCGGGATCATCGGGAAGACGTTCTCGGTCTTGATGCACTCGGCTTCGATGATGCACGGGCCGTCGTTGTACTCGAGGGCCTGCTTGAGCACGCGTTCGACGTCGGCCGGGCGGCGGATGTGCCAGCCCTTGATGCCGTAGGCTTCGCCGAGCTTGACGAAGTCCGGGTTGCCGAGCAGGTCCACGCCGCTTTCGCGGTTGTCGAAGAACAGCTCCTGCCACTGGCGGACCATGCCCAGGTAGCTGTTGTTGAGGATCAGGATCTTGATCGGCAGCTTGTGGATCGCGGCCGTGGCCAGTTCGAACAGGGTCATCTGGAAGCCGCCGTCGCCGGAGATCGACACGACCGTCTTGTCCGGGCAGGCGAACTGGGCGCCGATGGCGGCCGGGAAGCCGAAGCCCATGGTGCCGGCGCCGCCGGAGCTGACCCAGTGGTAGCTGGCGTCGTTCTTGTAGAACTGCGCCGCCCACATCTGGTGCTGGCCGACGTCGGTGGTGACGATGGCCTTGCCCTGGGTGAGCTGGTAGAGCTCATCGATGACCTGCTGCATGCGCAGGCCGCCCTGCTTCTTGTAGGAGAGCGGGTACTTCTTCTTGTAGCCGTCCAGGTGCGCCAGCCAGTCTTCGGTCGGCAGTTTTTCAACGTGCGGCAGCAGGTCGCTCAGCGCGGCCTTGGCGTCGCCCTTGATCGCCACGTCCACCTGGATCATTTTGTTGAACTCGGCGGCGTCGATGTCGATGTGGATGAGGCGGGCGTTGCGGCCGAACATGTGCGGCTTGCCGATGATGCGGTCGTCAAAGCGCGAGCCGATGTTGAAGATCAGGTCGGCCTCGCAGATCGCCTTGTTGGCGTAGGCGGTGCCGTGCATGCCGAGCATGCCCAGGGACAGCGGGTGCGTTTCCGGGAACACGCCCTTGCCGAGCAGGGTGGTCGTCACCGGGCAGCCGAGCGTCTCCGCCAGCATCAGCAGCTCCTTGTCGGCGCGGGCGATCATGGCGCCCTGGCCGGCGAGGATGACCGGGCGCTTGGCCTGGGCGATCAGCCGGGCGGCCGCCTGGATGCCATTCGGGTCGATCTGGAACGCCATCTCCGGGTGGTAGCCGGGCAGGTCCATGGGCTCGTCGAAGGTGCCGGTGAACGGCGCCTGGCTGATGTCCTTGGGAATGTCCAGCAGCACCGGGCCGGGGCGGCCGGTGGTGGCGATGTGGTAGGCCTCCTTGGCGATGCGCGGCAGCGCATTGGTGTCCTTGACCAGGTAGTTGTGCTTCACCACCGGGGCGGTGATGTTGAAGATGTCGGCTTCCTGGAAGGCGTCCTTGCCGAGCATCCAGCTCACCGTCTGGCCGCAGAGCACGATCATCGGCACGCTGTCCATCTGCGCGGTCATCAGGCCGGTGATGGTGTTGCCGGCGCCCGGGCCGGAGGTCACCAGCACGACCGCCGGCTTGCCGGTGGCGCGGGCGTAGCCGTCGGCCATGTGCACCGCCCCCTGCTCGTGGCGGACCAGGACGAATTTCATGTTCGTCTTCACGGTCTCCAGGGCGTCGAAGATCGGCAGGGCGGCGCCGCCCGAGTAGCCGAACACGTATTCAATGCCGAGATCGGCCAGGGTCTTGATCAGCGCTTGGGCGCCGTCCATTTTTGAGGTGCTCATGTGGGTGTGAGTGAAAATTGACGATTTCATGGCTAAAATCGCACCAAAATGAGAATGAGCAATCTAAAAATGAGGTAAATGGCTTCAAGTGTTGGGGTGTTTGGATTGTGGCGGTCTGAAAATGTTGGTTTGAGGGGTGTTTTTGCGCTTGGTGGCGCAATGTGTGTCTGAAAAATGGGCGGTTTTGCCGAAATGGAGACGTGCGGTGATTCTCCGTGACGAAGGGGCGGGGCGCGGCCAGTTTGGGTTCATGTCTGCCCCGACGGCCTGTGATCAGTGCGGCCAGCCCGACGCCGGGCCGGTGGCGGACCGGTGGCTGTGCCTGGACTGCTACAGCGCCTTTGGCGCCTGCTGCGCCGCGGAGGACGGGCCGGACAGTGAGGCGGCGCCGGCGGTTCACGAACCGTCTTGAGCAGGTGCGTTGCTCAGGGCGCCGGGCGCAGGACGAGACCGTAAATCGCGGCCCCGAGCAGCGCCGCGCAGGGCAGGGTGACCAGCCAGGACAGCAGGATGTTGCGCACGACGCGCAAGTCGGCCTGCCGGGTTGTCAGGCCGATGCCGAACAGCGCGCCGCAGGAGACATGGGTGGTGGAGACGGGCAAGCCGAACAGGCTGGCCGCCAGCACCAGCAGGCCGGTGGAGAGGTTGGCGGCAAAGCCCTGGCCCGGGTTCATGCGCGTGATCTTGTGGCTCATGGTCTCCGCGACCCGGCGCGCCCCCAGCAGGCCGCCCAGCGCGATGGCGGCCGCCACGATCACCAGTCCGCCCCGCGTTCCCAGCGCCGGCAGCAGCAGGAGCAGGGCGGCGATTTTGGGGGTGTCGTTCAAACCGCGTGCGAAGCTGACGACACCTGCGCTGAGGAAATGCGCCGCGTCCATGGCCTGCTGGCAGCGGATTCCCCAAAAGTGTCCTGCGTAACACTCCTGGCAGTGCGGCTCGGCCGCCACCCGAACCGTCAGGTGGGGGAGGGCAACCGGCAGGGCTTGGGCCGCCGCGAGCGCGCCGGCGGCCGGTTGCAGCACCGTTTCTTGCCCCAGGAACAGGCACGATTCCTTGGTGATGCCTGCGCTCTGGCGCAGCCGGCGGCAGAGGGCGTACAGCAGGGCGCCCAGCAGCACCGCCACCAGCGGGCTGAGCAGAAGCGGCAGCACGAAGGCGCGGCCGAGCACGCCCAACTGCACTTGGTCGCCCACGGCCACCCAGCCGCTGCCCAGCATGGCGCCGGTCAAGGCGTGGGTCGTGGAGATCGGAAACCCGGTCAGGGTCGCGAGAATGACCGTCGCGCCTGCGGCGAGCGCAACGGCCACCAGGAAGTACTCCGAGCCCACCAGGCCATCGGGCACCAGGCCCTTGCCGGAGAAGCGTTTCAACAGCGCTTGCGCGAGGAAGATGGCGGCCACGGAACCGGCAAACGTGCTGACGGTGGCCCAGCTGATGGCGGTGCGGTAACCCGTCGTGCGGCTGCCGAACAGCGAGGCCACGCCTTTGAAGTTGTCGTTGGCACCGTTGGAGTAGGCCAGGAAGCCCACGGAGAGCAGCAGCAGCAAGGTCATGGCAAAGCGGGTGTGGGATGCAGGCGACAGGGGGTGCGATCAGCGCCGCGGTTGGAGCAGTTTGACCATCGGGAAGGGGCCGGAGGAGTGCGGCCCCCAGAACAGCCG
>CAYYJK010000327.1:0-4193 GCA_964472185.1 uncultured Prosthecobacter sp.
CCGCCAGGGTGATCGGGTCCGCCCCCATGGTCAGGCCGCCGAGCGAGCCGATGGCCAGGCCGCGCTGGGCCTCCTCCTGGCGCAGCAGGTCGTGCAGCACGCGGCCGACCAGCACCGCGCCGCGGGCGTCGAGGGTGGTGACCCGGCAGTCAACGTAGAGGTCGCTCTCCTTGCCGGAGGCGAGGGTGAATTTGCCGGTTTTGACGGACTTCTGGCGAAGGATCTGGGCGAGTTCGGCGCGGTCGGAGGCGAGGGACATGGTGCACAGGCTTTAGCGCGGCGGCCGGGCGGTGCAAGGACGTCCTGCCATTCCCAGCTTTGGCGTTGACGCTGGCCTTGGGTTTTTGCTTAAACTCGGAGTACATGAGCGCTTCAGTGTCGAACCGAGCCGGCTTTTGGAAAAGGGTGGTGAGTCTTCTGCTTGGCCTGGCCGGTCTGGCGGGTGCGCAGGAACCGGCGGCCGGGTCCCTGGCATTCAAGGACGAGGTTCTGCGGTTGACGAAGACCACGGCGCTGCCGGCCGGCCAGTTTTCCGGCCAGCGGAACCGGTTGGTGATCGACGGCGGGACGAACCGGTTCTGCCGCCTGAGTCTGGACGAGGGGGGACTTCTTGAAGACGTGGTCATCGTCGTGGCGGCCGGCGCTGAACTGCAGGTGCGCAAGGGGCTGCTGCGCCGCTGCCGGATCGAACTGCAGGCGCGGGCCCGGGTCGTCCTGGAGGACACGGGGCTGGAATCCTGCGAACTGGCGGTGAGCAAGGGCGATCCGGCCGGAGTGCCGGAGCTCAAAATGAGCCGCTGCGTGGTGGTGCGCAGCGCCTGGCTGGATCCGGTCAATGCCCTCGGCCTGGACATGCAGGACTGCCGGGTGCTGCAGCAGCGCCAGGCCGGCCTGGCGCCGAACCTGCGGGTGGAGACTTCCGAGGAGGTGGCCAAGGCGCTCTACGGGGCGCGCATTCGCAACACCCGCTTCGAGGATTGCCAGGTGCCGGCGGCCCTGCTGTTGGCGGTCAACCACTGCAGCTTTCTCGGCTGCACCGTCACGCCGCCGGCGGCGCCCCTGCCGGCGCTGCCCGCCGCCCTGCCGCAGATCTCCCTGCATTGGCAGGGGCCGTGGGATCCGCGGGCGGTGCTGGGCGGCGCCCTGCAGCTGCTGGACCAGCCGGTGGCGGGCGGCCCGGAGCTGCAGGCCCGGGTTGACGCGGCGGGCCGTCTGGAGATCGACGGGCTGGCGGCGCCCGCGCCGGTCATCCCGCTGCTGACGATGCTCGGCTCCGCCGGCGGTGGTGCCGCGCCCGCCGCTGCGCCCGCCGCCACGGAAACCGCCTTGAAACGGCGGCAGACGGAGGTCAACGGTCTGCTGGTCATGCCGCTGGCGGACGGCCGGGAGGCCGGCGAGGTGTCGCGCATGAATCTCACCGCCTTGCCGGGGCTGCCCAGCGTGAGGTTCAGCCAGCCGGTGGGCGACAGCATGACCACGGCCCTGCGCGAGGTCGACAAGTTCATGCAGATCCGCCACGGCCGGCGCCCGGACATGCAGATGGAAATCGCCTTTGAAGAGAAGTACTCGGGCAAGGACGGGCCGTCCGCCGCCGTGGCTTGCGGCCTGCTGCTCGAAGCGGCGTTCACCGGCCGCTCCTGGGATGCCGCCTTCGCGGTCACCGGCGACATGAACGCCGACGGCCGGGTGATGCCGATCGGCGGCGTCGCTGCCAAGGTGCGCGGCGCCACCAAGGGCGCCTGCCGGATTGTGGCGGTTCCGGCCAGGAACGAGATCGCCATCGCCGACATCCTGCTGCTCGACGGTCCGGGGCCCCTGGCGGGCATTTCGATCTTCGGCATCAGCACCTTTGAGGAGGCCGTGCATCTGGCCGCCGTCGAGCGGCCGGCGGAGCTGGCGCAGGCGCTCGCCGAGCTGGAAACGGTGCAGACCGTCCTGAAGCGTGACGCCCGCCAGATGGTCCCGATTCTGCGCACGCCCCAGGCGGCGGCGCGCCTGCAGGCGGTGCTTGCCAAGGCGCCGCACTGCCTGTCGGCCAAGTACCTGCTGATGTTCGCGCAGGGGCGTGCGCCGGCCGCCGTCAGCCTGGCGGGTTCCCTGGAAGCCACGGACCAGAACGCCCAGGCCCTGGTGGCCGCCTTGCAGCGCGACTTCAAAAGTGCGGTCGGCAGCCTGCGCCAGGACGAGCTGGGCGGCAGCCTGAACCGTCTGCGCAACCTGCGGCCGCGCTTCGACCAGCGCGTCTGGGGTTACCTGGACTCCCTGGTCGACTACGGCGAGATCGTCCGCGGCGTCATCGTCAACCCGGTGCGCAGCGCCGCCCGCGCCCAGGAGTTCCGCCAGCGGGCCGATACGGCGGCGGAACGGGTCCTGGCCGCCAAGCAGGCCCTGCTGGCGGTGCCCGAGGTGCGCGAGGAACTGGGATTGTAGCGCGAAAGGCTTGAGCGGCCGCCTTCTTCCACGGACAATGCGCGGTCCATGCCCCTTCGCGAAACCCTGCTCAACCTGGCCATTGCCGCCGTGCTCGTGCTCATCGTCGTGCTCGGCGGTCTGCTGCTCCGGGAAAGCCGTCCCGGGCCCGTGCCCGCCATCCCGGTCAAAGTCGCCGGTGTCCCCGGCCGTACCCTGCCCGACGAGGGCGGCCGCGCCAAGGCGGTGACGGAAACCTTCCAGGTGTTTCCGAAGCCCGAGCTCGTCGAAAGCCGGGCCAACGAGGCCGACACCCTGCGCATCCGCCTCGGCAATGAGGAGCACATCTTCGTCCTCTACTTCGTCGACGCCCTCGAGGCGACCATGAACCATCCGCAGCGGGTGGCGGCCCAGGGCCGGTTCTTCGGCCGCGCCAGCGACGCCCTGATCACCGAGGTCGGCCGCGAAGCCGCCGCCTACGTGGCCGACCTGCTCAAGACCCGGCCGTTCAACGTGCTGACCCGCTGGGAGCGCGTGCCCAACACCCTGCGCTACTACGCCCTCATCGTCGTGGCCGATGACGCCGGCCGGCCGGTGTACCTGGCGGACCTGCTGCTGCGCAAGGGCTACGCCATGCCGGGCAGCGTCAACACGGACCTGCCCAACGACGGCCGCGATCTGCCCACCTACGTGGTCGAGCTGAAGCGGCTGATGGGCCAGGCGCGCCAGGACAAGGCGGGCATCTGGTCGCGGGTCCAGCTCTGAGCGGGTCTCAGGGCGGGGTGCCCACGCCTTCGGTGACCTTGCCCTGCTTGAGCCGGGCCCGCAGTTTCGACCAGAAATCTTCGTCGTCGGCGGAGGGGCCGGCCTCCGGCAGCGGGGTGCGCGGCGCGGGCAGGGTGGGCACCTGCACGGCGCCGGCGCCGGTGTCGCTGCGGGCATCGGCGAGCGAACGGCCGTACGGAGCGAACAGCCCCATCGGGATCGGGTACTTCTGCGGGCTGCTCGGCAGACTGCGGTGCCGGTTGATGAAGTCCGTGGGGCTGTAGTAGTTCGTGTTGTCGCGCGCGAACTGCGAACGGTTCATGCCGATGCGCAGGTTCTTGCGCATCTCGAAGTGCAGATGCACGAAGTACATGCCGTTGTTGCCGCCCATGGTGCCCACCAGCTGGCCTTTCTCGACGTTCTGGCCGGTGCGGACCAGGCGCTGCTGCAGGTGCGCGTACAGGCTGTCGACCATCGCGATCTTGCCGGTGCTGTCGCGGTAGGCGTGCCGCACCAGGATGCAGTTGCCCCAGCCGGCGCCGACGTTCTCGGAAATCACCACCACGCCGCGCGCGACGGAGTAGATCGGCGCCCCCAGATCGCTGTTGCCGCCGCCTTTGCCGTTCCAATCCTCGCCCAAATGGCCGTTCGGCCAGTACCCGCGCGATTTGTAGTAGCCTTCGGCGTTGGGCTTGCCCACCGGAAAGTCAAAACCGTCGGCCAGTTGCTGGCGTGAGAACCCCTGGGCATGGCCGCTGCCGGTCAGTGCCAGCAGGAGGGCGGCAAACCAAGCCAAACCCCGGGCGCGGCAGCGTCGGGTGGGGTGGGAAAGTGCCGTGCCGCCGTACATGGTTGGGACCGCCACACTACCGGAGAAACCCGCGTGTGGCGAGCCGGAATTACGGTTTGGGAGCGGCCGGAGCCGGGGCAGGTTGCGGCGCCGGGACCGGGGCCGTGGCCGCTGCGGCCGGCTTGGCGGCATCGGTCTTCGGGGCCTCGGCCGGCTTGGCGGCATCGGT
>CAYYJK010000328.1:0-4174 GCA_964472185.1 uncultured Prosthecobacter sp.
GCGGCTACGGCGACGTCGGCAAGGGCTGCGCCCAGGCGCTCAAGGGCCAGGGCGCGCAGGTCATCGTCACCGAAATCGACCCGATCTGCGCCCTGCAGGCCGCCATGGAAGGCTTCCGCGTGCTGCCGATCGAGGACACCCTCGGCCTGGCCGACGTCTACGTCACCACGACCGGCAACAAGGACATCATCCGCCTTGAGCACATGGAGGCGATGAAGGACCAGGCGATCGTCTGCAACATCGGCCACTTCGACAACGAGATCCAGGTCGACAAGCTCAACGAACGCACGGACGTCAAGCGCACCAACATCAAGCCTCAGGTTGACCGCTACACCTTCCCGAAGGGCAACAGCATCTACATGCTCGCCGAAGGCCGCCTGGTGAACCTCGGCTGCGCCACCGGCCACCCGAGCTTCGTGATGAGCAACAGCTTCACCAACCAGTGCCTCGCCCAGATGGAACTGTGGGCCACCAAGGACAGCCGCCCGGTCGGCGTCACCGTCCTGCCCAAGCAGCTCGACGAGGAGGTCGCCCGCCTGCACCTCGACAAGATCGGCGTCAAGCTCACCAAGCTGACGAAGGAGCAGGCCGACTACATCGGCGTGCCGGTCGACGGCCCCTACAAGGCTGAACACTACCGCTACTGAGATCCGCGGGGTGAGGCCCCGGCCTCACCTCATCCCCCCCAAGGGCGACCGGCAACGGTCGCCCTTTTTCGTGCGCACACCGGCCTCCCGTCCGCAGCCGCGACCGCTCCCGGCATTTGTCAGCACCGGGTTTCCGGGTCAGAATGGCGCATGTCCCTGAAGCATCCGCGGATTGAGGTTTCGGTCGCCACCCAGCGCCTGGCGCTCTGGGACGGCCACCGGCTGGTGGCAAGCTGGCCGTGCAGCACCTCGAAGTTCGGGCTCGGCTTCACCGAAGGCAGCCAGAAGACGCCGCTCGGCGGCTTTCGCGTGGCCGAGAAGCATGGCGACGGCGCACCCGGCGGCACGATCTTCAAGTCCCGCCAGCCGGTCGGCCGGTGGACGCCGGGCATGGGCACGACCGGCGACCTGGTGCTGAGCCGCATCCTCTGGCTGGACGGCGTGGAGAAGCGCAATGCCAACAGCCGCGCCCGCTACATCTACATCCACGGCACCAACGACGAGCGCGCGATCGGCCGCCCGGCCAGCCACGGCTGCGTGCGCCTGCGCAATGCTGACGTGATCGCGCTGTACGACCGGGTGCCTGCCGGCACGCCGGTGTGGATCGGCGAGTGAGCGCGGCTCACTCGACGTCACCGAACCCGGACAGCACCAGCTCCTCGAGGTCGGCCATGGCCGCCTCGGCGTCGATGCCGTCGGTGGTCAGCTTGATGATTTCACCGCGGCCGGCGGCGAGCATCATGAGCCCCATGATGCTCTTGCCGTTGACCGGCTCGTCGTCCTTCTCCACCCAGATGTCGCACTTGTACTTGCTCGCGCGTTTGACGAACTGGGCCGCTGGACGGGCGTGCATGCCCATCTTGTTCCGGATGGTGAGATCTTTGCTGAGGGTCATGCGGTTGGAGCGGGGCGCGGGTTAACCTATCTGGTCGTCTGCCATTTTTTTCAACAACCTTTGATCGAACTCGACGGCGCTGTTGTAGCCGAAGGTGCGCAGCTTGTAGTTGAGGGCGGCCAGCTCGATCAGGGCGGCGACGTCGCGGCCGGGGGCCACCGGGATGTCGACCCGGGCGATGGGCATGCCCATGAAGTCCTGGGTCTGGCTGGCCATGCCGACGCGCTCCAGATCGCCGGACTCCTGAAGCTGGACGAGGTGGACGGACAGGTCGAGGCGCTTGCTCATGCGCACCGATCCGACCCCGAACAGGGCGGCGATGTTGAGGATGCCCAGGCCGCGGATCTCGATCATGTTGCGGGTCATTTCCGGGGAGGAGCCGACGATTTCCCGATCCTCGATGAGGCGCAGGCGGACGGCGTCGTCGGCGACGAGGCTGGCGCCGCGCTGGAGCAGGCCGATGACGCTCTCGCTCTTGCCGGAACCGCTCTGCCCCTGGATGAGGACGCCGATGCCCTGGACGTCGACCAGGCAGCCGTGCACGAGCATGGTCGGGGCGAAGGCCCATTCCAGCTTGATGGTCGCGGCGTTGATGTACTTCATGGTCACCATGCTGGTCTGGAAGACCGAGATGCCGGCCTCGTTGGCGATCTGGACCAGCTCCTCGGGCAGGCGGTGGCCGCGGGCGACGATCAGGCAGGGGATGTCCCAGGTGCAGAGCTGGCTGAAGCGCGCGGCGCGCAGTTTGGGTTCCAGCCCCTCCAGGAACGAGCACTCCGAGTTGCCGATGATCTGGACGCGCTTGTAGGCGAAGTAGGTGAAGAAGCCGGACAGGGCTAGGCCGGGGCGGTTGACCGAGGGTTCGGAGATCTTGCGTTTGAAACCGACGTCGCTGCCGACCAGCTTCATTTTGAGGGCCTTCTCGTTGGCCGTGAAGAAGTCCGCCACGGTGATCGAGGCGGGCCGTTTCATTTTCGCGGACGGATTCATCGGCGCGACTCTAGGCAGGGTTGCGCCCCAGGCCAAGCAAAGTCGTCGGGCGGCAGCCCGCTAAGGAAGCAGCCGGCGGGCGATGCGGGCGGCCGGTTCGCCGAAGCTAAGGCCGCGCACGAGTTCGCCGGCCCGGGCCGCCGGCACGCGCCCCTCCTGAACCAGGGCATCCAGGCTGTTCAGGGCGGCGAGGGCCTCGTAGGCGTCGGACCGGCGCACCCCGGAGCCAAGGGCCGTCAACGCCGCCTCGGTCTCGCCGAGCTGCGCCAGGGCCTCCGCCGCCGTGCTGGCGACATCGCCCGACTCGTCCTGCAGGCGCGCCCGCAGTGCGGCCCGGGCCGGCGCCGCCTGCTCGCGCAGGATGAGGCAGCCCACCGCGCCCCAGTAGCGGATCACGGGATGCGGATCGCCCAGCGCCTGCTGCAGTTCCGCCAGGTAGGCCGGGTCGCGAGAGGTGGCCCGGTCGGCGAGGTCGAGGATCTGCTCAAGCGGGTAGGCTGCACTCTGCGCGTAGTCGTAGAGTGTTCCCTGCCCGGCCAGCCGGGCAAACAGGCCTTCGGGGATGAAGCCGGTGTCGCGTGCGGCGAGGAGTTCCGCGCGCAACTGCCGGCGCAGCCGTTGCAGGCGGTCGGCCAGGGCGGTGTCACGGGCGCGGTTGCGCACCTCAAACGGGTCCGTGGCGATTTCGTAGAGCTCCTCCGCCGGCTTCGGCAGCCAGTAGGCGGCCTGGACGGGGTTGCAGCGGCCGGCCTGGAATTCGGCGTACCAGGAACGCATGCTCGCCTGGACCTGGAAGGGGTAGCTGTACTGCTGCCCCCAGGGCCGGTGCGGGCTGTAGTTGCGCACGTAGCGGAAGTCGCGGTCCCGGATCGCCCGGACGGTGTCGTCGCGCTCGTCCATGCGGCCGCGGTACAGCAGGACATGCTCGCGCGCCGCCGCCGGGGCGGCGCCGAGGAAGGGCCGCCCCTGGAAGTGACCGGGCACCGCCACGCCGGCGAGCTGCAGCAGCGTGGCCGGAAAATCGACAAAGCTGACCGGATCTTCGACCCACTGGCCCGGCGCCGCCGGCGCCCAGTGCGCCCACTTGGGCGGAATCCGCACGATCAACGGCACGCGGGTGCCCGAATCGTGAATGTTGCGCTTGCCGCGCGGCAGGGCGCCGCCGTGGTCGCCGTAGTAAAAGACGATCGTGTCCTGCGCCAGACCGGCCGCCTCAAGTTCCGCCAGCACCTGCCCGACCTGACTGTCCATGAGGGTCATGCGGTCGTAGTAATGGGCCCAGTCGCGGCGGATCTCCGGCGTGTCCGGGTGGTAGGGCGGCAGGGGAATCCGTTCGGGCGCCACCCGGAACCCGCTCCCGCCCGGTCCGGGCGAAACCTGGCTTTCGTGGCTGGAGGTGAAATTGAAAACGGCGAAGAAGGGCTGCCCGGCGGACCGGTTGCGGTAGTGCGCCTTGGGCGAGCAGGCGTCCCAGAGGTTCTTGTTCCAGCCGGCGACGTTGTAATCGGTCTTGCTGCTGTTGGTGCAGTAGTAGCCGGCCGCGCGCAGCAGCTCGGGATAACTGCGGAAGCCGGCCGGAATGGCGACGCTGCTGCGGTGGTGCTGGGTGCCCAGGGTGATCGGATGCATGCCCGTGATCAGG
>CAYYJK010000329.1:0-4157 GCA_964472185.1 uncultured Prosthecobacter sp.
TCCGGCGAGCCTATCGGCCGCCCGAAACGGCCGCAAGCTTTCCCTGCACGGCGGCCCGGCGTTCAGTCCCGCCCGACGACGTCCCAGGGCGCGCGCAACGGCCGGTCGAGCAGGCGCACGGCCTCCGCGTCGCCCGTCAGCGTTTCCGTCTGCGGGTCCCAGCGGAAGCCGCGGCCGGTGCGCAGGGCGATGTTGCCCAAGTGGGCGATGGTGGCGCTGCGGTGGCCGACCTCCGGCGGGCAGACCGTCTCGCGCGACTCGAGGATGCAGTCGATGAAGTTGCCGCTGTGCGAACGGCTCGCGTACAGGTTCACTTCGCCGGGCCGGATGCGCTCGCGCAGCAGCGCTTCGGGCGTGGAGCGGATGACCCCGCGGGTGACGGACAGCGTGCGGCCATTCTCGCCCTCGAACCGCAGGCCGGAGGGGTTGGCATCGCCATCGGTGACCGTCACCTCGACGCCGCTGGCGTAGCGGAACTGGAAGGAGAAAAACTCCGGGGTCTGGTAAAACGACCCGGAGGCGGGCCACTGCGGCTTCGGATCGCAAAACTCGACCGGGCCGCTGCCGTCCATGCCCAGCGCCCACTGCAGGATGTCGAGGTGATGGGCGCCGAAATCGGTGACGTTGCCGCCGCCGTGCGCCCACAACCAGCGCCAGTTGCTGTGCAGGCGCGCCGGACAGAACGGCAGGTCGCCCGCACAGGGCCCCAGCCAGAGGTCGTAGTTCAACCCCTCCGGCACCGGTGCCGGCGCGGTGTGCGCACCGTGGCGGTTGTTGTCGCGGTTGCGGCTGGCGAGCCCGATGGTCACCCGCTGAATCCTGCCCAGCCGGCCGTTGCGCACGAACTCGCAGGCCATGCGGAAACGCTGGTCGCTGCGCTGCTGGGAGCCCACCTGGAAGCGCACGCCGGCACGCGCCACCTCCTCGCACAGCCGCCGCCCCTCGCGCACGGCGAACGACACCGGTTTTTCGCAGTAGATGTGCTTGCCCGCCCGCGCGGCCAGGATGCTCATCGGCACGTGCCAGTGGTCCGGCGCGGCGATCAGCACGGCGTCGATGTCCGGACGCGCCAGCACCTCGCGGAAGTCCTCATGCGCCTGGCAGAAGCGCCCGCTGCCGGACTTGCCGGCCAGCTCGGCGTAATGCCGGTCGACCAGGCGGCGGGCGGGCTCGCGGCCAAAGGCGTCCTTGAACGCCCGGTTGTAGCGGGTGCTCTCGCGCTCGACATCGCAGACCGCGACGACCTGCACGCGCTCATCCTGCAGGAAGCCGCGCAGGTCGATCGTGCCCTGGCTGCCCGTGCCGAGAACGGCCAGCGTCACCCGTTCCGAGGCTGCGGGCCGGGCGGAAGCCGCAGGCGCTCGGCCGGAGGCGGCCCAGGCGGCCGTGCCGAGAAGATGCCCGAGGTGAAGGCGGCGCGTGTGCATGCCCTAGGTACTCGCCGGCACGGCGGAGCTTTCACTTGGCCGCCGGCCGCAGCTCGAGAACCGCCAGGACCGGCCGGTGATCGGAGGCCATCGCCTCCGGCAGCACTTCGCTGCGGATGACGCGGAAAGCCGCGGCGCCGCGGTGGAAAACGTAGTCAATGCGGGACTTCGGATGCACCGAAGGCGCCGAGGGCGCGCGGGCGGCATCGATGGCGTGCTGCCAGCGCTCCTGCAGGATCCGGATGGGCTCCGCCTCGGGCGTGGCGTTGAAATCGCCGGCGAGAATCGTGCGCAGACCGTCCGTCGGATCGGCGAACAAGGCGTTGACCGCCTTCGCCTCGGCCACGCGGTCCTCCTCGACGTTGTGCTGAAAGTGGGTGCTGATGAAGCGCAGCGGCCGGCCGTCGGGCGCCCGCACGGTGACGGCCAGCGCGCCGCGAGGATAGGTCATCCGTTCCGGCGTCGCTTCCGTGTAGGGCAGCGGCTGGATGAGCTCGTCGAGGATGGGCAGGCGGGTCAGCACGGCGTTGCCGAACAGGCCGCCTTCATAGTGCTGGGTTGGCCCAAAGCGCGCCGTCAGGCCGGTCAGTTCCCCCAGCTGCTGCAGCTGGTGCACCTGCCCGGACCGGCGCACGCCGACGTCCACCTCCTGCAGGGCGACCAGGTCGGGCTGGGCCGCCTTGATGACCTCGGCGAGGCGCTGCAGGTCGTACGCGCCGTCCATGCCCTGGCCGTAATGGATGTTGTAGCAGAGTACGCGCAGCACGTGCGGTTCGGCGGCGGCGGCGGCACCGGCGCCGAGCAGGCAGGCGAGGGCAAGCAGGAGACGTTTCATCCCGCCAGCATGCCGGTGGCGGCAAAAGCCCGTCAACGAAATTCCAGCCGCCTCAGGCGCCGTAGCGGCCCCGGCGCGGACCGGTCATCCATTTCCAGGCGCTCTCGATGTGGCCGCGCGGGTCGCGGTGGCGGGCCTCCCAGCCCAGCACGGCGCGGGCACGGGCCGGATCGCACACCAGCTCCGGCGGGTCGCCGGCGCGGCGCGGCCCGTAGCTGACCGGGATGGTTTGGCCGGTGACGGCCTCGGCCGCCTGCAGGATCTCGCGGACGCTGAACCCGCGGCCGGTGCCGAGGTTGACCGCCGTGGTCTCGCCGCCGGCGCGCAGGTAGTCCAGGGCCTTGCCGTGCGCGGCCGCAAGGTCGCAGACGTGGATGTAGTCGCGGATGCAGGTGCCGTCGGGCGTCGGGTAGTCGGTGCCGAACACGGTGATCTCCGGGATCTCCCCGACCGCGGCCATGAGGATGCGCGGAATCAGGTGGGTTTCGGGATCGTGATCCTCGCCGATGCGGCCCTCGGGATCGCAGCCGCTGGCGTTGAAGTAGCGCAGGAACACGGACTGCAGCCCCCAGGCGCTGCCGCAGTCGCGCAGGACGCGCTCAAGCATCCACTTGCTGGCGCCGTAGGGATTCACCGGCGCCTGCGGATGGCCCTCGTCCATCGGCACCCGCACGGGGTTGCCATAGGTGGCGCAGGTGGAGGAAAAAATGAAGCGGCGGCAGCCGTGCCGCTGCATGGCCTCCAGCAGCACCAGCGGCGCCGCCAGGTTGTTGCGGTAGTATTTGAGCGGATCGGTCACCGACTCGCCGACGTAGGCGAACGCGGCGAAGTGCAGCACCGCCTCCGGCCGGTGCTCGGCAAACAGCCGCTCCAGCAGGGCGGCGTCGCTCATGTCACCCTCGATAAAAATCACCCGGTCCAGGGGCAGGGCCTCGCGGTGGCCGAAGACCAGGTTGTCGAGGACGATCAGCCGTTCGCCCTGCTCCAGCAGGTGCTGGACGGTGTGCGAGCCGATGTAACCGGCGCCGCCGGTGACGAGAAGGGGGCCTGAGGATGCCATGCCCTGCCAATGGCCGGGACCGCGGGACCCTGCAACGGCAAATCCGGGCGAAGCGCCCGCCGCCGGCCCGGGACAAGCCGGTTGACCGCGAGAATCCCCCCGCCTAGGCTCGCCGCCTCTATGGAAACCGTCAGACTCGGCATCGTTGGCCTCGGCAACATGGGCAAGGCCCACCTTCACAACATCCGCGCCGGCAAAGTGCCCGGCCTGCGCGTCACCGCCCTGTGTGAAAGCGTCGGCACCCTGCCGGCCCTGCTCGAGGGCGAGCAGCCGTTCACGGACGTCAACAAGATGATCCACTCCGGCCACATCGACGCCATCCTGATCTGCACCCCGCACTTCTCGCACACCACGATCGGCATCGAGGCCCTGCAGGCCGGCCTGCACGTCCTGGTCGAGAAGCCGATCTCGGTGCACAAGGCCGACTGCGAACGCCTGATCGCCGCCCACACCGACAAGAGCAAGATCTTCGCGGCCATGTTCAACATGCGCACCAACGCCACCTTCAAGAAGGTCAAGGACCTGATCGACAGCGGCGAACTCGGCCAGGTGCGCCGCGTGCACTGGGAGGTCACCAACTGGTTCCGCACCAACTACTACTACGCCACCGGCGGCTGGCGCGGCACCTGGAAGGGCGAGGGCGGCGGCGTGCTGATGAACCAGTGCCCGCACAACCTGGACCTGTTCCAGTGGCTGTTCGGCATGCCCCAGCGCGTGCGCGGCTTCTGCCAGTTCGGCCGCTTCCACCAGGTCGAGGTCGAGGACAATGTCACCGCCTACCTGGCCTGGGAAAACGGCACGACCGCCACCTTTGTCACCTCCACCGGCGAAGCCC
>CAYYJK010000330.1:0-4155 GCA_964472185.1 uncultured Prosthecobacter sp.
CAGCCGCCGGCGGCTGGCGATGCAGGGCATAGATGGCGGTCGTGTAATTGTGGTACGTGTTCCGGCCGCCCAGGCGCGCAAATTCGCCGAATCCGTACAGGCCCAGCCACGGCGGCGGCACGCCGTCCGTGCTCAGCGGGTACTGCATGCGGCTGACCAACTCCTCCTTCATGACGCGGTTGAAGAGAAAGCGGCCGCGGGCCAGGCAGTCGGCATGAAACACCGCGACCGGCTTGGCGCCGCCGGCGCGCTCCTGCATCTGCGCCATCATCCGGTCCAAGTCGCCGAAGATGCGGTCCTCGTCGCGCACCGTCAGCCAAAGCCGGGTGCCCTCGGCGATTTCAGTCGCATAGTGCATGGTGCCATCCTCGTCCCGGCGCGTCACCACGCGCAGGATGTGGGTGTTGCCATACTCATCGGCCAGCGGATCCGGCAGCCGTTCCGCCAGGGCGCCGATTGGAATGGAGTCGCCGCAGGTGGCGTCCGTGGCGAGCCCCAGCCGGCTGCAGTACTCCTGCCAGGCCGGCCGGCCGTTCAGCTCGCGCAGCCGCGTACCCTCGGCGCGCGTCACCGTCATCGGCTCGCCCACCGCCAGGAAGCCGTGTGTGGCCTGGGTGTCCACCGTCAGAGTTGGGTCGGCAAAGCCCACCGCCCAGGCGCCGTGCTCATAGACGGTGTCGTCCACCATCTGGTAGCTCGCCACGCCGCGCATGTTGTCGGCCGAAGTGGCCCCGAAGACCGTCACCTCCGGCCCGAAGACCGACTCGAAACCGGCGATGCAGCGGTCATTGGCGATGTCGATGCCGGAGGCCATGAAATAGATCATCGAGATGCCGGGCTGGGCGGCCTGCAGTTGGCGGGCCATTTCGACCGACTTCTCAAAGGCATTGTCGCCGCAGATCCCGTCGACATGCGCCACCGCCAGCTCCGAACCGCGGACGGCCATGATAGCCACGTCCTTCATCGACTCGCTGACGCCCTCGCTTCCGACCACGCCGCAGCACGAGGCGCCCACCACCCGCGCCTGCGGCGCCAGGGCCCGGGCCTGGTCGATCAGCGCCTGGTAGTCGTGCCCGATCGACGCGTGGATGAAGATCAGGTCGCAGCGGGTGTCCGCGCCCAGCGCGGCTTCCAGGCACTCCATGATGGCACGTCTGGAATTCACCATTCGAGTGCTGGCGGAGAAAAACTCAAGCATAGGGCGTCAGGATGAGGCCCGAGCCATACTCCAGTTTCAGGCCGCAGGGCTATGCGATTTCTGGCTTTTTTACTCCACAAAACGTTGGGGAGGCGGCGCCCGCGGGCACTCAGGCGCCGGCCTCGGCGCGCGCGAAACGCCGCGGCCGGAGCACGCCTGCACAGCCGGCGGCGAGCAGGCTGGTCAGCACCACCAGACCGAGCGCCTGGGGCAGCCCCAGCCACTCGGCGGTCCAGCCGATGGCGGGCGGCCCGAGCAGGAACCCGAGGTAGCCGAGCGTGGACACGGTGGCCAGGGCCGCGCCGGCGTTGACGCCGGGGCGATGCCCGGCGCTGCTGAACACCTGCGGCACGATGTTGGCAAAACCCAGCCCCGTGGCGGCCAGCCCGGGCAGCACCAGCCAGACCTGTCCGGACAGCAGGCCCGCCCCCAGGCCAACGGCGGCGAGCGCTCCGCCCAGGCGCACCAGGGCCAGGGCGCCGAAACGCTGCGCCAGCCAGTCGCCCCCGACCCGGCCCAATGCCATGCTCACCGAGAACACGGCATAACCCAGCGCCGCCAAGCTTTCGGAACTGCCGAGATGGTGGCGCAGGTACACGGCCGACCAGTCGGCCATGGCGCCCTCGCCCAGCATGATGCAGAAGGCGATGAGTCCGAGCACGAGCAGGTCGCCGCGCAGCACCCGCCGCCCGGCACCGGAGGCGGCCGCAGGCTCAGGCGGCGCGTCGAGCAGGTCCGGCAGGAACCGCCAGAGGCCGAGGCCGAGCGCTGCGGTCACGGCCAGCAGATGCACCGCCGGCGTCAGCCCGAGGGCGGCCAGACCGGCGCCGGCCAGGGCGCCCGCCAGGCCGCCGAAGCTCCACAGGGCGTGGAACGAGGCCATGATGGGCCGCGGATAGCGCCGCTCGACCGCGACCGCCTGGGCGTTCATGGCGATGTCGAGCGCGCCGTGGGAGGCGCCAAAGCCGAGCAGGGCCAGCAGCAGGCCAAGGGGACCCGGCAGCAGGACGATGGCGACCAAGCTGAGTGCGTAGAGCCGTGCGGTGACCTGGCAGACCCGGCGGCTGCCCTGGCGCGCGATCCACAGGCCGGCGAGCGGCATGGCCAGGATGGCGCCCAAACCGATCGCCAGCAGCGCGAGGCCGAGCTGGGCATGGCTGAGCCCGCGCGCCTCCTGCACGGCCGGAATGCGCGAGGCCCAGGAGGCGAACAGGGCGCCGTTGAAAAAGAACAGCACGGCGACGGCGCGGCGCGCCCGCTGCGTCGGGGGCGCCTCCGCTCCGGAACTGGAGGAACTGGTCATGGCTGGTGCTTCATGCCGCGCGGCCCAGCGGCACTTGGGCCGGCGTTTCCTGCAGGGTCAACCGGTCCGTGCGGATTTTGTCCCAGTCCTGCAAAGCGATGCCGTGGGCCTGGAACAGGGCGCGGATGTCCGCGGCGCTCCATTGGAGCAGGTCCTCGAGGATCGGCACCAGCACGCTCAGGGCGCTGTCGCTGAGCACCGTGCGCTTGGCGACCGGCACGATGCTCTGGTTCTCCGACACCGCGATGGTGAAGCCGTCGCGCCGGTTGACGTGCAGCATGACGTGCAGGTCGGAACTGCCGTCGCCCATGTAGACGATGCGGTCGGGGCTGACCTGCAGGCGCGCCTGCAGCCGGTCGAGCACGGCGACCTTGCCGTAGCCGGCGGCGACGCGTTCGATCGAGCGGATCTCGCCGGAAACGGGATCGTAGTTCAGGCGCGTGCCGAAGATGTTCTCCGGCGGCACGATGCCGTCCAGAGCCGACTGCACGACCTCCTCGGGCGCGGCGGAGATGACGCAGAAGGTGAAGCGGTGGCCGCCGAGGCCGGCGGCGAGGATCTGCTGCAGCCGGCCGATGTCGTACTTCAGGCGGATGCGCCGGCCGGTCTCGACGAGGTGCTCACGGCGGACCGCGCGGTACTCGGGATCGTGCAGCAGCAGGTAGGCGAGCTCGCCGCCCTGCTGGACCAGGTGCATGCGCGCCATGCCGGCGACTTTGGCCTCGAAGCCGGTGCGGCCGAGCAGTTCGCTCAAGGCGAGGCCGGAATCGTTGAAGCTGAGGGTCTGATCGAAATCGCTCGCGATCAGGTAATGCTGGGGAGTGGGGGTTTTCATGGGGGAAAGCGGTTCGGGGTCCGGGCGACTGGCCAGCCCGGAGCCGCCGCCATGAACCACGCGCCCGGGCTCCGCGGCGGACGGCCCGCAAACCGGGTCGCCGGCAGGCGGGCACGGACGGTCGCAATGCGGCGGAGCGAGCACGGGAAGTGGCGGCACGGGACATGGCCATGCCCACGCCTTTCGCAGTTTCCATGCCATGCAGGCGCAGCGGCGCATGACCCGGGCGGCGCATTCGCCGATGCCGCATTCGGCATGGCCCGGCGCGGGCCGCGGCGTCAGTCCTTGCGCACGCGTTCGGCGATCTGAAAGATGGCCAGGATCAGCTCCATCGCCACCCGCGCCGCGAGCATGTACAGCACCAGGGCGATGGGGCCCGTCACCAGGGTGAACAGGCCGTACAGCAGGCCGACCCGGAAGCCGCCCACCATCCAGGCGAGCGCGGCCAGCAGCGCCGCGATGAGGCTGAGCCCGTAGAGCAGGCGGATCAGACGCGGGGTGACGAAGCGCTCGAACGAGAAATCGAGCATCAGGTCGACCACGGCCTGGAGTTCCGTCCACCAGGACTTCACCGCAGGCGGTTCTGGATCGGGATGGCTCATGGCCTCGTCATTTCACCAAGCGCAGGATGAAGGGGTAGCGGTGGGCCTTGCCTTCGCTGGCGCGAATGGCGGCGATGATGATCAGCACGACCGAAGCAATGGCGACACCCACGAGCAGAAGGATCGGCACGAAGAGCCAGACGGTCAGCATGCAGAGCAGGACGATGATGCTGACGGTGATGTTGAAGTTGATCGCCTCCTTGCCCTGGTCGTTGAC
>CAYYJK010000331.1:0-1621 GCA_964472185.1 uncultured Prosthecobacter sp.
AGCATCCAGGACTTCCACAGCACCGTCGGCCACGCGCTCGGCATGGACGTCAACCAGATCGTCATGTCGCCGAGCAACCGGCCGTTCACGGTCGGCGACAAGGGCGAGGTGATCGCCGCGGTTTTCGCCTGAGCGAATCTCCGCTCAGGCGGCAGGCGCCCCCCGCCGGTCAGGCGACCGGCGGATTGCCGCTGCGCTCCTCGTCCTCGCGGGCGAGTTCCTCGGTGGTCTTTTCGGCGACCAGGCGCTCCTCGGCGACGTCGGCCGGGGAATCCGCAGGCGGTTCGTCGGGCATGACCGAACCCTGGTCCTCGCCGGTGGCCTCGTTCCAGGGCTCGTCCGCCATGGCGACGGTGTTGGCGGCCTTCTCCACTTCCGGCGGCGGCGCGGACGGGGTGGCGCGGGGCTTGGCGTATTCGTCCTCCTCGTCCTTGCCCTCCTCGGAGAACCAGGGGTTGTAGCTCTCGTTGTCCCAGTCGTCGGCGACTTCCTTCTCCAGCTCCTTCTGGTCCTTCTCCAGCTCGGCGTAGTATTCGGGGTAGGCTTCGCGGTCCTTCTTCTCCATGAAGTAGGCCAGGATCACGCAGATGCCGTAGAGCAGGTAGAGCGGGCCGGACATCAGCAGCAGGGTCAGCACATCGGGCGTCGGCGTGATGACGGCGGCGAACAGGGTGATGGCGATCAGGGCGTGCCGCCAGGTGGTCTTCATGAGCTTGTAGTTCAGGAAGTCCAGCTTCACCAGGGCCATGACGATGATCGGCAGTTCGAAGGCGATGCCGAACACCAGGATGAAGCGGGTGGTGAAGGTGATGTACTCGCTCAGCGTCCACATCTGCTTGGCGCCGAGGCTGCCGGCGAACTCGGCGAAGAACTGCAGGGCGCGCGGCAGCACCTGCCAGTAGGCGAAGGCCGCGCCGCCGAGGAACAGGCCGGCGCCGATGCCGATGACCGGGAACAGCAGCTTTTTCTCGTTGGGGCGCAGGCCAGGCAGGATGAACTGCAGCAGGAAGGTGAGCAGCAGCGGAAAGCTCAGGATGACCGCGGCGATGAGCGAGACGTTGACCGCCATCATGAACGGGCCGGCGACGTCGGTGTTGATCAGGATGCCCTTGGCTTCCTCAATGGACTGGGCGAAACCGGCCAGGACGAGCGGGTAGTGGATGCCCTGGAACAGTTCCTGGTAGAAGAAAAAGGTCAGGATCGTGGCGGAGACGAGCGTGACGACGATCCGGACGATCATCTTGCGCAGGTCTTCCAGGTGCTCGAGGAAGGGCTTCTCCTCGTCCTCCTTGCTGAGGTTCATCGCGACCTTCTCGCGGACTTTGAAGACTTTGGTGAGGATGCCTTGCCACATAGGGGGGTGAAGGAAAAGGGGGTGAGGCCTCAAATCGTTCCCTTGGCCGCCATCCGCGCGAACAGGGCCAGCGTCAGGGCGTTGGTGATCTCATTGGCAGCGATCATCCTCCGCAGTTCTCCCGGGCTGACCAGGCGCACGTCGCTGATGTGCTCGCTCCCATCCGGCTCCGGACGGCCTGCAACGCACACGGGCTTCGCTTGAAACAGGTAAACGTGCTCGTCGGTGAAACCTTGCGAGGGCAGGAACCAGCCGAGCGGTTCCAGT
>CAYYJK010000331.1:1721-4154 GCA_964472185.1 uncultured Prosthecobacter sp.
CGTGCGCCGGTTCGGGGTCAGGTACTCGGCGCGCTCGACGCTGACATGGGGGTGGTCGAAGACGCGCTCGCTCGAGACGCGCTGCCAGCCGTCGCGGTTCTCGATGCGGAACAGCGGGAACTCGGCCCCCGGGCGGTTCATTCCGACAGCGCCTCCTTCCACTCGGCGATCTGCGCCGCCACGTTCTTCGGCGAGGGCGCCCCGATGCCCTTGCGCGCGGCCAGGGCGGTTTCCAGGTTCAGGCAGGCGAACAGGTCGGCCTGGAAGGCCGGGGAGAACTCCTGGTACTGGGCCAGGGGGATGTCGGCGAAGGCGGTCTTTTCGGCGATTGAGTGGGCCACCAGCTTGCCGATGACCTCGTGGGCCTGGCGGAAGGGCACGCCGCGGTTGACCAGGTAGTCTGCCAGGTCGGTGGCCAGCAGCATCGGGTCGGCGGTGGCGGCGCGCGTGCGCGTCTCGTTGACCTCCATGCCGGCGATCATTTCGGCGAAGACGGCCAGCGCCGCCTGGATCGTGTCGATCGAGTCGAACAGCGGCTCCTTGTCCTCCTGCATGTCGCGGTTGTACGTCATCGGCAGGCCCTTGAGCAGGGTCAGCAGGGCCATCAGGTTGCCGACCAGCCGCCCGGACTTGCCACGCGTCAGTTCGGCGACGTCCGGGTTCTTCTTCTGCGGCATCAGGCTGGAGCCCGTGGTGTGGGCGTCGCTGAGGCTGACAAAGCCGAACTCGGCGCTGCACCAGAGGATGACGTCCTCGCTCAGGCGCGACAGGTGCACGCCGCAGAGGGCGATGCCGAACAGCACCTCGGCGACGAAGTCGCGGTCGCTGACGGCGTCCATGCTGTTCTGGCTGACGGCGCCGAAGCCGAGCTCGTCGGCGATGAACTCGCGGTCGAGGATGATCGTGGAGCCGGCCAGGGCGCCGGAGCCGAGCGGCATGACGTTGAGGCGGTCGCCGGCGTCGAGCAGGCGGTGGGCGTCGCGCTCGAGCATTTCGACGTAGGCGAGCAGGTGGTGGGCGAACAGCACCGGCTGGCCGCGCTGCAGGTGGGTGTAGCCGGGCACCACGGCCTGGCCGCTGCGCTCGGCCGCCTCGACCAGGGCGCGCTGGAGTTCGACGATGAGGCCGACGATGGTGTTGACGGCGTCGCGGGTGTACAGGCGGACGTCGGTGGCGACCTGGTCGTTGCGGCTGCGCGCGGTGTGCAGTTTGGCACCGGCCGGGCCGATGCGGCGGGTCAGCTCGGACTCGATGTTCATGTGCACGTCCTCGAGGGACTCCTTGAACTCGAAGTTGCCGCTTTCAATCTCGTCGCGGATGGCCAGCAGGCCCTGCTCGATCGCCGCCTGCTCCTCGGCGGTGAGGATGCCCGCCTTCAGCAGGCCCTTGGAGTGGGCGATGGAGCCGCGGATGTCGTGGGCGTACAGGCGCCAGTCAAACGACACGGACTCTCCATAAGCCTGCACGAGCCGGCTGGTTTCTTGGGCAAAACGGCCTTTCCACATGATGTTCGGGGGGCGGAGCCTAGCGGAGATGCGTGCGGATGCAACCCTGCGCACGCTCCGCCGCCGCCGGCACCGAAACTCAGTGCGCCTGCTCTTTCTCCCGTTCGGTCTTGTACGGGCAGTGCCCGCTGCGGGCGAACTCGTCGCAGTGGGCCTCGATGCGCATCGCCTTCATCTGCGGCTGGAAGCCGAGCCGGCGCGTGATGCAGTCGTGCAGCAGGCCGCTGTGCTCGTCCTCGAACTCGACCACGCGGTCGCAGTCCAGGCAGATCAGGTGGTTGTGCTGCGGCTTGTCGAGGAAGTTGGGGTCGTAGTAGGTCTGGTCGCGGCCGAGGTCGACCTCGCGCAGCAGCCCGCAGTCCACCAGCAGCTGCAGGGTGCGATAGACCGTGGCGCGGGACACCGTCCGGTCGAGCTTGCGCGCCTTCTCCAGCAGCTCCTCGGCGTTGAAATGGTCGTCGGTGGCGAAGGCCGCCTCGACGATGGTTTCACGCTGCTTGGTCCGCCGCAGGCCCGTGGCCGCCAGATGATCCTCCAGGCGCTCTTTCACTCGTGCATCCATATTGAGACAAACTAGAGCTAATTGAGACTGGATGCAAGCTCGCCACGCTTGTCGGCGCCGGCATTTGGCATTTTGCTGCCGCATGCTGCGTTTTGGCCAATGGCTGCTGCTGACGGCTCTGCTTGGCGCCTGCGGCGGGCTGCTCTGGCAGGCGCTGGGGCTCCGGGACGGCCTGCGGCCAGCGCCGCCCTTCGATCCCGCCTTCCTGCGGTTGAGCGCGGTCGAGATCGCCCGCCTGCCGCTGGCCGTGCGTTTCGACGCGCCGCTCGGCTCCGAGCAGGGGGCGCTGACCTACAACGCCCGGTCGTTTCGCCAGCGCCGGCATCTGGGCGACGACCTCAACGGCATTGGCGGCGGCAACAGCGA
>CAYYJK010000332.1:0-4090 GCA_964472185.1 uncultured Prosthecobacter sp.
CGGGACGGTCTTGGCCAGGGTCACGGGCATGCGGCCGGCCAGGAACCCGGCCGCCGCCGTCAGCGAGCCGAGCAGCGCGAGCAGCGCCGCCCGTGCCAGCCAGGACTCCGGCCAGCGCGTGCGCCAGCGGCGCGCCGGCGGCTCCATCACCAGGCCGCGCACCAGTTCCGGGTGCTGCTGCACGGTCTGCCGGGTCAGGCCGAGCGCCTGCCGGAGGCGTTCGGCTTCGGCTCGCGCTTCCGGGTCGCGGGCCAGGTGGGCGGCCAGCAGGTCCGCCACTTCCGGCGGCAGTTCGCCGCAGTGCTCGTCAATGATCAGGGCTTGCAGGGAGTCGGCATTCATCGGCTTGGGGGCGTGGCGGAATCTTCTTCATCGTTCAGGCGGCGGCGCACGGCGGCGACGGCGTGGTGCAGGCGTGAACGCACGGTGCCGACCGGAATGTCCAGGGCGGCGGCCATCTCGGCGTAGGACAGCCCCTGGCTGAATCGCAGGTCGAGGATTTCACGCTGCAGCGCGGGCAGGGCCGCGATGGTCTCGCGCGCGGCGGCGACGCGGGCGTCCGGTTCCGGCGCCGGCACGTCCAGCAGGGCCGGGTCGAGCGTGACTTCACAGCCCCGGCGGTGGCGGGCCCAGGCCGCCTGGCTGAGGTGCCTGGCGATGCCAAACAGGTAGCCGCGCGCGCTGTGCAGGCGCTGGCCGGCCTGCAGCCCGCGCGCCATCTGCAGGAAGGTCTCCTGGACAAGGTCGCGCGCCGTTTCGCCCGCGCCGTGGCGGCGCGTGAAGTAGCGGGCAAGATCCGCGGCGCTGTCGGCGAACAGGCCTTCAAGCCCAGCGGTGGCGGGTCCGGCGGCGGGCAGTGAGGATGGCGGGGCTTCGGACACGGGCAGTTCATCAACAGCGTGGGCGGACATCCCGGAAAAGTTCAGCGTCCCGGCGCTTTTTTTTGAAACGGCGCCGGGACCCGCGGGGCAGTTTGCGTCAGACGGCCGGGGCAAGGCAAGGCTGCCGGCGCAAAACCCGGTTCCCGGAGTTGCTTTTGCGCCGGCCGGTAGAATGGGGTGAAGCGTTCCCTTTCCGCATGTCCCCGTTCCAGCTCAACACCGAATACTCGCCCCAGGGCGACCAGGCGCAGGCGATCGCCAAGCTGGTGAAGTCCATCCGGGCGGGCAACCGCCACCAGACCCTGCTGGGCGTCACCGGCTCGGGCAAGACCTTCACGATGGCCAACATCATCGCCGAGATCGGCCGGCCGGCGCTGGTGTTCAGCCACAACAAGACGCTCGCCGCGCAGCTGTATTCGGAGTTCAAGAACTTCTTCCCGAACAACGCGGTCGAGTACTTCGTCAGCTACTTCGACTACTACCAGCCCGAGGCCTACATCCCGCGCACGGACACCTACATCGAGAAGGACAGCAGCATCAACGACGAGATCGAGCGCCTGCGCCTTTCCAGCATGGGCGCCCTGATCACACGCCGCGACGTCATCGTCGTCGCCAGCGTCTCCTGCATCTACGGCTTGGGTTCGCCCGAGGACTACGAGGGCATGATGCTGCCGCTGCACGCCGGCCAGGCGCTGTCGCGCGAAGCCCTGCTCACCCGCCTGGTCGACATGCTGTACGAGCGCAACGACGTCCAGCTCAAGCGCGGCAGCTTCCGCGCCCGCGGCGACGTCGTCGAGATCGTGCCCGCCTACCTCGACAGCGAGGCGATCCGCATCGAGTTCTTCGGCGACGAGGTCGAGCGCATCAGCGCGGTCGACGTGCTGACCGGCCACGTGACCCTGAAGATGGCCAGCTACACCCTGTTCCCGGCCAAGCAGTTCGTCACCCCCGGCGACAAGCTGCGCAAGGCGGTCGTCAAGATTCGCGCCGAGATGGAGGAGCGCGTGGCCTGGTTCGAGAAGGAGGGCAAGCTGCTTGAGGCCCAGCGCCTGAAGATGCGCACCGAGCACGACATCGAGATGATGCAGGAGATGGGCTTCTGCCAGGGCATCGAGAACTACAGCCGCCACCTGACCGGCCGCGAGCCCGGGGCGACGCCGGGCACGCTGCTGGACTTCTTCCCGGACGACTTCCTCTGCCTGATCGATGAAAGCCACGCCACCATTCCGCAGATCGGCGGCATGTACGAGGGCGACCGCTCGCGCAAGACCGTCCTGGTCGAGCACGGGTTCCGCCTGCCCAGCGCCCTGGACAACCGGCCGCTGAAGTTTCCGGAGTTCATGGACGCCGTCGGCTCGCTCGTCTACGTCAGCGCCACGCCCGCGCGGTTCGAGATCGAGAACAGCGTGGTCGGCAACACCGGCTACATTCCGCACAAGCGCGAGCGCGTCGGCGCGGAGGAGGGGGTGCCTGCGGCCCAGCCCGGCGTCGCCGTGCGGGTCAGCGGCAGCGCGCAGAGCGTCGACAAGTTCGACGTCACCACCCGCGGGCGGCCGCTGGTGGTCGAGCAGATCATCCGCCCCACCGGCCTGCTCGATCCGGTGATCACGATCAAGCCGCTGCAGGGCCAGATCGACGAGACCATCGAACTCTGCCGCCAGCGCATCGAGAAGGGCCAGCGCGTGCTTGTCACCACCCTGACCAAGCGCACCGCCGAGGACCTGACCGACTACCTGCGCAATCTCAACCTGAAGGTGCGCTACCTGCACAGCGACATCGACGCCATCGAGCGCGTCGAGATCCTGCGCAGCCTGCGCAAGGGCGACTGCGACGTCCTGGTCGGCATCAACCTGCTGCGCGAGGGGCTCGACCTGCCGGAGGTCAGCCTGGTGTGCATCCTCGACGCCGACAAGGAGGGCTTCCTGCGCAGCGAGACCTCGCTCATCCAGACTGCCGGCCGCGCGGCCCGCCACCTCGACGGCGAGGTGGTGCTGTTTGCCGACCAGCAGACCCAGAGCATCCAGGCCCTGCTCAACATCAGCCGCTACCGCCGCCAGGTGCAGACCGACTACAACGCCAAGCACGGCATCACGCCGCGCAGCGTACGCCGCGCGGTCCAGGAGTCCCTGCAGGTCCTGGGCAAGGCGCAGGAGCTTGAGGAGAGCGTCGTCCGCGAGGGCGGCGGCGACTACGCCGTGACCGAGGTGATCCGCGAGCTGGAAGGGGAGATGGCCGAGGCTGCCGCCAAGCTGGAGTTCGAACGTGCGGCCCTGCTGCGCGACCAGGTGCGCGAACTGAAGAAGCGGGCCGGGCTGAATCCCGACGACGGCGGCGCCCTGCCGGCCCCGAAGAAGGTGAGCTACGGCAAGCCAAGGCGCGGCGGCAAGCGGTCGTGAGGCGCGGGGTTCGGCAAGTCTGCGCTTGCCGGCAGGCGGCTGCTGCCCTCAGACTGGGCGCATGCAGCCGCCGCTGATTGTTTCGCATCCGCTTGCCCAAGTCCACCTGACCGCCATGCGCAAGGCGGCGACGCCTTCGGCCGAGTTCCGCTGGCACCTGCAGCGCTTGGCGGAGATCCTTTTTGTCGAAGCGGCGCGCCACCTGGACACCGAGTCCGTGCCGATCCGGACGCCGCTGGCGGCGACGCAGGGCACTCGACTGGTGCGACCCATCGTGCTCGCCCCCATCCTGCGCGCCGGCCTCGGCTTGCAGCAGGCCATCCATCCGCTGGTTCCGGAGGCGGCGGTGGCTTACGTCGGCATCCGGCGCGACGAGGCGACGGCGCAGCCGATGCCCTATTACGCGAATCTGCCGGCCGGCCTGGAGGCCGCGGACGTGTTCGTGCTCGACCCCATGCTGGCCACGGGCGGCACCTCCTGCCTGGCGGTGCAGCAGCTCAAGCAGGCCGGCGCCCACCGCTTGCACTTCGTCTGCGTCGTCGCCAGTCCGGCCGGACTCGCCAGCCTGCAGCAGGCGCATCCCGAAGTGCGCGTGGTGACCGCGGCCGTCGACGAGGGACTCAACGATCAGAGCTACATCGTGCCTGGGCTGGGCGACGCCGGCGACCGCCTGTTCGGCACCTGAATGCGACCGTGCAAAAAATTTGCGGCGGGTGCCGGAATTGCCCTGTTCATCCGCCGCAGGCCGTGAAATAGTTCGGCTTCGGATGAAAGAGTACGCCTACATTCATGAGGAAGGCCAGCTGCCGGCAC
>CAYYJK010000333.1:0-4053 GCA_964472185.1 uncultured Prosthecobacter sp.
CTCAAACCCGATTACCTGGCCGTCAGCCTGCGCCAGGGGCAGTCGCTGAGCCGCAGCTTCAGCCTCGAGAACCGCGGGCAGGGCGAGCTGGTGTTTGCGGCCCGGATGCGGTTCCCCTTCGGGACCGCGGACGACTGGGTGCAGGTGCAGAACACTTCGGGGCGGCTGGCGCCGGGAGAGCGGACCACGCTGACCCTGCCGTTTGCCGCCGGAACCCGCGCGCCGGAGACCCTGGTGGCGGAACTGCAGGTGACGTCGCAGGATCCGGATACGCCGCTGCTCACGCGTCCGGTCAGCCTGCGGGTGACTCCGGCCGCCGTGCCGGTGTTTGAACCGCTGCCGCTGGAGTTTCCGGACGTCTTCCTTGGCCAGACGACGTGGCAGTGGCTGCGCTTGTCGAATGCCGGGGCGGCGGCGTTCACCCTGCAGTCGGTCGTGTCGCTGAACCGGAGCTTCCGGGTGATCACGCCGCTGCCGCTGGTGGTGCCGGCGGGCGGCACACGCGGCATCCAGGTCGAGTTCACGCCCCGCCAGGCGGGGCTCGCCCAGGGCTACCTGCTTTTTGCGACCGATGCTGGCTTGGACTTCGTCTATGTGCCGGTGGCGGGACAGGGCCTGCGCGCGCCGCGCCTGGAAGTGAAGCCGGCCCGGCTCCAACTGAGCCTGGCGCCCGGTGCCACGGCGGAGCTGCCGCTGCGCATTCGCAATGCCGGCGGTGGCGTGCTGGATTGGGAACTGCAGGCGGTCGGCGGCTGGCCGGAATGGCTGCCGAACGGCGCCTGGGCGGCCCGTCTCGCCGGGGGCGAGAGCACCGAGCTGACCCTGCGCGTCGACAGCAATCCGCTGCCGCCCGGACGGCACCGGATTGAGCTGCTGGTGACCAGCCGCACGCCGCCCTTCCTGCAGGTGCGGGTGCCGGTGGTGCTGCAGGTTCCGGATCGCGGTCATCTGCGCGCCTTGCCGGAGCGCCTGGATCTCGGACCGATGCTGCTCGGCGAGGAGCGCCTGCTGGCTTTCCAGCTCGACAATCGCGGTTCCCGGCCGGTGGACATCCTGGCGGTCACGGCCTCGTCGCCGGAGTTGCAGTGCCAGTGGCCGGCCGGCACGGTCCGCCAGGAGCCGCTGGCCAGGCAGTCGCTGACCGCCCTGTTCAGGCCGGCGCAGGCCGGCGACTTTGCCGGCAAGCTGCGCCTGCGCACACGCGGCAACGTCACGACCTGGGTGGAGATTCCCGTCACGGCCGAGGTGATCGTGCCGCCGGCGATGGCGCTGCGACCCGCTTCCTGGTCAGAAAGTCTGCTGCCCGGCCAGGTGCTGCGCCGGGAGTTCGAGGTCGTCAACGACGGCGGCCGCGATCTGTTCTGGCAGGCCGAGCTCAACCAGCCCGTGGGAGCGCCGTCCACTGCGGGCAGCCTCGAGCAGGTGCTGCAGCGCCTGGATGCGCGCCAGGCCGGTCTCACGGCCCTCATTCCCGACCGTTTCGATTTCAGCGAGGGCAGCAGCGGGTACAGCATTCAGGATGGCGGCGGCGGGCTGTATCAGGCCGGCAACCTGATTTCCACCAACCTCAACGGCGGCCAGTTGGTGGCCTACTCCAACGGCGTGCCGGCCCGGCATGCCAGCCTGGGCGCCGCCAGCCGCTACTTCACGCGCAAGCACCCCGGGCTGTTTGTGTTCGCCGCGGACCTGGCGGCTCCGACCCAGTTCCGAATCAGCGGCGGTCTCGGCACGGGAACCGGCCGGCAAGTCTCGGCAAGCGTCCTGCGCCGGCAGGGCTACACGGGCTTTTTCAAATCCGTGCACGGCGGGTCGCGGCCGTCGGTGAACCACCTCCTCGTGGTGCCCGACCACGCCGCGCTCGCGCACAGTTTTTCCGCCGATCCCGCGCGCGACGATCACTCGGTCAGCGGTCTGCCCGCTGCGGGGCGGCTCTATGCGCTGGTGTTTGCCGCCAACGGCGCCGTCAGCGAGGCGCAGGCGGCGCGCCTTCTGGACCACTTCCTCGTCCACATCGTCCACGATGCCGCGGTGCCCTGGCTGAGCGTGCTGACCGCCGAGGGCCGCAGCCCGGCCGGCGGCCGCGCGATCATGGCGCTGCAAGTCGACACGCGCGGCCTGGCCGCCGGCCGCCACACCGCGACCGTCAGCCTGCGCGGCGACGCACCGGCGACGCCGGTTCTGGAGCTGCCGGTGGCGCTGGACGTCGCCAGCGGTGGCGTGCTGGCGGTGGCGCCGGCGCGGCTTGAACTTCCGGCCGTGCCGCTGGGGCAGGCGCTGACCCGGACGCTGGTACTGCACAACACCGGCAATGCCGGGCTGCGCATCGAAGGGGTCGCCGGCGCCGGGCCGGGGTGGTCGGTGCCGGAAGCGGCGGCGCCCTTCGTTCTGGAGAGCGGCGAGAGCCGCCACCTCGGGGTGCGCTTTGCGCCAGAAACAGTGGGTGAACAGACAACGAACCTGACCTGGATCAGCCCGGCTTTGGACACGCTCCAGACCGCCGTGCCGGTGCGCGGTACCGGCCTCCTGCCGGTCGGGGTGGAAGAATCGGCTGCCGAGCCGCCGAGCGCCGCTGCCAACCGCCACGCGGCGGCGGTCGGCCTGGAACTGCACCTGCAGGCGGACCTGTTGGCGCCGGTGCCGTCTTGGGCTTTTCCCGTGACGCGGGTGGGGGAGTCGACCGTGCAAACCCTGACCTTGACCAATCCCGGCGGCCGCAGCCTGAGCCTCGTCTGCCGGAGTTCCGCGCCGGAGTTCCGCCTGCCGGACACGCCGCTGATTCTCCCGGCGGGGCAGAGCCTGCAGTTGCCCTGCCGGTTCCTGCCGGCGCAGGCCGGTGTCTGGCGTGAGCGCCTGCAGATCTCGGTGCCGGAGCTGTCCGCGGCGCCGCTCACGGTCGATTTGACCGGGGCCGCCGTGACCGGCTGGCCGGTGCAGGCGGCCGGATTTGAAGCGTCGGCGCCCGCACCCGGACTGCAGCGCGGCGATGCCTGGCATGAGGAGGCCGGGCTGCGCTTCGAAGCGCCGGACGGCCTGCTGCGCCTCGGCGCCGCAACCATGACCGCCGGCGCCTGCCTGCAGCTGCGTGGCGATGCGGCGCCGCTGCAGGTGACGCGTGCCGGCGGCGGCGGCTTCCGTCTGCTCGCGGTCGATCTCGCGCCCGGCCGCCGGCCGTTGGGCGGAGAGGCTGAAGTCAACTTCACCGGTGTCCGGCGCGATGGCCGCTCCGTGTCCGCATGTCTGCGGGTGTCGGCACCGGAGTTCCGGACGTACGACCTGCCGGCGGACTTCACCGACCTGCGCCTCGTCACCGTGAACGGCGATCCGGCGCGGCTCGACCAGCTGGTGTTCGTGCGCCAGCCGGAAAACGGAGCGGACGATGCTGGACCGTGGATGGCGCCGCCAGCCGATCCTGTCGGGCTCGATCTCGATGGCGACGCGATCCCCGAAACCTTCCTGAACCCTCTGCCGGACGATCCGGCGGGGCAGGGCTTCGAGTTCCGTCACCCGGCGGATTGGGCTGCGCCGGACTGGCGCATCGAAGCGAGCCTCGATGGCGAGCTCTGGACGGGGTGGTCCTTGGGGCGGGACGGCCGGGTCGAAGTGCTCGAGCCCGGCCGCGGCCGGATCCTGCTGCCGGGCCGGCCCTGGCGGTTCCGCATCGCGGCGCCCAGCCGCTAGCCGGGCGGTTGCCGAACCGCCGGTTTTGGGGCAGGAGTGCGGTCCACCCCATGCGCTTCCTGTTCCTGCTCCTTGTCGTCCACGCGGCCGCCGCCGCCGACCTCACCCTGCACCGCTGGTCCGGCGATTTGAACGTGCCGGATCCGGTGGCCTGCACGGTCGATGAGCGCGGGCGGGTTTACGTCGCGGCCACGACGCGCCGCAAGGTGGCCGACCTCGACATCCGCGAGCATCCGCAGTGGATCGCGGACGACGTCGGCCTGACCAGCGTCGAGGAGAAGCGCGCCTTCCTGAAGCGCGAGTTGGCGCCCGGCAAGACCCGGGTGCCGCGCGGCGGCCTGAAGGATCACAACCGCGACGGTTCGATCGACTGGA
>CAYYJK010000334.1:0-4040 GCA_964472185.1 uncultured Prosthecobacter sp.
GCCTGTTCGTTTCGGGCGTTGATCTGGTGGACGGCACGCCGGTCTTCGACATCAAGCCCTACGTGCGCTACGCCGACGCCGTGCCCGCGGCGCGCAGCGGCTTTGCCGACGAACCGCCGCCGCCCGTGCCGGTGGTCTGGGACTGCGCCAGCGCGGCGCCGGCGGAGGTGCGGGCGATCATCGACCAGTCGCTGGCGCAGCAGCCGCAGCCGGCCTACCACGGCGATTCGGCGCGCGCGTACGCCACCGAGATCGCCGGCTGGCGCGTGACCTGGCAGGCGCGGGAAAGCGGCGCCCGGGTGACGTCCTGCGAGCGGCAGGGCTGAGGCCGCCGATTCCGACGCCCGCGCGTTTTTCTCCTCGCCGGCGGGCCGGCTACAGGCAGAATCGGCCCATGGACTTCATCTGGGACCTTCAGCAGGACGGCCGCATCCGCCACGCCGAGCAGGAGGCGCGTGCGGCCGAGAGCAAAGCCGATGCCGTGGTCACCGAGTTTGCGCGCCTGCAGCGGCGGCTCGACCGGCTGGCGCTGGCCTCGCAGGCGATGTGGGAGCTGCTGCGCGAGCGCTGCGCGCTGACCGAGGACGAGCTGGCGGCCAAGATCCTCGAGGTGGACCTCCGCGACGGAACGACCGATGGCCGCATGCAGACCCAGATCACCGACTGTCCCCAGTGCTCGGCGAGGACCAACTCCAAACGCAGCAGCTGCGTCATGTGCGGCGCACCGCTGGCGGTGAAGCAGCGCTTCGAAGTGTGAGGCCGCGCCGGGAACGCGGCGGCTGCCAGGGACGACGGCTCCCCGTTGGCGGCTACGGAATTCCTTTATTTGCGCTTCGCGTGGCCCACGCGCTTGACGACTCCGTCTGCCGGCGCTGTCATTCCGTACGATGACAGGCCCGTGTGGGATTCAACCGCCATCGCCATCCGCCATGAACATTCCTGGCATCCCGGCCAACGAGTCCAGTCGGCTGCAGGCGCTGCACAGCTACCGGGTTCTCGACACGCCCAGCGAGAAGGCCTTTGACGATCTGACGCGCCTCGCTTCGAGCATCTGCCAGGTGCCGGTCGCCATCATCGGGCTCATCGACGAGCGCCGGCAGTGGTACAAGGCGCAGACGGGTCTGGAAATCACGGAGGTGCCGCGCAACGAATCCTTCTGCACCCATTTCCTCGAACGGCCGGAGGTGGTGGTCATTGAGGATGCGAGCCGGGACGCGCGCTTTCACGATCATCCGGCGGTGCTGGCCGATGCGGGCGTGCGCTTTTACGCCAGCGCGCCGCTGCTGACGCCGGCCGGGCTGTCCCTTGGCAGTCTCTGCATCGTCGACCGCCGGCCGCGGCGGCTGGATGCGGGGCAGCTCGAGGCGCTGCGGGTGCTGTCCCAGCAGGTGGTGCTGCTGCTGGAACACCGGCGCCTGCTGCACGAGCTCGGCGACGCACGGGATCAGGCCGTGGCGGCGCATGAAGCCAAGGCGCGCTTTCTGGCGGCCATGAGCCATGAGATCCGCACGCCGATGAACGGCATCGCCGGCATGTCGAACCTGCTGCTCGACACGGCTCTGGACCGCGACCAGCGCCGGCTGGCGGAAGGTGTTTCCAGGAGCTCGGAGGCGCTGCTGGACATCGTCAACGGCATACTCGACTTCTCGAAACTGGAGGCCGGCAAGATGCAGCTGCGCGAGACGGTGTTCCGGCTCGACGCCATGCTGAATGACGCCAAGCAGACGATCGAGGCGCAGGCGGCGGGCAAGGAGGTCGCGCTGGTCGTGAACCTCGAGCCGGACGTGCCGTTGTCGGTGGCGGGCGATGCCGGGCGGCTGCGGCAGGTGCTGCTCAACCTGATGGGCAACGCCATGAAGTTCACCGAGCAGGGCCTGGTGAAGGTCGATGTGATGAAGCTGGGCGGCAGCCCGCAGGAGGTGACGCTGCATTTCATGGTCAGCGACACCGGCATCGGCATCAGCGAGCCGGACCAGGCGAAGCTGTTCGGCGCTTTCACCCAGGCGGATAGCGCCACGGCCGGCCGCTTCGGCGGGACCGGTTTGGGCCTGGCGATCTCCAAGCAGCTGGTCGAACTCATGCGGGGCACCATGGGACTTCGCAGCCGTCCCGGCGAAGGCAGCACGTTCTTTTTCACCCTGCCCCTGCGCGCGGCGTCGGAACCGGCCCCGGCCGGCAGTGCGCCGTCGGCCGGCGCACTCGCCGAGGCCGCCGCGTGCCGGGTTCTGGTGGCGGAGGATCAGGCCATCAACCAGATCGTGGCCGGCGGCTATCTTCAGCGCCTGGGCTGCCGGCCGGACATCGTCGAGAACGGCCGCCTGGCCCTCGAAGCCCTGCACCAGCGGACCTACGACTTCGTGTTCATGGACTGCCAGATGCCCGAGATGGACGGCCTGCAGGCGACGCGGCGGATCCGCGCGGAATTGCCGCCGGAGCGGCAGCCGGTGATCATTGCCCTGACGGCCAGCAGCCTGCGGGATGAGGTGGCGGAATGCCTCGGCGCCGGCATGGACGACTTCCTCTCCAAACCGCTCTCCGCCCCGGCCCTGGCGGCCATGTTTGCCAAGTGGCGGCCGGTGCTGGACCAGCGGCTGCGGCGGGAGCGGCCGCCGGTCGATCTGCCTCGCCTGCTGGACTTCACCCGCCGCGATCTGCCCGGCTACCTCCGCCTGGTGGAGGCCTACCGGGAGGAGATGCAGCGCGAACTCGAGCACATGCGCACCGCCATCGGCAGCGGCGACGGCGACGGCCTGCAGCGGGTGGCGCACCGCTGCGTGACGGCCAGCGCCATGCTCGGGCTCACAGCGCTGCTGCCGCCGCTGCAGCAGCTGGAGGCCTTGGGCAAAGCCGGGCTGGGCATCGGCGCCGAGGCCCTGCGGAACTGCTTCCAAACCGAGCTTGAGCACGTGATGAGCGGGCTGCTGGCCAGCCGGACCTTGGAGCCGGCCGCCTGAGCGCGGAAAACGCGATGGTGTCTGCTGGCCCGCGGGCGCGGCCAAGCGTAGGGATGCGACTCGAACCGCCCATGTCTGACCTCGATCTTCCCCTCCGTGCCGCCACCGAAACCGTGCGCGCTTACGGCCTCACGCCCGACCGTTGCGAGATCCTGCAGAACGGCCACACGCTGGTGGTGCGCCTGACCGAAACTTTGGTCGCGCGGGTCGTCCAGGGCCGCGACGGCCCGCGCCAGGGCACGGCCTGGTTCGCGCGCGAGACGGCCCTGGCCCGGCACCTGACGCGCGCGGGAGCGCCGGTGATCCCGCTGCATCCGGACCTGCCGCCGGGACCGCATGAGCACCTGGGTTTTCCGCTCAATTTCTGGGAGTTCGTCACCCGTGTCGACGCCGAGCCCGAGCCCGCCGAGATCGGCCGCACGCTGCGCCTGTGCCACGAGGCGCTGCGCAGCCTCCCGGAGCCGCTGCCGGCGCTGGCGATCCTCACCGAGAGCCTCGCCATCCTCGACGCTCGTGCGCTGTTCCCCGAGGCCGAGCAGCGGCTGCTGCGCCGGCATCTCGAAGCCGCCGTGCAGGTGCTGGGCGAGCACCCGGCGCAGCCGCTGCACGGCGACGCCCATGCGGGCAACGCGATGAACACCACGCGCGGCCTGCTCTGGACCGACTGGGAGGACACCTTTGCCGGCCCGGTGGAGTGGGATCTCGCCTCGGTCCTGTGGAACGCCTGGATTCTCGACGGCGATCTGGCCGCGGTCGCGGCGATCCGTGAGGCCTATGGCCCGGTCGATGAGCGGGCGCTGCACGCCAGCCTGACCGGCCGCGCGGCGGTGATGAGCGCCTGGTACCCGATCCTCTATCCGAATCCCGACGCCGCGCGCCAGGCGAAGCTGCGCCGCCGGCTCGACTGGCTGGCGGCGCAGCCCCTGTGAGTGCACCTCAAGGCAGGCCCGGCACCTGCGTCGGGTCGTAGGTCGAGCCTTTGGACACCTGGATCAGGGTCAGGCGCACGCGGGTGGGGAAGAAGCGTTCGAGGTCCGGGCGCTTGTGGGCGTGCAGGTTGCGGCCGTCCTTGAGCACGAGATGCAT
>CAYYJK010000335.1:0-4012 GCA_964472185.1 uncultured Prosthecobacter sp.
CCGACGTAGACCGCCGGCGTGCTGCGCGGCGTGCGCGCCAGCGGCGACTGGTCGACCATGACCACCTGGCTCAGCGCCTCGTGACCGCTGATCGACTTCACGCGGCCCGGCTCGTCCTCGCAGACCTCGCCGCGCAGGCGCTGGAGGTTGCGGTGCAGGACCTCGTGCACCAGCGTGCTCTTGCCGGAGCCGGAAACGCCGGTGACGCAGCAGAACACGCCGAGCGGCAGGTCGACATCGAGGTTTTTCAGGTTGTTCTGGCGGGCGCCGCGCACCGCCAGGGCCCTGCCCTTCGCCAGACTGACCGGGCGCCGCTGCGCCGGCACCGGCACGCGCTTGCGCCCCGTCAGGTAGTCGGCGGTGAGCGAGCCCTTGAGCTTCTCCAGACCGGTCAGCGAACCGCTGTAGACCAGCGTGCCGCCCTGGTCGCCGCGTCCGGGCCCGATCTCGACGACGTGGTCGGCGGCGCGGATGACGGACTCCTCGTGCTCGACCACCAGCAGCGTGTTGCCCTTGTCGCGCAGGCCTTCCATGACCCCGACGAGGCGGCCGGTGTCGCGCGGATGCAGGCCGATGCTCGGCTCGTCGAGCACGAACAGCGTGTTGACCAGCGAGGCGCCCAGACAGGTGGTCAGGTTGACGCGCTGCAGCTCGCCGCCGCTGAGGGTGCGCGTCTGGCGGTCGAGATGCACATAGCCGAGGCCTGCGCGGTCGAGGTAGCTGAGCCGGCTGGCGATCTCGTCGCGCAGCAGGCGCGCGGCCTGGTCGTGACCGGCGACGGGCCAGGACTGCACGGCGGGCAGCAAGTCGGTGACCGGCAGGTTCCACAGGTCGGCGATGGTGCGGTCGCCGACGCGGAAGTGGTAGGCCTCCTTTTTCAGGCGGCCGCCGTCGCAATCCGGACAGGTCGTGTAGGCGCGGAAGCGGCTGAGGAAGACGCGCACGTGCATCTTGTAGGCGCGGCTTTCCAGCCATTGGAAAAAGCCCTTCACGCCGTACCACTCGCCGCGTTTGGGCTGGCGTTCGCCGTCCAGCACCCACTTCTGGTGCTCGGCCGGCAGGTCGCAGAAGGGCGTGTCCAGGCTGACGCCCTTCTTGATCGCCGCGCGCTCAAGATCCTCCTGGCTCTCGCGGTAGGTGCTGCCGGTGAAGGCGCGCACCAGCCCGCCGTGGATGCTCAGCGACTCGTCGGGCATCGCCTTGCGCAGATCCAGGCCGAGGGTGCGGCCGAAGCCCTTGCACTTCGGACAGGCGCCGATCGGACTGTTGAAGCTGAACAGGCCGGGCGTCGGCGCCGGCAGCTTGAGGTCGCAGTCGGCACAGCGCCAGTCGGTCGAGAACGACCGCTGCTCCGTCTCGTCGAGCACCGCCGTGACCTGGCCCTTGCCGTAGCGCAGCGCCGCCTCGATGGCCTCGCTCAGGCGCGCACGGTTCTTCGCCTCCAGCGTGAGCCGGTCCTGGATGACCAGCACGACTGCGGGCAGCTGGCGGCCTTTCAGCCGCTCCGGTTCGTCGGTGCGCAGGGCTTCGCCATAGAGCCAGACGCGCAGGTAGCCCTGGGCCTGCAGGAACGGAAAAAAGTCCGCCACCGGCGTCCCGGGCGGCACCGGCACGCCGAAGCCGATCAGGGCCTGCCGGCCCGCGCAGGCCTGCAGGAGTTCGGTCTGGATGCTCTCCGGCGTTTCCGGCCGCACCGGCCGCCGGCACTCCGGGCAACTGGCCTCGGCCAGGCGCGGGAACAGCAGCTTCAGGTAGTCGTTGATCTCGGTGATCGTGCCGACCGTACTGCGGGTGGAGCGGATGTTGTTGACCTGCTCGATGGCGATGGCGGGCGGGATGCCGTGGATGGCATCCACCTGCGGCTTGTCCATGCGCTCGAAGAACTGGCGCGTGTAGGGCGAGAACGTCTCGACGTACCGGCGCTGGCCTTCGGCGTAGATCGTGTCGAAGGCCAGGGAAGACTTGCCCGAGCCGCTGGGGCCGGTGACGACGCAGAGTTTGCCAAGCGGCAGATCGAGATCGATGCCGCGCAGGTTGTTCTGCCGGGCACCCCGGACCTGGATGACCTCGGCGGAAACGGCGGGTGACGGCTTGGGGGCGGTTTTTTTCGGCATGCGGAGTCGGCAGGGTAGGATTACGCCGCCGGAGTTCAAGTGAACGCATCCATCCCGCGGGATTTGCCCTGCCCGCCGCCGTTCACAGGCTCTCGTGAATCCGCGCCAGCGCCATCAGCATGTAGCAGGTGGTCAGCGTCGTGTCGCTTTCCATCCAGCGGCCGGTGCGGTTGGCCCAGGAGCCGTCCCCCTGCTGCAGGTTGAGCAGCTTGGCGGCGAGATCGGCGCGCCAGTCGATCACCCGGCCGTCCTTGGTCTTCAGAAAGTCGACGCCCGCGATGGCCAGGCCCTTGGCCATGGTGTGGTAGTAATAATAAAGCCCTTCGGCGCCCAGGCCCGGGTTTTCATCCAGCGTGTAGTTCTCGCTCAGCCACTGCAGGACCGCCTGCACCCGCGGGTCGCTCTTGTCGATCCCCGCATAGATGAAGCTGAGCAGGCCGGCGTAGCTGATGCTGCCGTAGCTGCGCAAGGCCGTGCGGCCGTCGGCCGTCTTGGTCTCGCCGCCGCGGGTCTCTCCGGGACTGTAAATGAAGCCGCCCGCATCCTTGGGATCGGTGCTGACCCAGGGCGCCTTGTTGGTTTCCGGGCGGTTCTGGCAGTTCTGGATGAACTGAATGGCGGCGGCAAAATTGAGCTGCGGCTCGTTCTTGCCGGCATCCCCCTTGTCGGCCAGCAGGGCCTGGGAATAGTACAGGGCCTCGAGTGCGAAATGCGTGTTGGAAAGGTCCGCGTGGGCGGGGATGCCGGGTTTCGGCGTGCCGTAGCCGACCCCGCCGTCGAACGGGTTGTCCTGGGCGCCCTTGGCGTCGAAATCGTTCTGCTGGCCGATGATGAAGCGGCGGGCCGCCAGCAGGACCTGCTCGTTCTCCAGCTTGGGACGGAGCATAAGCGCCATCAGGGCCAGCGAGGTGTTGTAGTTGGCGCGCGCCTTGACGTAAATGCCGCCGTCGGGCTGGACGTTTTTCAGCAGGAAGGCCTCGGCCTTGTCGATCCCGGCGGGCGCCGGATCGGCCGGCTGGCGGCCCGGCTGCAGGAGGAAGCTGGCCATGGCCAGTCCGGTGAAGGCCACGGGCTCGGCGTCGCCCCACTGGCCGGTGGCGGGATTCTGCTTCGCCTTGAGGAAGTTCAAGCCGCGCTCGTAGGCCAGCTGGATCTCCTGCTTGAGGGATTCGTGGCGGGCCGGCTGGGTGGCTGCCTGGGCCAGGACAAGCTGGGGCAGTGCGGCAAGGAGAACAAGAATCGGTTTCATGATCAAAAAGGTCAGGGCGCCGGGGCCAGGATGAGGGTCACCGGCGTGCCCTCAGGCGGAATGTTGGCCGGCAGGGAGATCCAGAGCTCGTCGCGCCAGTTGCCTTCAGCCGGGGAATTGATGAGCGCGCTGCGATCAAGCCAGACGGCGATGATCGACCCTTCGGCCTGGGCGGCAAAGCCGCGCTCGTCGATGTAGGAGCCGTTGAAGATCCAATGCGTCAGGTCGGCCGGCGGCTTGCGCGTGTCGCTGTTCTGCACCCAGGTCGCCAGCGGCGCGGTTTTGCGCTTCCCGCCGGCCTGCCACTCGACGGTCGCCGTCAGCCGGTTGGCGCCCGGCTTGGCCGGCGGCTCCTCCTTCCAGATTTTGGGGCGCTCCGCCTCCGGCACCTTGGCGAGCAGCCCCTCGGTGGCCGGCTGATGATTGGCCAGCAGCAGCGCCAACTGAATGGCCGTCGGGCTGACCGCGGTGGTCAGCACGCTCTCGTGCGTCTTGCCGGTCTCGTGGACCAGCAGGTACTCGATGGGCGCCTGGCGGATCTGCACGACCGTCGGCAGCCGCACCTCGCGCGTGGCGGCGTTGATGCGGATGCCGTCGAGCTCATACTCGGTGGCCGACACCTGCTTGAGGCGCTGGCGCGTCTCGGCGA
>CAYYJK010000336.1:0-3990 GCA_964472185.1 uncultured Prosthecobacter sp.
GTTCCGCATGCCCGTCGCCGCCTTCCGCCGCCTGAACCGCCTTCTGCCCCTGCTCTGTCTGGGTCTGGCCGCCTCAGCCGCCGCCCAGTCGCTGCCGACCATCACCGCCACCGGCACGGCCGTGCCGGCGCGCAGCCGCTCCGGCACCGGCCAGCCCAACGTCCGCAGCTTCATCGCCCCGCGGGTGAGCGCGCCGACCCTGCCGCGCCTGGGCTACACCCGCTACCCCTGGAAGACCGACATCACCGCCACGGTGTTCTGGGTCGGCGAGCAGCCGACCGCCAACAACCCGACGCCGAACCACAAGAGTTCCTGGGACACCGAGTGGGCGAAGAACTACGGCGGCTACGACGATCCGGACCCGCTCAAGCGCGGCACGAACTACTGCCCGGTCGGCTTCACCCCGGGCCTGAACCCGTTCTACGTCGCCCTGCCGTACAACGACTGCATCGACCACCGCACCCACAAGCCCGAGGCGGCGCGCGTCATCCCCTGGTTCAAGGAGCGCTTCGTCAAGGCCGGCAAGAGCGTGCTGCGCGGCACCTGGGTCGCCATCCGCCACGGCAACCGCGTCTGCTACGCCCAGTGGGAGGACTGCGGCCCCTTCGTCACCGACGACTACGAGTACGTGTTCGGCAACGCCCGCCCGAAGAACCCCAGCAACAAGGGTGCGGGCATCGACGTCTCGCCGGCCGTGCGCGACTTCCTGGGCCTGTCCGGCAACGGCAAGTGCGACTGGCGCTTCGTCGACCTGCACGAGGTGCCGGCCGGGCCCTGGCGCTCGCTGGGCAACAACAACCACTTCGTCAAGTCGCAGCAGACGCCGGCGGCGGCAGGCCCGGCCCAGCTGCAGGCGGCCGCGCGCCTGGAGGAGCTGCGCCGCCTGCGCGACGCCTACTTCCGCCAGAACGGCAACGACCAGTACCGCAGCCGCTGAGCCTTCAGGGCGGCGGCGGCCGGTCGCCAAGCACCGGCCGTTTCGGCACGCCGAGCCGCTGCGCCGTGTAGATGCCGGTGTGGCCGCTGAAGCCGTAGGCGATGAAGCAGGCCAGGCCGAAGTGCACCGCATGGTGGGCGCCAAACAGCTCGATGCCCATGAGCGTGCAGGCCAGCGGCGTGTTGGCGGCACCGGCGAACACGGCGACAAAGCCGAGCGCGGCAAACAGCGCCACCGGCTCCTGCAGCAGCAGGCCGAGCGTGTGGCCGAGCGTGGAGCCGATGAAGAACAGCGGCGTCACCTCGCCGCCCTTGAAGCCGCTGCCCAAGGTAACCACGGTGAACAGCGTCTTCCACAGCCAGGACCAGGGCGAGGCGCCGTCGGGACGGAAGGACGAGGCGATGGACACCGAATCCGGCGTCGCGCCGGTGACGCCGAGGCCGAGGTAATCGCGGCTGCCGACGAGGAAGACCAGGACGATGACCAGCACGCCGCCGACCAGGGGCCGCAGCGGCGCCTGGGGCACCAGACGGGCCAGACCGCGCTGCAGGCCGTGGGTGAGCGCGGCGAACAGGCGTGCCATGAGGCCGAAGCAGACCGCCGCCAGCGCCACCTTGGCCAGCAGCAGCGCCTCAAACGGCGCGTGCAGACCCGCCTCCGGCACAACCCGCAGCTGGTAGACCGTGTGATGGATGCCCCAAGCCGAGCAGGTGGCGTCGCCCACCACGCTGGCCACCAGCAGCGGAATCAGCGCCTCGTACTGGACCCGGCCGATCACCAGGACCTCCATGGCGAAGATCGCGCCGGTGAGCGGCGTGCCGAAGACCGAACCGAAGCCGGCGGCGATGCCGCACATGAGCATCAGGCGCCGGTCCGGCAGGCCGAGCCGGAGCAGCCGGGCCAGCGCGCCGGCGAGGCTGCCGCCCATCTGCACTGCGGTGCCCTCACGGCCGGCCGAGCCGCCAAACAGGTGCGTCACCAGGGTGCCGGCCAGCACCAGCGGCGCCATGCGCGCCGGCACGCCGCCACCCGGCTGGTGGATCTCGTCAATGAGCAGGTTGTTGCCGCGTTCAGCGCCTTTGCCCAACCGGTGATAGAGCAGGCCGACCAGCAGGCCGGCGACCGGCAGGCCCCAAAGCAGCTGCGGTTGCGCCCACTGCAGCCGGGTGACCTGCTCCAGCGCCCACAGGAACAGGGCGCTGGCGCTGCCGGCGGCCAGGGCCACCGGCAGCGCCAGCAGGATGCCGCGCAGCAGCTGGCCGAGATCGTGGAAAAGCTGGGGGCGCGTCGGAGCCGGACTCATGCGCGCGCATCATGCGCAGGCCGGCGGCCGGCGTCCAGCGGCGATGCCGCGGCTCAGGGCTTCAGCTTGGCCAAAAACTTCGCCGGGTTGGCGTTGAACTTCTTGATGCAGGGTTTGCAGCAGAACTTGATTTCCTGGCCCTCATGCACGGTGACGACGGGCTTGCCCATGCTGCCGAGCTTGTTGCCGCTGACCAGGCAGGTGGGCAGCGGGTAGGGTTTGACCTCGGCGGCACCGGCGCTGGCGGCCAGGGCAAGGAGGGCGAGACGGAGGAAGGAGCGGAGTTTCATGGTCGGTATGGGAGGGGTTAACGGGAAAGGCGGGGCTGGAAACGGCGCAGACGCAGGGCGTTGCCGATGACCGAAACCGAACTCAGGCTCATGGCCGCGCCGGCGATCATCGGGCTGAGCAGCCAGCCGAACCAGGGGTAGAGCACGCCGGCGGCGACCGGGATGCCGAGGGCGTTGTACAGGAAGGCGAACAGCAGGTTCTGGCGGATGTTGCGCAGCATGGCGCGGCCGAGCTGGACGGCGTGGACGATGGCGCGCAGGTCGCCGCGCACCAGGGTCACTGGCGCGGTCTCCATGGCGATGTCGGTGCCGGTGCCCATGGCGATGCCGACATCAGCGGCCGCCAGGGCCGGGGCGTCGTTGATGCCGTCGCCGGCCATGCCCACAACGGCGCCGCCGGCTTTGAGCTCGCCGACCAGGCGGTGCTTGTCCTGCGGCGTGATGCCGGCGTGAAAGCGCCGGATGCCGAGCTGGCCGGCGATGTGGCGCGCCGTGCGTTCCTGGTCGCCGGTGAGCATGACCACGTCGATGCCCAGCGCCTGCAGCTGCGCCAGGGCCTCGGGCGTGCTGGCCTTCACCGGATCGCTGACCAGGATCGCCGCAACGGCGCGACCGTCGACCGCCAGGAACACCGAGGACGACGTGGCCGCAGCCGGCTGAGCGGCCACTAGCGCCTCAAGATCCGCCACCTCAACCACGCCTTCGGCACGCAGAAAGTCGGGCTTGCCAATCACCGCCGCCCGGCCCTCGACCCGGCCGCGCACCCCGCCAGCGGGCGTGGCCAGGAAGTCGGCCGCCTCGGGCAGGGCCAGGCCGCGCGCCTCGGCCGCGCGGATGACCGCATGCGCCAGCGGATGCTCGCTCGGCCGTTCGAGCGCCGCCGCAAGCCGCAGCACCGCGTCGTCGTCCAGGCCGGCAGCGGGCAGCCGCAGAAGCCCGGTGACCGCCGGCTTGCCCTCGGTCAGCGTGCCGGTCTTGTCGACCGCCAGAACGGTCAGCGCCGCCAGTTTCTCGATCGCCTCCGCCCGACGGATGAGCACGCCCAGGCGCGCCCCGCGGCCGATGCCGACCATGACGCTCATCGGCGTTGCCAGCCCCAGCGCGCAGGGACAGGCGATGATCAGCACCGCAACCGCGTTGGCGATGGCGCGGGCAAGCGCCGGCTGCGGGCCCAGGCGCCACCACAGTCCGAAGGTCAGCAGCGCCGCCGCCACGACCGCCGGCACGAACCAGCCGGCGACCCGGTCGGCCAGCGCCTGCACCGGCGCGCGGCTGCGCTGGGCTTCGCCGACCAGTTTGACGATTTGGGCCAGCAGGGTGTCGGCGCCGACGCGCCGCGCCTCGACAACCAGACTGCCGTGCTGGTTGAGGGTGCCGCCGGTCACCGGCGCACCGGCCTCCTTGGCCACCGGCTCCGGCTCGCCGGTCAGCATCGACTCGTCGACATGGCTGCGGCCCTC
>CAYYJK010000337.1:0-3976 GCA_964472185.1 uncultured Prosthecobacter sp.
CTTCCAGTTCTCCAAGCGCTGATCGCCCCGATTCGAAGTGTGTTTTCGCAGACCCCGCCCCCGGCGGGGTCTGTTGTTTTCGCCGCCGGGAAATCGCAGTCGCCGGTTGTCAGTCGCCGGCAAATGGTCTTAGTTCACTTCTTCCCCACGCATGACCGATCCCGCGCCCGCCACCAATCCCAGCCCGCCGCCCCGCATGCCCGGCCGCTGGGGCATTGGCGCCAACGTGCTGGTCCAGGTGCTGCTCGCCATCGCCCTCTTCGCCGGGATCAACCGCCTCAGCTACCGCTACCACGCGCGCTGGGACCTCAGCCCGCAGCAGAGCTTCACGCTCAGTTCGGCGACCCTGAACTACCTCGGCAAGCTGTCCAAGGACGTCTTCATCGCCAACGTCTTCGCCCGCGACTCGCAGGTGTACAACGACGTCCAGGCCCTGCTCGAGGAGTACCGCATCCACGGCCGCGGCCGCGTCCGCCTGCGCTCGATCGATCCGCTGCGCGACATCGAGCGCGCCGAGGAGCTCAAGGCCCAGACCGGCCTGGCGCTCGACCAGAACGGCGTGGTGATCCGCTCGGGCAACCGCACCCGCTTCATTCGCGAGGAGGAGATGATCATCCGCGCCGCGGGCACCGAAACGTCCCGGCCGATCAAGGAGTTCCGCGGCGAGGACGCCGTGAGTTCCGCGCTGATCAACGTGGTCGAGGGCGACGAGCGCAAGTTCTACCTCGTGGTCGGCAAGGGCGCGCGCACGGAGGCCGGCCTGCTCGACACCATGGCGGCCCTCGCCGAGCTCGGCCGCCAGCAGAACTTCCGCCTGCTGCCCCTCAACCTGGCCGAGGTCAACCGCATCCCCGAGGATGCCGACGGCGTCATCCTGTCCGGGATCCGCTACGACCTGTCCGAACGCGAGATCCGGATGGTCCGGGACTACTGGGAGGGCAAGCGCGCCGGCCTGATGGTGATGCTGGATCCGGCGGGTGAAACGCAGCGGCTCAACGCCTTCCTCGGCCTGCACGGCGTGATGCCGCGCGGCGACCGCGTCCTCTATGCGGAAAGCACCGGCTCCGGCACCCGCAAGGAGTTCTCCGTGCAGGCGGTGTTCGACAGCGAGTCGTCGATCACCCAGCCGCTCGCCGCTTCCACGCTGACCCTGCCCGGGCAGTCGCAGTCGCTCGACGTCCGCTACGACGACGAGTACCTGAAGAACCAGAACATCAGCGTGCACCCGCTGATCGGCGCCTCGGAGCGCTACTGGGGGGAGAAGAACTACCTGGAGGACCTGCCGGTGGTGGACGACGAGGACGCCCGCCAGCCGATCTACCTGGCGGCTTCGGTCGAACGCGGCAGCGTTTCCGACGAGCGCCTGCGCGTCGACAGCTGCCGGATGGTCGTGGTCGGCAACGCCTCGCTGCTCGACAAGAAGTCGGCGCTGGCGGTGAACCGCGACTTCGTCGCCGCCAGCCTCAACTGGATCGTCAACCGCGAGAAGCTCATCGGCATCACCCCGAAGCTCAAGCACAGCTACCGCATCCAGCTGACGCCGCGGCAGAACGAGCTGATTTTCTGGATCACTGCCATCGCCATGCCGGGTCTGGTGCTCGGCCTCGGCCTGGTCATCTGGGCCTCGCGCCGGGCCGCCTAATTCACCGCCATGCAACCGCGCACCACCCTTCTGCTTCTGTTGCTCGTGCTGGCCCTCGGCGCCGTCATCCTGGGCATCGAGCGCTACCTCCCCTCCACCCTCGAACTGCGCGAAATGAAACGCGGGCCGGTCAAGTTTGACCGGGCGGCGATCACCCAGATCGAAATCGACTCGAGCGGCGGCGACGGCGTCGGGCTGGCCCGGGAGGACGGCGTCTGGTGGGTCCGGCGCCCGTTCAACGACCATGCCGGTCCGGAACGGATCGCCAAGCTGCTGGCGGAACTGCTGGCCATCGGCTGGATCGAGCGCGTCCACCGCGAGGAGTTTGACGAGGCGGGCTGGGCGAAGACCGGCCTGGAGCAGCCGCGGCACAAGCTGCGGCTGATGGCGGGCGGAGCCTGCGCGCTCGAGCTCTGGCTGGGGGCGCCGGCGCCGATCGAGGGCAGCCACTACCTGGCCCTGCTGCCTTCCACGCACACGTCCGAAAAGGCCTGCTACGTGGCCAAGACGCTGCTGCCCGAGCTGCTCAAGCCGGCCTCCAAGGAGTGGCGCGACAGCAAACTCATGCGGCTGCCCGCCGACCAAGTGCTCGGTCTCAAGCTGATCCAGGCCGGCGGCCAGATGGAGCTGGTCCGGGCGGACGCCGCCGCGCCGTGGATGCTGGTCAAGCCGCTCAGCACCCGCGGCAGCAAGGAGAAGGTTGGCGAACTGCTGTCAACGCTGCTCAATCTCGAGATCAAGGAGGCTGCGGAGGTCGCCGGCGGCGCCGGCAAGGAGGCTGCGCCCGCCGATGCCGAAATGACGGAAGGCGAGCTGCGGATCAGCGTCGCCAGCGCCGGGGCCGACAAGCCGGTCGAAATCGTGCTGCACAAGCCGGCGGCGGGGGTCCTGGAGACCACGGCGACCGTCAGCCGCCGCAAGCCGGTGTTCACCGTGCAGGCGAAGGGGCTGCGCGAGCTGTGGGCCCAGCCCAACGACCTGCGCGACCGCATGCTGGCCCGGATCGACGAAGACGCGGTCGGCTCGATCCGCATCGAATCCCGCAAGTTCGCGCCGATCCTGCTGGAAAAGCAGTCCGAATCCTGGTTTCTGCGCCGTCACGGCCGGCTTGAAGCCGCCAACGGCGACCGGGTGGCGCGGTTTTTCGAATCCCTGAACACCCATTCCATCCGCGAGTTCACCTCCGATTCGGCGGCGAATGTCGCGACCTACGGACTGGACCAGCCGTTTCTGGCGGTGTCCTGGACCGAAGGCGCCGGCAAGCCGGTCAAACTCCAGTTCGGCGCCAGCCTGGAGAATGCCGAGTTTTACGCCAAGTACGACCACGAGCCGAGCGTCTACCGCATTGACGCCTCGCTGCTGCCAAGCATTCCGCAGGACGGCATCAAGTGGAAGGGGCTGGGCGCCCTGCGCTTCACCCAGTTCGCGCTGCGCCGCATCAGCCTGGCCGCCGGCACCGCGCCGGCGATCGTGCTCCACTACGATCCCACCACCGCCCAGTGGAAGGGCGAACGCGCCGGCCGCGACATCACCCCGATGCTCGACCGGGTGAAGGCGGACAAGCTGGCCGGAGCCCTGGCCAAGTTCAACGTGCAGGACTGGTCCGCGGATGCGACTGCGGCCATCCCGGCCCTGCAGAAGCCGGCGCTGCGCGTCGTGGTCAGCCTCGGGGAGCCGGGCACGAACAGCGGCCCCACGCGCGATGTGGTGCTGAACTTTGCGCCCACCCAGGAGGGCATGGACACGGCCCTTTACTTCGGCCAGGTCAACGGCGGCCCGGACGTTTTCTACGTGACCCGGACCGCGCTGCTGGAATTGCTGGCGCCGGTGTTCAAGGACGAGGCGCCGGCGGCTCGGTGACTTTCGCAGAAAACATCTTGCCCGCCGCTAAGAAACTGATTACACATGCCGTTGTGGGAAGTGGCTGCGGCTCCGCCGTAGCTGCGGCGCGGCTTGCAAGCCCGACCGATCCCAAGTTTTTCCGCTGCATGACATGGTTTTTTCACACTTGCTCCAGCCCGCATGACCGGGCCAGGGAAGTGTCGTCCGTGCAGCTTCCGGCTGCGGCTTGATATGCCTGATCTTCGCCTTGTCCGGAATTCAACCCTTTCAAGGAAGCCCGTGGCCCGCCTTGAATCCTAATCCACCTGGAGGTTCGTTATCAGCAATCCATTCAACAATCTGAATGCCGGCCAGTTTGCCGGTCGTCCGAATCCTAACAGCCCCGGTTCTCCGACCGGCGGCAACGCCGGTCCGGCCCGTCCGTCGTCTCCGGCATCCGGCCCGGCCCGGCCCGCTCCCGCAGCAGGCGCACCTGGAGCGGCCCGTCCGGCT
>CAYYJK010000338.1:0-2611 GCA_964472185.1 uncultured Prosthecobacter sp.
GCCGTGCTGACCCTGACGGGCGGTCTGGAGCCGCTCTGGCTGGCCGGCAGCGATCCGCTGCTGGCCGCCGGCGAGGTGCAGGGGCAGCGCCTGGTGGTCAGCGCCTTTTCACCCGCCGGTTCGGAACGGCTGGCGCTGCTGCCGGCGCTGCCGCTTTTGCTCGGCAATGCCCTGTACTGGGCGGCGGAGCCGCGTGCGGCTCTGGCGGAAGCCAAGGTCTGGCGGCCAGGCGATCTGGTGCCCGCGCGCAGTTTCATGGAATGGACGGAGTGGGATGGCGAGCAGTTCCTGACCACGTCGGAGACGCCCGAAGGCGAGTGGCTGGAGCTGTCGCGCCTCGGCACCTGGCGCGAAGGGACGGCGGCCGGAGGCATCAGCCTTCTGGCCTCGGCGGAGGAGACGGACCTGCCGGTGGCGGCCGCTGCGGCCGTTCGGCAATCCGCGCTGGCGGCGGTCACTGCCGGCAGCCGCCTGAGCTGGCCGCAGGGTCTCATTGCCGCCGTGCTGGCGCTGCTGCTGCTCGAAAGCCTGCTCTTCCACCGCAAGGCGGTGTACTGACGCCTGACCCGGCCGGTATTCGGCGGAAGCGGATCAGTAGCGGCCGATGCCGGGCGAGGGCAGCAGCTGCAGGGAAACCGGCAGGGCGCTGCCGGTCATCTGCGGCAGGGCGGCGGCGGTCAACTCGTCACCTTCGAAGTGGCGGCTCAGCAGGATGCTCTCGATCTGAATTTCCTGGGCCTGCTCGGCCTCTTTGATCAGTTCGCTGTCCACTGCCAGGGCGGGCTGGTGGGGCAGCAGCGGGGCCGGGGATTCCTGCGCGGCGGCAAAGGCCGGCGAGTCGGCGGAGCGGCCGCCATCCATGACCTGGAGGGCACCCCAGGCGGCGGCAACTGCCAGGGCGGCGGTGGCGGCAGCCGTCGACCAGCGCGGCGAGATCAGGTCTTCCAGGAAGGTGTTCAGACGCTCCCAAAGCAGGCCGCGCGCCGACTGGCGTAGCATCTCGGATCGCTGGCGCTCGCGGAACCGCGACACAAAATCTTCCACGAAGTCTTCACCGGGCGTTTCATACTGCTTCAGGCGGAGCAGGCGCTGGAGGTTGTCGAATTCGTTCATGATGGAGTGGGAACAGCAGCGGGGTCTAGGCCAAGAACAGGATCACTTCACGAAATCTTCCAAATAGGTCTGCAGAAGGCGGTGGGCGTAGAACAACCTCGACCTCACGGTGCCTTCGGACACGCCGAGAATCTTGCTGATCTCGTTGTGCTGAAGGCCCTGGATGTCATAAAGGGTGACCACAGTCCGGTGGTCATCCGACAGCTTCATCATGGCGGCGTTCAATTTTTTCTGAAGCTCATGAATGTTCACCTCGCGCACCGTGTCGCGGTTGGCGGTGGTGATCTTGATGAAGTCGGGGTCGTTGTGAATGCCGCTGTCGACGTCGTCGAGGCTGACCTTGGCGTAGCGGCCGCGCTTCTTCAGGAAATTCAGGGTCATGTTCACCGAGATCGAGTAGATCCAGGTGTAGAATGAGGATTTGCCCATGAACCGGCGCAGCGACCGGTAGGCTTTGGCAAAAATTTCCTGAAGCAGGTCGGCGGTGTCCTCCCGATTCGAGGTCATGTTGTACACCAGCCCGTACAGCTTGGGGGTGTACTTGCGGACCAGTTCATCGAAGGCGCGGGTGTCCCCGGCCTGGGCGCGCTCGACCAGCACGCGGTCTTCGCCTGCGCTGCTGTTCGGGGGGGGCTCCGTCGTAGTCTCCATGCGTCCGCGGGGGTCGTGCGGGCCGGGCGCACGTGTCCGGCAAGCAAACCACCCCTCGCCAGTTCCGACAAGTCTTTCTTGAAGCGGCCCGAGCTTTCGTGGGCGATGGGGAGGCGTCTCACGCCGAAGCGGCGTTAGATGCGGCGCGGACCGTACGTCTTGTTCCGATGCATCGAACCTGTCTTGGCGCCCTGTTCTGGGCCGTCGCGCTGCTTGCGGCCGGCGGTGACACGAACCTCGTCGACTTCCGCTCGCTGCTGGTCTGCGGCGACACCCGGGTCCACCTGGTGGATGAGGCCCGCTCGACCGGCACGACGCCGCACATCGTCTGGACCTGGGATGCCCGCCAGGTGCAGGACCTGCCCGAGGACTTTCGCCAGCGCCGATTCAACTCGGTCGACGATGTCAAACCCGTGCGCGGCGGCCGGCAGCTGCTGATCTCGTCCTCTTCGGGCGGCGTGGCGCTCTGGGATCTGGAGCGGCAGCGGACGTTGTTCCATGCCCTGGTTCCCAACGCTCATTCGGTGGAACTGCTGCCGGGCGACCTGCTGGTGGCGGCGGCTTCGGTGCATGCCGAGGGCAACCGGCTCATGCTCTTCGATCTGGCGCAGGGCGGCGCGCTCGTGCACAGCGACCCGCTGCATTCGGCGCACGGCGTCGTCTGGCACCCTGACCGCCAGACTCTGTTCGCGCTGGGCTACGACGTGCTGCGCGAATACCGCCTGGCGGGCCGAGTCCTGCAGCGCCTGCGTGAATGGCCCCTCCCGGGCGAGAGGGGGCATGATCTGACCCTGGCTCCCGACCGGCAAAGCTTCCTGGTCACCGAGCACACCGGCGCCTGGCGCTT
>CAYYJK010000338.1:2711-3967 GCA_964472185.1 uncultured Prosthecobacter sp.
TCACGGCCGGGTCAGGCGCACGGCGACGTGGTCGCAGCCGGGAAGGATGCGTTTGCGCAGCTCGATCGTGACGCCGGCGGCGCCGAACTCGGCGCGCACGCAGTCGGCGAGCTCGGCGGCGAGGGTTTCCAGGAGCTGGCGCGGGCGTTCGGCGGCGAGGGCGCGCAGGCGCACGGCGACGGCGGCGTAGTCGATGGTGCAGTCCAGATCGTCGGCCATGGATTCGAAACGGGTGGGCAGCCGCAGGGTGACGTCCGCGTTCAGGGTCTGCCAGGCGGCGCGCTCCTCCGCGGGCACGCCGATGCGCACCGGCAGGTCGAGGTTGCGGAGATGGATTTCGTCGGAGGCGGGGGACATGGGAGGAATTCGCTGCTGGACAGCGCGCGGGCCGTCGTTTCCAATACCGGCGCGCCGGCCCGGCCGTCGCGCGCTTTTGATTCAAATCCACAACCGCACCAAATCAACATGGCAAACATCGAATTCGGTTCCGAGGTGTACACCTGGTTCATGCAGGGCACCGGCAAGGGCTACGACAACAAGCTCGACCACATGATCAAGGTGGCTTCCGAGGCCGGCTTCACCGGCATCGAGCCGATGGTCCTGGAAATTTCCGAGAGCGCCCTGGGCTGCTGCAAGTACTGGCTGGGCGATTTCTGCGATCCGATCCGCCTCAAGGACACGCTTCAGCAGTACAACATGAAGCTGGCCGGTCTGGCCCTGGTTTGCGCCTGGGATGGCGACGCCGAGGCGCCCAACGAGAAGGCCGCCGCCGATTTCACCCTCGACCTGCTCAAGCACTTCCCGGGCGCCATGCTCGGCACCGTCACCCTGCCGAGCGGCCGCAAAAACGACCTGCAGCGCCGCCGCCTGAACGTGGCGCGCAACGTCAACAACGTTTCCAAGCGCGCCGCCGACCTCGGCATCAAGTGCTCCTACCATCCGAACAGCCCGCCCGCCTCGCTGGTGCGCACCCAGGAAGACTACGACGTCGTCCTCAGCAGCCTCGACCCGAAGGTCACCGGCTGGACTCCGGACGTCGGCCACATCATCCGCGGCGGCATGGACGTCATCGCCACCCTCAACAAGTGGCAGCACCTGGTGAACCACATCCACTACAAGGACTTCTCCGGCAACGGCGCCGAGCCCTGGGCGCAGATGGGCACGGGCAAGCTGGACTTCCACAAAATCACCGAGTGGCTGGTCGCCCGCAACTACAGCGGCTGGATCATCTGCGAGGACGAGGCGCACATCGCGGT
>CAYYJK010000339.1:0-3965 GCA_964472185.1 uncultured Prosthecobacter sp.
GGCACCGTCCGAGCAGGGAATGCGCGGGATCGGGCCGGTGATGCCGCGGATGCCCATGACGTTCATGTGGTCGCGGTAGTTGAGCGACACGGCGCGGATGCGGACGCGGACTTCGCCGTGGCGCGGCGCGGGGTCTGGCAGGTCAGCCTGCTGCAGCGAGGCCAGTCCGTGGGTGCCGGTGATCTGATAGGCTTTCATAGTTGGCGCAGTGCCATACCTAGCGGCCGCCCGGCGCGGCGGCAAGAAAATGCCGGCCGGCTCACTTGACCGTCAGCCAGACTGCCTGCGCCCGGTCCAGCAGCGAGGTGCCGCGGAGATTCTCGCCGCGCAGCGGATACTCCGCCGGCTGCTGCCAGGCGGGTTCGGCGCGGGGCCAAGCCGCCAGCGTCACCGCCTGCACGCCTGCGGGGGCGTTGGCGGCCGCCTGAAATTTGATTTCCACCTCGCCGCCCTTTTCCGGGACGGCCACTTCCGCGGCATGGACCCCGGGCGGCAGTCCGGCGGCGCGCAGGACGAGCGCCTCCTTGAAACCGTTCAGCAGCTTGATGCCGACCTTCAGGCTGGCGGTCTTGCCGCGTTCCAGGCTGAGCTTTTGCGGCGCCGGCAGGGTCACCTGCACCCCCGGGGACGGCGGTCCGATTTCAAGCACGTAGTCGTGCGCCGCGCCGCCGCGGTGGAACTGGTCGGCGACGACGATCTGATGCGGCCCGTCGGCTGCGGCGGTCCACTGCACGAGCGGGTCGGGCTGTTCGCCCTGGTCGCTGGCGAGGGCGAGGCTTTTGCCGTCCGGGCCTTCGATGCTGAGGGTGGCGTCCAGGGGCAGGCCCAGATCCTTGGACCAGAGCCGCGCCTGCAGGCGCTCGCCCTTTTTCAGCACCAGGCGGAAGCGGTCGATGTCGGCCTTGTCGGCAATCCGTCCGGCCGCGGTGCCGGGCTGAATCGGCGTCGCCTGGGCCGGCTCCGCGTTGGGTTCCTTTTCGAGCTGGGCGGCAGCGGCCGTGATCAGGGCCTGGACGGGCAGCGGCGCTCCGGGCAGGTCCAGCGTGATCAGTTCACCGCTGCGCGCGGCCGGTGCCGGATTTTCCAGCGTGTGGCGGAGCTTTTTGGGGTCCAGGTTGTGGCCGCGCAGCTCGACCTCGGTTTTGCCCTGCGCCAGGACGGCGGCGGGGTAAATGCCGGTGACGACGGGGCCGGCGGACAGATGCAGCCGGTAGATGCTGCTGGCCCCGCCGGCGAAGCGCACGTCGGCGGCGGGCGGATGCACGAACCCGGCCAGCTGCACGGTGTACTCGCCCGCGCTGGGCGCCTGGTAGATCAGCTGGGGGTCCAGGTTGCGGCCGTCGCTGGCGGTGTGGACGCGCACGCCGCGGGCATCGAGCACGTGGGCGAGCATGTCGACCGGCGAGCCCAGGGCGTAGGCCTCCACCACGGCGACCAGAGTTTGGCCGGCCGCGAGGCGGACCTGGAAGCCGTCGACATCGCCGCTCTTGTCCAGGCGGCCGTTGATGCAGACCGGCAGTTTGGCGAGTTTTTGCGGCTTGCCGGCGTCGTCGTTGGGCTCGGCCTCTGTCAGCTCCGGGAGCGTGCCGACGCTGAACCAGAACGCGTCCGAGGGGCCATCCGCGCCCAGGGCGTAGACCAAATGCGGGCCCGGACGGGCGGCGCCGGTCAGGGTGGCCTGCCATTCGCGCTTTTTGCCGCTGGGGGCGAAAATCAGATCCGGCGAGGCGGACCACAGGCGCACGCCGTCGTCCAGACGGCCGGTGGCCGTCACCACGAAGCTGCTGCCGGCCTGGCCGCCGGCCGGAAACAGCGTCTCCAGCTTGGGCGGTTCCGCCTGCGCGGACAGGCAGGCCAGCGCGAGCCCAAGCAGCAGGGTGCCGGGGCGGTGCGGGCGGCGTTGGCGAGGGCTGAGGGACGGGAGCCGCCGCATCACGCAAACAGCTCCTTGATCGGCTTGCCGCCGTTCACGAGTTGCACCGGACGGCCCGTGGTCGTGTGCAGCACCTGGTGCGGGTCGATGCCCAGCTTGGTGTACAGCGACACGGCGAAGTCCTCCGGCGAGTAGATGTTCTCGGCGGCGTAGTAGCCCTTGGGATCGGTGGCGCCGATGATCTGGCCGCCGGGGATGCCGGCGCCCGCCATCAGCACGCTCATCGCGCCCGGCCAGTGGTCCCGGCCGCCATCCTTGTTCACCTTCGGCGTGCGGCCGAATTCGCCCAGGCAGATCACCAGCGTGCTGTCGAGCATGCCGCGCTGGTCCAAGTCGTTGATCAGGCCGCTGAGCCCCTGGTCGAGCTTCTGGCCGTAGCCGTCGCGGAAGGTCTTGAAGATGCCGCGGTGATGGTCCCAGCCGCCCCAGTAGGCGACCGTGAAGGACACGCCAACTTCGGCCAGCCGGCGCGCCAGCAGCAGGCGCTGGCCGAAATCATTCTCGCCGTACATCTTGCGGATGTGCTCGGGCTCCTTGCCGAGGTCGAAGGCCGCCTGCGCAGTGGGCGAGGTGACCAGTTCCATGCCCTGGCGGTAGAACTGGTCGAAGCCGACGGTCGGATCCTCGGCCGTCTGCGCGTCGATGCGCTGCAGGCGGTCCAGGGAGGCGCGCAGGGCGTTGCGGTTCAGGGCGCGGCCTTCGCTGATGTCCTGCGGAATGGCGACGTCGCGGACCCGGAAACCCTTGCTGTTGGGATCGCCGCCGATGACGAAGGGGGCGTGCTGGGCGCCGAGGAAATTGGGGCCGCCGGAGCGGGAGACGTTCGGCAGGCTCATGTAGGCCGGCAGGCCGCCGCGGACGCCGCGCGTGTGCGATACCATCGACCCGAACGAAGGATGGAAGCTGACAAAGGCGCCGCAGCCGACCGGCACCGGCGTGGGCGCGCCGGTCATCAGGTAGTGGTTGCCGCCGCCGTGGTTGGGATCCTTGTGGCAGAGCGAGCGGACCACCGAGAATTTGCGGAAGGTCTTGGCGAGGTTGGGCAGGGTCTCGCAGAAATGCACCCCGGGAACCGCGGTGGGGATCGATTTGAACTCGCCGCGGATCTCTTTCGGCGCCTCGGGTTTGGGGTCGAAAGTCTCGTAGTGCGAGGGGCCGCCGTCGAGCCAGACCAGGATGCAGTTGATCTGGTCCGGGCTGGCCTTGCCGCGGGCCTGGGCGGCCTGGGCGCGCAGGGCGAGAATGTCGGAGAACGCGATTCCGCCGACGGCGCCAAAGCCGACCTGCAGAAAGTCACGGCGGCCGAGGCCGGCGCAGTTGAAGTGCATTCCTGATTTCACTGGCGGAACTTACGGGGGCACGGGCGCGTCTCTTGCGCGGACGAGCAAGGAAACCCGCACCGCGGGCCGGGCGCCCTGCGGGCAACCTGCGCCGGGGGCGCCGGTCATCGAAATGGGGCTGCGCGGCTGGCGCAAGCCTGGTCGTGCCGGCGTGGTGGCGGATTTCGCACAAAAGTTGTCCGGGTGGTCTGCTCAGCGGCGGCGTTAGCATGAAAACCCAACCCTTCTGCCCGCCATGATGCTCCGATCCCTCCTTGTGCCTCTCCTGCTCGCCTTGGTGACGGCCGCCGCTGCTGAAGCGCCGATTCGTCCCATCCGCGTCCTGTGCATCGCCGAGCCCGCGGCCGGCGAACCGGTGCGCGAGGGCATCGCCCGGCTCATGGAAGGTTTCGGCCGCGAGGCGATCTGGTTCGACTTCCGCGGCCCCGAAGCGCTGCAGGAGGCCGGCGTCGGCCAGCGCTACGACCTCGTCATGCCTGCCGGACTGCCGGTGTCTCAGGCCGCCGGACTGCCGGTGCTGGCGCTGCCGGCGGCTGAGGCCGGGCTCGACGGCGTGCGCCGCGCCATTCTCGGCGCGGTGGGGTCGGAGGTGCAGGCGGCCTGGCGCGCGTTTCTGGCGCAGCGCGAGCCGGAGCGTCGCGAACCGCATCCGCAGGTCGCCAATTACGAAAAGCGGCCGCAGCCCGTCACCT
>CAYYJK010000340.1:0-3950 GCA_964472185.1 uncultured Prosthecobacter sp.
TGGGGCCTCGACCTCGGCCGCATCGCCGCCATCTGGCGCGGCGGCTGCATCATCCGCGCCAAGTTCCTCAACCGCATCACCGACGCCTACCGCAGCAATCCCGGCCTGGTGAACCTGATGCTCGACCCGTTCTTCAAGGACGTGCTCGCCCAGACCCAGCAGAACTGGCGCGAAGTCGTGGCCCTCGCCACGCTCAACGGCATCCCGGTGCCCGCCTTCTCCGCCTCGCTCGGCTACTACGACAGCTACCGCGCCGAGCGCCTGCCGGCCAACCTGCTGCAGGCCCAGCGCGACTTCTTCGGTGCCCACACCTACGAGCGCCTGGACAAGCCGGAAGGCGAGTTCTTCCACACCGAGTGGCCCGAGGTCATCGGCTGAGCCTTTGCCCGCAAGGGCAACCCCCAAAACCAAACCCAGGAGCGGCCAGGGCAACCTGGCCGCTTTTTTTGCGCCCGTCAGCCGAGGCCCGCGAGCACTTCCGCCGCCGCGCGCTCGCCGGTTTCGACAGCGCCCTCCAGGTAGCCCTGGGCGTCGACCGAGGTGTGCTCGCCGCAGAAGTGCACGCCGCCTTCCTGCACGCCCTCGATGCCGGCGAAGCGGGTGTACTGGCCGACCTGCCAGAACGAGTAGCTGCCGCGGGTGTAGGGATTGCCGGGCCAGTCATCGACCGTGGCCAGGCCGTTCCAAGCGGCGCGCACGCCCGGCAGCACCGGCTCGAGCTGGGCCAGAAACTGCGCGGCCCGCTGCGCCGGCGTGCCCCGGCCGAAACTGGCGCCGATGTCGCCGCCGGTGTAGTCCACCAGAATGCCGGCCGTGCCCGGCTGAGCGCGACTGACCTCCCAGGTCGCCTGATAGCCGGTGTCAGCAAACGTGTCGCCGTTGTTGCCCAGTTCGCGCCAGACGCGGCGGTGGAACTGGACGTTGAGCTTGGCGTTGGTGCCCATGGCCAGCTCGCGGATGGCGGTCCGCTTCAGCTCGCTGAAACCGGCGCGGGAAAGGTCGACGGCCTCGTTGAGGATGGAGAACGGCAGCGCCAGCACCACCCGGTCGACGGTGGTCTCCGATGGGCCGCCGCCCGCAAAGCCCAGGCTGCAGCGGCCGTCGGCGGCGCGCCGGAGCGAAGTCAGGGCCTGGCCGGTGACGATCTGCCCCTCCACGGCCGCCGCCAGGGCCGCCGGGATCTGGTCGTTGCCGCCGCGGACGTGGTACTTCTCATTCGACGGACCGAACAGGCGCAGCTGGCCCTGGCCGGAGTAGCCGAGCAGGTACAGCAGGTTGAGCGAACTCTGCCGCTCGCACTCCGCGCCGTACTCGATGTTGTAGGCGACGTCGAGCAGCTTGCCGAGGCGGGACTGCATGCCGCCGGGCACCGACTCGTTGATCCAGTCGATGATCGACATTTGGTCGAGCTCGCGGCCGCGCGGTGTCGAGAGGTTGTACAGCGTCGGATAGCTGGCCTCGCTGAGGTCGCGATGCAGCTTTTTCCAGACCGCCTTCATGTCGTTGGTGGCCTGGGCGTAGGTGTAGGGCGCGCCGTTGAAAAAGTACAGGGGCTCGGTGCCGCTGGCCTCGCTGGCAAGCAGGTTGTCGAGCGGCAGGCGCAGCTCCTGGGCAAGCTGACGGATGCGCGTGTGCGACTGGTCGATCAGCTCGCCGCCATGTTCGGCGATCTGGCCTTCGGCAAAATCGCCGCGCCGGGTCCAGCAGCGGCCGCCAAGGCGGGTGTTGGCCTCGTAGACCGTGGCGAAAACGCCGGCTTGGCGCAGCCGGTAGGCGCAGGTCAGGCCGGCCAGACCGGCGCCGACGATGGCGATGCGCGGTGCCGCCGGACCCGGCCGGGCCGCGCGGGCGGTCCACGGCGCCGCGGCGAGGGCCGCTCCCGCCAGGCCGGCCCGGCGCAGAAACTGGCGGCGCGAGCCGGCATGCGGTTCGATGCGGCAGTCGGAGGGCGCGGCCGCAGCCACCAGAGAACGCAGAGGGTCAATTAGGCGGGAATGGGGCATGGTCTTAGTTGGAGATTGGGCGATCTTGCCCAAAAACCCCGCGCAAGACAAGCCTGCTATGCCGCGGCCGGCACCGGTGCCACCCGGTCGCCAAGCGGCACCCACGCCGCATCCCCCGGCTCGCGCTGGATGAGCTGCAGGCCGGTGAAGGTGCCGAAAGCCGGCAGCACCAGCACCTGCCGGCGCAGCCAGAAGCAGGGCACACGCAGGCGGCGCTCGCGCCCGCGCCCGAGGGCCAGTCCGGGATGCAGATGGCCGCACAGGGTGGGCGCAGCCGCCGCTTCCGGCGGATGATGGGCGAGCCGCCAGGGTCCGAGAGCCTCGCCCTCGGCACCGACTTGCAGCCAGGGCAGCCAGTCGGCCCAAGGCACGCGCCGGTCATGGTTGCCGGGGATCACCCGCCACTCCAACTGCGGGTGCTCGCTGCGCCAGCCGGTCAACGCGGCCAGGGTGGCCTCCAAACCCGGCGCACGCGCATGCAGCAGGTCGCCCAGCAGCACCAGGCGCACCGCGCCGGTCCGCCGCACCAGGGTGTCCAACCGCCTCAGGGTGTCGGCATCCGGACCTTCCGGCAAGCCCAGGCCGGCTTGGCGAAACACGGCCGCCTTGCCCAAGTGCAGATCGGCGACAAACAGCGTCCGCCGGGCGGCATCCCAGGCCGCCCGTTCGGGCAGCAGCCGCAGATCGGCCTCGGGTCCCAGCGACAGGTGCATGGCCTTACTTCGCCGCCGCCTCCAGTTCCGCAAGCATGCGCGCCAGCCGCACGGCGGGATCCTCGCTGCCGATGTGGGAGGAGATGCGGCCGGCCCAGAGCGGAAAAGCCAGCGGGGTCAGGCGGGCGCAGGCTTTGAGGATCCAGCGGCGCTGCCGCAGCTCCGCCAGCACCTCCTGCAGGCGGGTGAATTCCATCTGGCGTTCGAGCACCTCGCGCTGCGCCTGGCGCAGGAGAAGATTGTCCGGGTCGTACTTGGCGAAGACGTCGTAGAGCAGGCTGCTGCTGGCCTGGAGCTGGCGCAAGCCGGGCGCCGCGCCGGGCTGGCCGCTGAGGATCAGGCCGGCGATGCGCGCCGTCTCGCGAAACTGGTGCCGGCCGAGTTCCGCCAGGTTGATGGACGCCAGCACGTCCTCAAGCAGCGCCTCCGGCGCAAGCAGTTCGCGCCAGTCGGCCTCGTCCAGGTCGAGAGGCTGCGGCGTGAAGAGTTCGAAGCCGTAGTCATTGGGCGTGATCTGCAGGGTCAGCGGCATGCGCCGCCCCAGGCGGCAGCCGATCAGGGTGCCGATGGCGGCGTTGACCACCCGCCCGGCAAACGGGTAGATGAAAACGTGCTGGCCCTCGCGCGTCCGCGTGGTCTCGATCAGCAGCTCCGCCGGCTCCGGCACCAGCGACCAGCGCGCCTGCACTTCCAGCACGGGCCGGACGCGGCGCATCTCGGGATCGGGATCGCGCAGCCCGGCGCGGAAACGCCGCAGCTTCTCGCCCACCGCCGCGGCCAGTTCGGTCGACAGCGGGCTTTTGCCGCCCTGCCAGGACGGGATTTCACCGCGCGCCTGCGCCCTGTCGGGCACCTGCACCGTTGCGCTCAGGCCCTGGACGCGCACGAGCTGCCAGCAGCGGCCGCCGAAGATGAAGCAGCGGCCCGGCCGGATGCCGGCGAGGAACCATTCCTCCACCGATCCCAGACGCCGGCCGTTTTTCAGGCGCAGCGACACGCTGGCATCGGCCACGATGGTGCCGAGCGACATCCGGTGCAGGCGCGCCAGGCGCGCATCGGTCAGCCGGTGGACGCCGTCCGCGTCGACGCTGACCTTGCGGTACTGCGGGTAAGCGTGCAGCGCCCCGCCAGTGGTGATGAAATCCAGCACCCAGCTCCACTCCCGGTCGGTCAGGCCGGCAAAGGCGTGCGTGCCGCGCACCTCGGCCAGCATCGCCTCGGCCCGAAAACCGCC
>CAYYJK010000341.1:0-3945 GCA_964472185.1 uncultured Prosthecobacter sp.
GGGCATGGCCAGGCCGGTCCCGCGCCCGACGCGCCGGCCGAGGGCTACGTCTACGTGCATGGCGGGACCGGCCCCGCAGGCGGCGGCGAAGACCGCTTCGTGGTGCTGGACGACAATTCAGACCGCATCAGCGTGCGCGTGCGCATCGGGCCGCCCACCCTGGGCATCGCCCTGGCCCCCGACGCCCTGCCCGCGCTGCGGGCCGGCGCCCGGTCGTCGGCGGCGCTGCGCGCCTCGGGCGGGCAAGCGCCGTATGCGTTCCGGCTGGGCGAAGGCGAGCTGCCCCCCGGGCTGTCGCTGGCGCCGGACGGCCGCGTCGAGGGCGTGCCGACCCGGCGCGGACCCTATTCGTTCGGAGTCATCGCGCGGGACGCGCGTGGGGCCGAAGGCCGGCGCGCCTATGCCGGCGACGTCTCGGCGGCGACGTTCGCGCTGGCGCCGGAAACGATCACGGTGGTCCGCGGGCAGGCCTTCGAAGTGAAGCTGTCGGCCGGCGGCGGCGTCGCGCCGCACCGCTTCACCCTTGAGCCCGGCCACGCCATGCCACCGGGCGTCACGCTTTCCGACGACGGCTGGCTGCGCGGCATCGCGGCGACGGCGCCCGGCGACTACCGCGCTGGCGTGCGCGTCATCGACGCCAGCACCGGCCCGGGCGAGTCCTTCGAGGTCGAGGCCCTGGTGATGCGGCTGGTGCCGCCGCCCGCGATTTCGCTGGAGATCGTCGCCGGCGCCGGCGGCGGGGCGCCGGCCATGCTGGTGGTCGACCGCGGGATGGCGCTGAGCGTCGCCACGCACGTGGCGCTCGCCGCCAGCGGCGACGCCCTGTCCGGGAACGCCGGCCTCGGCTTGCCGGCCGGCGCGCTGATCCCGCCCGGGGAAAGGCAGGTGCGGCTGGCCCTGCCGTCGGCGGTGTCCGCGGGGCCCGACGCCGGTGGATCGCTCGTGCTGGCCGTCGTCCCGGGCAAGGGTTACCGCGCCGGGGCACGGGTCGAAGCCAGCGTGCGCCGCCAGCCCTGACGCCGGCGCCGGCCTGTAGCCCTGGCGTCGCCAGGGTGTATGCTCGGCGCAGGGGAATTTCTTGGGGAACCTCATGAGCCGTAGCGAACTGATGGCGCGGTTGCTCCGCATGGCGCGTGTCGCCAGGCGCTGCGAGCAGACCGGTGAATCCATGGCCGACGTCCTTGGCGCGCAGTCGCTGGAGGACGCGGGACGGCGTCGCTTCAGCCAGTGCGTTCTGGCGGCGACCACCTCCGCAGCTGCCTGGTCGCTGGCGCCGGGTGCGCTGGCCAAATCCACCGGCGGCGGCAGCCCCGTGTTCAGTGCACCCGCCAGCGTCGCCGTGGTGGGTGCGGGCATCGCCGGCCTGGCCTGCGCCAACGAACTGGCGCGGCTGGGCATCGAGGCGCAGGTCTTCGAGGCATCCGACCGGGTCGGTGGCCGCATCGCCAGCCTGCGCGGCGTGTTCCCGGGACAGGTCGTCGAGCGTGGCGCCGAGTTCATCAGCTCCTCCCACAACGTGATGCTCGGGTATGCCCGCCAGCTCGGCCTCTCGCTGGAAGACCTGGGTGCGTCGCCGGGCACGGCCTTCCATTATTTCGGCGGCCGGCGCTACACCGAGGCGCAGGTGATGGAGGAGTTCCGCGACTTCACCGCCTCGATCCGCGGTGACCTCGGGCGCATCAGCCATCCGAACGCCGACCGGTTCACCCCCGTAGACGCCGAGTTCGACTTCCTGAGCATCGAAGAACTGCTCGACCTGCGCGGGGCCGGCGGCCTGCTGCGCCAGGTCGTCTCGAGCGCGGTGCAGGCCGAGTTCGGCGCCGGCATCGGCCAGGTCAGCGCGATCAGCCTGCTGCGCTTCCTGCACGCCGACCAGCGCGGCAAGCAGTCGGCGCTCGACGAGAACCACCACCGTTTCCTGCGCGTGGTCGACGGCAACGACCAGATCACGGCCGGCCTCGCGGCGCAGCTGCCGCGCCCGGTCGCGATGGACCACCACCTGGTCTCGGTCCGCCAGCTCGCCGGTGGCCGCTACCGCCTGGTGTTCGAGGTGGGTGGCCGCAGCCAGTTCAGCGAGCACGATGCGGTCGTGCTGGCCCTGCCCTTCACCGTGCTGCGCCACGTCGAGCTGCATCCCAGCCTGCAGCTGCCGGAATGGAAGCGCCTGGCGATCAGCACCGCCGACATGGGCAGCCAGAATCGCCTGCTGGTGGGCTTCCAGGGGCCGTATTGGTACGAACGCCACGGCCTGAGCGGTACCGGCTTCAGCGACCGCGCGGCGATGCCCGCGACCTGGGAATCCAACCCGGGCCGCTCCGGCGCCCAACACGCGGTGCTCGCGGCCAGCCTGGGCCCCTATGCCGCCGGTCCGGGCGCCACGCAGGCGCAGGCGCAAACCTTCGTCGACGCGCTCGAGGCCGTGGTCCCGGGCGCCATCGGCGCCGCGTCGCGCAACGGCAACGGCGAACTGCTGGCACACGTCGAGGACTGGACGGGCCATCCGCTCAGCCTCGGCGCCCAGGTCTACAACCGGCCGGGCTACTTCACCACCAATGCGCACCACGAGGCCAAGCCGGTCGGCAAGCTCCTTTTCGCGGGCGACCACACCAGCAGCTTCTACGAGTGGCAGGGCTTCATGGAGGGTGCGGCGCTGTCGGGCCTGCGCGCGGCCGCCGAGGTGCTCGCCCTCTCGCGCGCCTGACCGGCGGTCGTGACGGACGCCCCGGGCGCCGCCACGGCGCCGCTGCTGGTCACCTCGCCGACGATCCGTTCCGGCAGCACGCTGGTGCAGCGGCTGCTGTGCAGCGCGCCCGATGGCCTGGTCTACGGCGAGGAGATCGGCAAGGACGTCGAGTTCCAGCTGCAGGTGCTGGCCTCGCGGCGGCTGGTCTACCGGCAAAGCGGCCCGCGCTTCGGGGAAGCGCTGGCGCAGGTGCTGGCGGGCCGCACCGACGACTGGATCATCGACCTCATGCCGGACATGGCCGGCTACACCGCGGCGCTCGAGCGCGGCGCGATGGCCGGGCTCGATGCCTGCCGGGCGCATGCCGCCTCGGTTGGCCGCCCGGCCTGGGGCTTCAAGTACCCCGGTATGGCCCCGGCGGCGATGTCGCTGCTGGCCGAGCTGTCGCCCGGCCTGCGCGTTGTCTATGTCGTGCGCCAGCTGGCCGGCACCCTGCGCTCTGCCAAGGCCTGGGGCGCGCTGCCCGAAGAGGCCTTGGCCCGCCGGTTCTGCGAGGACTGGGTTGCACACCAGCGTTTCATGCAGGGCTTGCGCGCGCGGGTGCCGGTGCTGGTGCTGCGCCACGAGGCGCTGCTGGCCGACCCGGCGCAGGCGGTCGCCCGACTGCGTGATTTCGCCGCGATCGGCGCCCTGGACGCGGGCGTGCTCGCCCGCCGCATCAATGCGCCCGCCGGCGAGGATTACCGCGAGCCCGCGCCACTGTCTGCCGACGAGGCGGCCTGGGTGGACGCCGCCAGCGCCGCGGCACCTGCCTGGGACGGCATCGAATAGACTGGGCGGATCAACGAGGATCTTCCATGGAACTGCTGAGGCTCGACCACTTCGCCGGCTGCGTGAACGAAACCTTCCGCGCCGCGCTCAACGACGGCGATATCGAATTCGTGCTGGTCGAGGCCGCGCCGATGGGCGCGCCGCGCGCCGGCGCGGGACGGGAGCCCTTCTCGCTGCTTTTCCGCAACACGTCACCACTGCTGTTCCCGCAGCAGACCTACCGGATGACGCACGCGCGGGTCGGCAGCGTCGACGTCTTCCTGGTGCCGGTCGCGCGCGAGCGCGAGGGTTTCCTCTACCAGGCCGTGTTCAACTGAGCGGCGGCCGCCAGCGCATCAGCTGGTGCGTATCGGTGCCGCCGGCCTGCTCGGGCTCGAAGCCCAGGCGGGCGTAAAGCCTCTGCGCCCCGAGGTTCCAGCGCAACACGTGCA
>CAYYJK010000342.1:0-3943 GCA_964472185.1 uncultured Prosthecobacter sp.
GTCGCGGACGCCGCCCTTCCGCATCATCGGCGTGCTGCACAAGCTCTACGTGCTGCTGGAGAGTCCGGAGGGGCTGGTGCTCATGGACCAGCACGCGGCGCATGAGCGCGTGATGTTCGAGAAGATGCGCCGCGCCATGGAGACGACGGGCGTGCCCTCGCAGCGCCTGCTCATGCCGCTGACGCTGCAGGTCAGTCCGCGCGACGCCGACGTGCTCGGCCGCAACCTGGAGGCGCTCGCGCGTCTCGGCATCGAGGCCGAGCCCTTCGGGCCGAACACCTTCAAGATCGAGGCCCTGCCCACCTTCCTGAAGACTGACGACCCGCTGGCCTGGCTCGACCAGGTGATTGAGGAGCTGCAGAGCGTCAGTGCGCGCTCCTCCTCGCTGCGGCTGGGCGAGGACATGATCGCCACGACCGTCTGCCGCCACTCGGTCAAGGCCAACGACCGGCTGGCGCCGCCGGAACTGCGCGCCCTGCTCGACGAGCTGTACGCCTGCGAGATGCCGTACTGCTGCCCGCACGGGCGGCCGACGCTCATCCAGATGTCGCTGGGGGAGCTGGAGCGCAAATTCGGCCGGCAGGCGCCCTGATGGGCGAAGTCGTCTGCAAGGCGGCGGTGGAACCGGCGTCTTCCTCGACCATGACAACGAGACCAATCGGCGCGTGGCTGCTGGCGGTTCTGGGGCTGTCCGGCACGGTGACGGCGGCGGTGACGCAGGCGGACGTTTGCGTCTATGGCGGCACCAGCGGCGGTGTGGTGGCGGCGGTGCAGGCCGCGCGCCTGGGCCGGCGGGTGGTCCTGCTCGAGCCGGGCCGGCATCTGGGCGGCATGACGGCCGGCGGCCTGTGCGCCGTGGACATCGGCGATCCGCGCAGCATCGGCGGCATTGCCCGCGAGTACTTCACCCGGCTGGCCGCGACGGCCGGGGTGACGCTGGCCTGGGACCAGCCGTTCAAGAGCCGCGGCGGCGGCCCCGCCACGGGCGGCGCGTACGCGATTGAACCGCATCAGGCGGAGCGGCTGTTTGACGCGCTCGCCGCCGAGGCCGGGGTGGCGGTGCATCGCCGCGCGCGCCTGGCCCGGGTCGAACGCTCGGGGACGCGGATCACCGCCCTGCACACCGAGGCCGGCGACGCTTTCCGCGCCGGCATGTTCATCGATGCGACCTACGAGGGCGACCTGATGGCCGGCGCCGGGGTCAGCTGGACGCTGCAACGCGAGGGCAACGCCCGGTATGGCGAAACCTACAACGGCATCCACTACGCCGAGGCCTACCGGCCGCGCACGGGCCATCGCCAGCCCGGGCCGAACGGCCGCGTGCCGGGCGGGCAGGGGGTCTGGGACCGCGACTTTCCGCTCGATCCCTACGTCGTCCGCGGCGATCCGAACAGCGGCCTGCTGCCGCTGATCGAGGCCGGCGCACCGGGGCGGCCCGGCGAGCCCGCCGCCGGCGTCCAGGCGTACTGCTACCGGCTCTGCCTGACGACGGATCCGGCCAACCGGCTGCCGATCGTGCCGCCGCCGGACTACGATCCGAAGCGCTACGAGATCGTCGCGCGCTTCATCGAGGCCTGCCTTGCCAACGGTGACGACCCGGACCTGCGCTGGTTCTCGAAGCACGACCCCCTGCCCAACCAAAAGTGGGACTTCAACACCGCCACCTTCGGCGGCAATCTGCCCGGCGCGTCGCACGCCTGGCCGGAGGCCGGCTACGCCGAGCGCGAGCGGATCGCCAAGGCCCACGAAAACTACCACCGCGGCCTGCTGCACTTTCTGGCCACGGATCCGCGCGTGCCCGACAAGGTGCGCCGCGACCTGCGGCGCTTCGGCCTGCCGAAGGACGAATTCACCGACAACGGCGGCTGGCCGCACCAGCTCTACGTTCGCGAGGCGCGCCGGATGCTTGGCAGCCTGGTGCTGACCGAGCATCACACCTTCGGCCGGACGATCGCGCCGAAGTCCGTCGGGCTCGGCAGCTACGGCACCGACACCCACGAGGTGCGCCGCATCGTCCGGGACGGCGTGGTGATCCGCGAGGGCAAGACCGCCACCGGCCGCGGCGGCTTCGGCCCCTACCAGATCGGCTACGAGGCGTTGCTGCCCCGGCGCGCCGAGTGCGAGAACCTGCTGGTCACCTTCGCCCTCAGCGCCAGTCACACCGCCTTCAGCAGCCTGCGCATGGAGCCGGTGTTCATGGTCACCAGCCAGAGCGCCGCGACGGCGGCCTGCCTGGCGCTCGACGCCGGACTGGCCCTGCACGATGTCGATTACGCCCGGTTGCGCGAACGCCTGCTGCAGGACGGGCAGGTGCTGGCGTGGCCGCCTGCGCGCCGCTGAGCTCAGCGCGGCAAGGCGCCGGGCAGGGCCAGGCGGAGCAGCGCGAGGATGCTGACGCTGTCGCGGATGCGGCCGTCCAGGGCCATGGCGATGGCCTCGCTCAGCGGCAGGCGCCGGACCTGCAGCTGCTCGGTCTCCTCGGGCGCCGCTGTGCCCGGGGTCAGGCCGCGCGCGACAAAAAGATCGCAGACCTCGTTGGTGGTGGAATTCGACAGCTGGATGCCGGTCAGCAGCGGTTCGATGCGCTCGGCGTGCAGGCCGGCCTCCTCAAGCAGCTCGCGGCGCGCGCATTCGGCCGGGGATTCGCCCGGCGGGCAGCCACCCTCGGGAATCTCCCACTCGTAGCGCTCGTGGCAGTAGCGCCACTGGCCGACCAGCCAGGTGCAGCCCTCGTCGTCGATCGGCACCACGCCGACGGCGCGGTTGCGGTACTCGACGACGCCGTAGAGGCCGCGGCCGCCGCCGGGGTTGATCACCTGGTCCTCGCGCACGCGGATCCAGGGATTGGCGTAGCCTTCGCGGCTGCTCAGGGTGGTCCAGGGATTGGTCTCGGGGGCGTGCATGACGGCGCGCATCCTCGGGGGCTGGCGCGGGGCGTCAACTGCGGGCGCGCTCAGGAACCGCTGCGGGCGCGGCGCAGCGCCTGCACGACGGCGTCGGCGAGCACCTGCGAGCCTGCGGGGGTGAAGTGGACGTTGGCGGGCTGGATCTGCAGTTCGCGCATCCGCGGCCGCACCAGGCCGTAGAGGTCGTTGATGGCGACGCCGTGCTCCTGCATCACCCGCCGGGCGGCCTCGTTGTAGCGCAGCACGTCGGCGTTGCTGCGGTAGACGCGCATCGGTTCGTCGGGCACCGGCGTGGTGGTGGCGAAGATGAGTCGGGCGCCCGTGGCCTTGAGCTTGGCCACGATTGCGCGCAGCTGCTTTTCGTAGACTTCCACCGTGGCCTGGGGCGGGTCGCCGGCCTGATCGGACGCCTGGCCGTCGGGCCGGACATGCTTGAGGTCGTGCAGGCCCCAGTTGAAGTGGATGAGGTCCCAGTGGCCGCCGTCGATCTGCAGCCAGCGGTCGAGGTGGGCGATCCCGGCCGTGGTGCCGCTGCAGTTCTCCGGCCGGCCGTTTTTCGCCATCGGCCGCAGCACGGTCATGGCGCCGGCCAGCTGCTTCTGCACCAGGGGCGTGTAGCCGATCGAGATGGAATCGCCGAGCAGGAGCACGCGCGGCGGCGTTTCGGCAGCCGGGGCGAGGACGGGCAGAACGAAAAGCAGACGGAGCAGGATGGCGCGGGTCATGACCGCTGACAACGCCGCCGCCGCGCCGGTCTTGCTCAGGGCTTGGCGGCCGGAGCGACAGTGCTCAGGGTCAGGCCCTGCGGCGTGATCTTGACGCTGCGCACCGCCTTGAGCACGCTGCCCAGGGGTTCCACTTTGCGGTAGGGGGCCACCCAGGGCCAGATCTCCATGCCGGCGACAAAGCCGTCCGGCACCTCTTTGCCGGGCACGCGGACGTCGACCACCTTGGCGTCGATGCCTTCTTCATGGACATAGATGTAGAAGGCGGCTTCGCCGATCAGGTAGCGTTTGCGGCCCTCCCAGAACTTCAGC
>CAYYJK010000343.1:0-3906 GCA_964472185.1 uncultured Prosthecobacter sp.
CGCTCCGGAAAACCCGCCTTGGCGTGGGCGACGATGTCCGCCAGGGTGGCGTCGCCGATGCCTTCGACCTTCACCAGTTCCACCGGGTCGCCGAGCGGGCGCGCCTTCTGAATCGCCGCCGCCCGGGTTTTGCCAATGCCGGGCAGGCCGGTCAGCGCCTTTTCGTCGCCTTCGTTGAGCAGGGTCAGCAGCTTCGTTTTCTGGGCCGGCGTCAGGCTGTCGGCGATGGCCTGGGCCTTGCCGGAGGGCGCTTCGGCTTGAGCGGCCGTTCGGGCCGCCGGTTTTTTCTTGGATGCGGCTTCCGCACCGGTTCCAGGGAGGGCTGCGCAGAGCAGCAGGGCGAGTGCAAGGATGGCTTTCATAGGTGAATGCAGGGTATCTGCACGCACACGATAAGAGAAATACTTGAATGCAATCCAGAGAAAACTGAGTCGCTATATATTTTGATTGCGTAGTTAAAAGGCGGACAACGACCTGGCCGGCTCACCAGCCGCGCACCTGCACATGCACCTGGGCGCAGCGGCCCATGTAGTGATCCATGGCGTAATCACGGGCGGCTTTGACGAGGTGGGTTTTGGCCTTGGCGGCATCGCCCAGAGCCTCGTAATAGAGGCCGAGGTAGAGGTGGGCGTAGCAGCGGTGGTTGCGCAGCGCTTCGCCTTCGCCCGACTCGGCCGCCTGGAGCACCGCCTCCGGACTGCCGCGGCCGGCGAACAGGTCGTGCACCTCCTTCATCGGAATGCGGCTGTCGCCCTCGATCGGAATCAGGGCCTTGCGCGCCGCGTCGACGCCGGCGCTGCGGGCGACGCAGAGGAAATGCCAGGCCGCGTTCTCGACGTCCGCGGGGTTGACGGTCTGGTGCACCTCAAACTGCTCGCGGCCCGCCCGGTAGTCGCCGGCATAATAAAGCGACAGGCCGCGCTGCCAGAGCTGCGGCTTCACTTCGGGAGCCAGGGCGATCAGCTTGTCGAAGGAGGCGACGGATTCCTTGGGTTTGGCCTCGTCAAACAGCCGCACGCCGTCGCGAAACAGTTGGTTGGGTGTGACCGGGTCCTGCGCGGGGCAGGCGAGGGTCCAGGCGCCGAGGCAGGCGAGCAGGGTCGGGCGGATCATGGGGCAGGGGTGTAAAAGCGGCCGAGGTGGTCGAGGATGCGGGCGCGCAGTTCGTCGCCGTCGACGACGCCGTTGTGGCGGTAGATCACCTCGCCGCCCGGAGCGACCAGCAGGGTGTGCGGAATGGGGCCCGGCCATTCGGGGTCCAGCGCCTGGATCAGGGCGTCGCTGTTGGACTCCTTGAACACGTAGGCGTTGCCGCGGCGGCCCTCGGCCTGCAGACCGGGCAGGAGCCGAGCGGGCACGACGGCGTCCTGCTTTTCCAGGAAGGCTTTCACCTCAGCCAGGGTCTCCGGATCGTCGAGGCTGATGCTGATGAATTCGAAGTCGCGCAGGCCGAACCGGCGCGAGGTGGCGACCAGTTCCGGGAACTCCCTGACGCAGGGGCCGCACCAGGTCGCCCAGACGTTGAACAGGCGCAGCTTGCCGGTGGCGTTGCGCCGCAGTTCTGCGACCCCGGCCGCGTCGATCAGCCCGACCTCCACCGCGCCTTCCGTCCAGCGCCGGTTGTCCTCCGCCACCTCCGCGCGTTTGCTGCGCCACTTCACCGAGCAGCCGTGCGGTTTGGTGACGGCGGCCGGCACGGGCTGGCCGGCGAGCAGCGCCTCGAGCGCCAGCCGCACGTCCGGGCGGGTCACGCTGGCGGGGTCGGCAAAGCGCGAGTCGTCGAAGCGGCCGCGGTAGCGCAGCCGGCGCGCCGAATCGAACAGGAAGACCTGCGGGGTCGCCAGGCAGCCGTAGGCGCGCGCCGCGGCCTGCGTGTCGCCGTCGTAGAGGTAGGGGAAGTTGAACGCCTGCTCGCGGGCGTGGCGCTTCATCTCCGGAAAGCTGTCGTTGTACTTGGAGTAGCCGAGCTCGTCCGGGCGCAGCGCCGCAGGGTCGTTCGGGTTGATGGCCACCACGCGCAGCCCCTTGGCGCGGTAATCGGCGGCAAACTGCTTCAGGCGCGCCTCGACGGCCTGCGAGGTCGGGCAGTGGTTGCTGAGGAAGGCCACCAGCAGCCAGTCGGCGCCGGCGAAATCCTTGAGCCGGTGCGTTTCCTCGTCGACGCCGATCAGCTCGAAGTCCGGCGCCGGATCGCCGATCGCGAGCTCGCGGGGCGTCGCCGTGCCGGCGTCCGCCGCCGCCAGGGCGGACGCGGCCGGCAGCAGGAGGGCGGCAAGGACGGCTTTCATGCGGGCAGTGAGACACGAACGCCGGCCGGCGTCGAGTTGTTGCGGCTGCGGCCGCGGCTCAGAACGGGAAGGGGCTGATGTCGAACTTCTCGGCGTTTTTCGACTCGAAGTAGCCGGCGCTGACCTTGTCGCTGAACAGCGCCACCCACTGGCCGAAGGCGTCCTGGGCGAGCGTGGTGTCGTAGGAGGCGGCGAGCTGCGGCCTCGGCGCGCCGGTCTGGCCGCGCGCGGGTTTGGCGGCCTCGGCGGGGTTTTTCTCGCGCAGCCAGCGCACGATCGTCCACGGCGCGAACTCCAGGCGCACCTCGGCGTTGTACTCCGTCTCCAGGCGGTACTTGAGCACGTCGAACTGCAGCGGGCCGACCGCGCCGAGCAGGGGGATGCGCACGAAGGCGTCCGGCAGTTCGAAGGGCTGGGCCACGCCCTCCTTGAGCAGCTGGTCGAGGCCGTCGCGGAAGCGCTTGAACTTCGAGGTGTTCTCGTTGTGCAGGTAGGCGAAGCACTCGGGGGCGAAGCGCGGCATCTCGTCGAAGCGGATCGCCGGATCCTCGGACAGCGTGTCGCCGATCAGGAAGTCGTAGTTGCCGACCAGGCCGACGACGTCGCCCGCCCAGGCCTCGTTCACCGTCTCCCGCTCCTGGGCGAACAGGCGCTGGGAGTTGCCCAGGCGGATGCGCGCGCCGGTGCGCGTGTTGATCGCGCTCATGTCGCGCTGGAAGCAGCCGGAGACGATGCGGATGAAGGCGACGCGGTCGCGGTGGCGCGGGTTCATGTTCGCCTGGATCTTGAAGACGAAGCCGCTGAAGGCGGGGGTTTCGGGCGAGACCAGGGTGTCGCCGCAGAGGCGCGGGGCAGGGGGCGGCGCCAGTTCCAGGAAGCGGTCGAGCATGAGCTGGACGCCGAAGTTGTTCATCGCGCTGCCGTAAAAGACCGGCGTCAGCTGGCCGCGGCGCACCTGCTCCATGGAGAATTCGGCGCCGCCGCCCGCGAGCAGGTCGAGCTCCTCGCAGACGCGCTCGTGGACGAGCGGCGGCAGGGCGTTGCGCACGCTGTCGTCCTGGATGCCCTTGACCTGCACCGGCGCCCGGTACATGCCGCCGACCGTGCGCTCGAACAGGTGCACCTGGTTGGTCTCGCGGTCGAACACGCCCTTGAAGTCGACGCCGTCGCCCAGCGGCCAGTTCATCGGGCAGGAGGCGATGCCGAGCACGCGCTCCAGTTCGTCGAGCAGCTCGAGCGGCGGCCGCGCCGGCCGGTCGAGCTTGTTCATGAAGGTGAAGATGGGCACGCCGCGGCGGCGGCAGACCTCGAACAGCTTGAGGGTCTGCGACTCGATGCCCTTGCCGGCGTCGATGACCATGACGGCGGCGTCGACGGCGGTGAGCACACGGTAGGTGTCCTCGGAGAAGTCCTTGTGGCCCGGCGTGTCGAGCAGGTTGATCACGCAGTCCCGGTACTCGAACTGCAGCACCGTCGAGGAAACCGAGATGCCGCGCTGCTTCTCGAGATCCATCCAGTCCGAGGTCGTGGCCCGCTGGTTCTTGCGCGCCGTGACGCTGCCGGCCAGCTGCACCGCGCCGCCGTAGAGCAGCAGCTTCTCCGTCAGCGTGGTCTTGCC
>CAYYJK010000344.1:0-3866 GCA_964472185.1 uncultured Prosthecobacter sp.
AGAGGAAGTCCGGCACCACGTCCTCCTGCTGGCAAGCGAACATCGTGCCGGTGCGACCGAACCCGGTCATGACCTCGTCGAGGAGGAGGAAGACGTCGCGTTGCTGCGTCCAGGCGCGCAGTCCGGCGAGCATGCCTTTCGGCCAGAGCCGCATGCCGGCACTGCCCTGGATCAGCGGCTCGATGATGGCGCCGGCGAGACGCGCGGTTTGTTCCTCGCGCAACCCGTTCAAGGCTTCCAGGTTGGGGACGCGCAGGACGCGGTAACCAAAGTCGTTGCCGCTGCCCTTGAACAGCGGGATGCCGCCGACGCTGGCCGCGCCCAGGGTGTCGCCATGGTAGGCATGGTCGAAGGCCAGGATCGTATCGCGTTCGGGATGGCCGTTCTGCTTCCAGTACTGCAGCGCCATGCGGATCGCCGCCTCGATCGCGGTCGAGCCGTTGTCGGAGTAGAACACGCGGCTCAGCGGCCGGCCGGGCAGCAGGTCGACGAGCTGTTGCCCCAGCTGAATGGCGGGCTCGTGGCTGAAGCCGAGGAAGGAGGTGTGGGCGACGCGTTCGATCTGCGCGCGCAGGGCGGCGTTGATGGTCGGGTGGGCGTGGCCGTGGACGTTGGTCCAGATCGAGCTGTTGCCGTCGAGGTACTCGCGGCCGTGCTGGTCGCGCAGCCGGCAGCCGCGGCCCTCCTGCAGCAGCAGCGGCTCGTGCGCATCCGCGCACCACGCCTGCATCGGCGTGAACGGATGCCAGAGGTGCTGCTTCTCAAGCTGGAGGAGGTCGGTCATGCGCCGCCACCTGTAGCACAGGCGCTCACTCCAGCAACGCGCCGACGTGCGCGGTGACGGCCTTGGCGAGGCCGTCGAGATTGTAGCCGCCCTCGAGCACGGAGACCAGGCGGCCCTGGCAGTGGCGGTTGGCGAGTTCCTGGAGCAGGCGGGTCAGCTTGGCGAAGTCGGCGTCGGTGAGCGTGAAGCGGCCGAGCGGATCGTGGGTTCGTGAATCGAAGCCGGCGGAGATCAGGATGAGGTCGGGGCGGAAGGCGTCGAGGGCGGGCAGCAGGCGGTCCTGGAAGGCGGCGCCGATTTCAGCGATGCCGGCTCCGGCGGGGAAGGGGAAGTTGAAGGTGCTGCCGCGTCCGGGACCGGCGCCGGTTTCCTCGGCTTGGCCGGTGAAGGGGTACCAGGGCGACTGGTGAGTGCTGGCGAAGAGCACGCTGCCGTCCTCGTAAAAGATGTCCTGGGTGCCGTTGCCGTGGTGCACGTCCCAGTCGACAATGGCCACCTTGGCGGCGCCGTGCCGCTGCTGGGCGTGGCGGGCGCCGAGCGCGACGTTGTTGAACAGGCAGAAGCCCATGCCCTGGTGCGGGCGGGCGTGGTGGCCGGGCGGCCGCACGGCGCAGAAGGCGTTGCGCAGGCGGCCGCTCATCACCGCATCGACGGCATTGAGGACGCCGCCGACCGCCCGGCGGGCGACTTCGTCGGAGCGCGCGCAGATCTGGGTGTCGCCGGTGCTCAGGCTGTCGAGTCCGGCGCGCACCTCCTCCTGGACCTGCTCGATGTAGGAGAGCGGATGGCAGCGTTCGAGCTCGGGGACTTCGGCCGCGCGTGCGCTCAGCGGCTGGAGCCTCGCAAAGAAGGGTGCGGCGGTCAGAGCCTCGCGCACGGCCTTTTCACGCGCCGGCGATTCGGGATGCCCGGGGCCGGGATCGTGGGCGGCGTAGAGCGGGTCGAGCAGCAAACCGGTCATGGCGGCAACCTGATTCGGAAAAACGGGATGAACAGGATTGTTTTTGTCGGGCTTTTCGGCGTAGTGCGCGCTGGACTGCCCGCATGGCCCTGAACCTCGACACCCCGCTCACCGATGTGCCCGGCCTGCCGGCGCGCGCGGCCAAGGCCCTGGCCAAGGAGCAGGTGCTGCGCGTGGCCGACGTCCTGCACTGGCTGCCCGCACGGCACGAGGACCGCCGCCGCCTGGAAGGCGGGGTCTTTCAGCCCGGCGAGCAGCCGGCCTGTCACGCTGTGCAGGTGACCAAGACCGGCAACCGCTACTTCGGCCGCGGGCGCGGCGCCGGTCTGTTTGAGGCGCAGGTGGAGCCGCTCGGCGGTTCGGTGTTCGGCGCCGGCCTGACCCTGCGCTGGTGGAACATGCCGTTCCTCAGCCGCAGCCTGGCCGAAGGCCAGCAGCTGATGGTCTTCGGCCGCATCAAGGAGTTCAAAGGCCGGCTGTACATGGACCACCCCGAGTACGAGGTGCTCGAGGCCGGCGACACGGAGACGGTCCATGCCGGCCGCATCACGCCCGTCTACCGCCTGCGCGCCGGAGTGACGCAGAAGACCCTGCGCACGGCGTCCTGGCACGTCGTGCAGGCGCTTCAGGACGCCTTTGTCGAGGACCTGCTGCCGCCGCCGAGCGGCAAGGGCGAGTTCGCCGGCTGGAGCCGCGCCCGCGCGCTCAAGGCGGTGCATTTTGCCGCAAGCCTGGAGGAGCTGGAGGTGGCGCGGCGCTACCTCGCCCTGCAGGAATTCTACGCCTATCAGTTGCGCGTGGTGCGCCGCCGCCGGGCGGTGCTCGCCAGCGGCGGCCTGGCCCAGCCGGCCGGAGCGCTGGCGCGGGAGTTCGAGGCCGCGCTGCCCTTTGCCATGACCGGGGCGCAGAAGCGCTCGCTCGAGGAGATCCAGCGCGACATGGCCTCGCCGGCGCCGATGAACCGGCTGCTGCACGGCGATGTCGGCAGCGGCAAGACCGTGGTCGCCTTTGCCGCCATGCTCGGCGCGGTCGAGGCGGGCCGCCAGGCGGCGCTGATGGCGCCGACGCAGATCCTCGCCGAGCAGCACTACCGCAACGCCTGCAAGTGGCTGGAGCCCCTGGGGCTGAGCGTCGGTCTGCGCACCGGCCTGAAGTCCGAGGACGGCGGCGAGCTCTGGAGCGCTCCGCGCGGCGCGGCCGGGAGTGCGCGCAGCGGCGGTCCCGACGTGCTCATCGGCACGCATGCCCTGCTCCATGATCCGGCGCTGTTTTCCAACCTCGGCCTCGTGGTCATCGACGAGCAGCACAAGTTCGGGGTCGCCCAGCGCGCCCGGCTGATCCAGCAGGGCCGCACGCCGGACGTGCTGGTGATGACCGCCACGCCGATTCCGCGCACGCTGACGCTGACGCTCTACGGCGACCTGGACGTCTCGACGATCGACGAGCGGCCGGCCGAGCGCGGCCGGATCATCACCAAGGTGCGCCCGGCTTCCAAGCAGGCGGAGGCGGCGAAGTTCCTGCTCGAGCAGCTTGAGCAGGGCCGGCAGGCCTACCTGGTCTACCCGCTCATCGAGGAGTCGGAGAAGCTCGACGTCACCGCCGCGAAAAAGGGCTGGGAGCAGTGGTGCAAGCTGCTGCCGCACTTTGAAGTCGGCCTGATGCACGGCAAGCTCGACGCTTTGGAGAAGGACCGGGTGATGCGCGACTTCCGCAACGGCAGGATCGACGTCCTGGTGTCCACCACGGTGGTCGAGGTCGGCGTCGACGTGCCCAACGCGACGGTCATGTACCTGCACCATGCCGAGCGTTTCGGCCTGGCCCAGCTGCACCAGCTGCGCGGGCGCATCGGCCGCGGCCAGCACACCTCCTACTGCGTGCTGTTCGTGCCCGACCAGGACGACGAGACGAAGGCGCGCCTGGCCATCCTGGAGGAGACCACCGACGGTTTCCGCATCTCCGAGGAGGATCTCAAGCGGCGCGGACCCGGCGACGTGCTCGGCCGCGCGCAGAGCGGCCAGGCGCCGCTGCAGTTTGCCGAGTTGCTGGCCGACACGCGCCTGGTGCGTCTGGCCCGCCAGCTGGCCGAGCGCACGCTGGACGAGGATCCCGGGCTGCAGGCGC
>CAYYJK010000345.1:0-3862 GCA_964472185.1 uncultured Prosthecobacter sp.
CGGGGGGCACCTCGCGCTGCAGCTGGCGGCGCTGGGTGTGCAGGAAGGCGAGGGCGTCCCTGGATTCTTCGGCGGTCGGCTGGCGCGAGAAGGCGAGCCGGTAGGCGCTTTGGACGAGTTCGGCGTCGTTTTTCGGCCGGCTGCCGACCAAGTGGGCGGCCATGGCGCGGGCGCGTTCAAGCGGCCAGTCGCCGTTGATCATGAGCAGGCTCTGCGTGGCCGTGGTGGTGGCGTCGCGGGTGGGCACGCTGCTGAAGCCGGGCGGCGCGTCGAGGCTGGCTAGGAACTCGTCCTGGGTGTTGCGGATTTTGCGGGTGTAGATGCTGCGGCGCGGCTGGCTGGCGGGCACGCCTTCACCGCCCATCGCCGGGCTGAGTTCGCCGCAGGCGGCGAGCACCGCGTCGCGCGCCTGCTCAGCTTCGAGCCGGCGCGGGTGGAAGCGCCAGAGCAGCTGGTTTTCCGGGTCCGTGGTCAGCTCCCGGGCCGTCGGCGCCCGGCGCGCGGTCTGCCGGTAGGTGGCCGACAGCAGGATCATTTTGTGCAGCGGTTTCAGCTTCCAGCCGCCCTGAACGAACTGGGCGGCGAGCCAGTCGAGCAGCTCCGGATGGCTGGGCTTTTCGCCGAGGCGGCCGAAGTCGCTGGGCGTGCCGGAGAGGCCGCGGCCGAAGTGGTACTGCCAGACGCGGTTGACGATGACGCGGCTGGTCAGCGGATTGTCAGGCCGGGTCAGCCAGCGGGCGAGGACGCTGCGGCGGCCGGTGGTCGCGGCGCCGGGGGAGACCTCCGGCAGTTCGGCGTCGGCCGGGTCGAGCAGCGACAGGAAGCCGGGATTGACGGTGGTTTCGCCGGTGCGGCGGGCCTTGAACTTGGTGACCCCGGCCGGGCCGCCGGTTTCGCCGATGACGAAGGCGGTGAGCAGGGGCTTGGGCTTGAGCGCGTCGAATTTCGCGAGCTCGGCCTGGGCGGTCAGGAACTCGGAACGTTCGGGCTCCTTGAGCTTGTCCCCCTTGAAGTTCGTGCGCACCAGCTCGGCCTGGCGCCAGGCGAGCTGGACGACCTGCTCCTCCCACACCGTGCGCTGCTCGCGCGGCTTGCGCCACATGGCGACGATCTCCTCGGGGAAGCGCTCCATGGACTGGGTCTGGCCGGCGGCGATGCGAGGTCCGGCGATGCGCTCGATCACGGCCAGGGGCTCGCGGGCGGCCTCTTTCCAGGCGGCGTACTGGCGGTTGTAGGCCTGGATCTGGGCGGGCGTGGCGAGCGGCTTGTCCTCGGGCCAGGTGATGTTGGAGAAAAAGGCCTGCAGGCGGTAGTAGTCCTTCTGCAGGATGGGGTCGAATTTGTGGTCGTGGCACTGGGCGCACTGGACGCTCAGGCCCATGAAGACGTCGGCGGTGACGCCGGTGACCTCGTGCAGGATGTTCTGCCACTGGGTCTCGGCGTCGCGCTGGTTGTATTCGTAGATCGTGTGGCGCAGGAAGGCGGTGGCGATGGCGACCTTCGGATTGCCCGGATCGATCTCGTCGCCGGCGATCTGCTCGCGCACGAACTGGTCGTAGGGCTTGTCGGTGTTGAACGATTCGATGACGTAGTCGCGGTAGGGCCAGGCGTTGGGGCGGTAGGCGTCCAGCCGGTAGCCTTCGCTTTCGGCGTAGCGGGCGAGGTCGAGCCAGTGTTGGGCCCAGCGTTCGCCGTAGCGCGGGCTGGCGAGCAGGCGGTCGATGAGGCGCTCGTAGGCGTCCGGGCGGCCGTCGGTCAAGAAGGCCTGCACCTGCTCCGGTGTCGGCGGCAGGCCGTGCAGGTCGAAGTACACCCGGCGCACCAGCTCCTCCCGGCCGGCTTCGGCGGCAGGGCTCAGGCCGTTCGCCTCAAGCTTGGCGCGCACGAAGGCGTCGATCGGCTGGGCGCTGCCGGCCGCGGGGACCTTGGGGGCGCGCACCGGCTGAAAGGCCCACCAGGCGCGGTCCTCGGCGGTGAATTCGCCCGGCTTGCGGGCCGGCTTGGCGGCGGCGGTTTCGGCCTCCGGCCAGGGCGCGCCCATGGCGATCCACTGCTTGAGCGCGGCGATCTGGTCCTCGGGCAGCTTGCCGTCGGGCGGCATCTCCATCTCGCTGTCGGCGTAGCTGACCGCCTTGATGAGCAGGGATTCGTCCGGCTTGTGCGGGACCACGGCGGGGCCGCTGTGGCCGCCCTGCAGGAGGTAGGGCAGGTTGTCGACGCGCAGCTCGCCCTTCTGCTTCTTGGCGGAGTGGCAGTCGTAGCAGGATTCGGCCAGGATCGGGCGGATCCGGGTCTCGAAAAACTTCAGCGCCTGCGGCTCAAGGGCCGCAGCCTGGGAGCCGAGCGCCAAGGCGCCGGCGAGGACGAGGGAGGACGGTGAAGGCATGCGTGTTGCCTATAAAAAGACCGGGGGCGATCTTTTTGGACAACAAAATGCCGTTTCCGGTTCAGCGGCGGCCGGGACTCAGCCGCCTTTGCTGGGCAGGTCGACCAGCATCTGGGCGTTGCTCGGGTAGCGCTCCATGAGGCTGAGCACGCGCTGGATGGCGTCGATCGGCTTGTGGCCGGCGAGGCCGCGGCGCAGCATGTGGATCTTGTCGAGCTGGAAGGCCTGCAGCAGCAGCTCCTCGCGGCGGGTGCCGGATTTGAAAATGTTGACGGCCGGGTAGTAGAACTGCTCGGCGATCTTGCGGTCGAGCACGAGCTCCATGTTGCCGGTGCCCTTGAACTCCTGGAAGATGAGGTCGTCCATGCGGCTGCCGGTCTCGATGAGCGCGGTGGCCAGGATGGTCAGGCTGCCGGCCGTGCGGGTGTTGCGGGCGGCGGCGAACAGGCGGCGCGGGATCTCCATGGCGCCGACGCCCATGCCGCCGCTCATCGTGGCGCCGCCGGACTTGGCGTTGTTGAAGGCGCGGGCCAGGCGGGTGATCGAGTCCATGAGCATGAACACGTGCTCGCCGGCCTCAACCAGGCGCTTGGCGCGCTCGACGGCGAAGGCGGCGATGCGGGTGTGGCTCTTGACGTCCTGGTCGTTCGAGCTGGCGTAGATTTCCGCGCGCGGCAGGCCGCGCTTGAGCTCGGTGACTTCCTCGGGGCGCTCGTCCACCAGCAGGAGCATGAGGTGCATCTGCGGATGGTTCTCCATGACCGCTTCGGCGATGTGCTGCAGCAGGGTGGTCTTGCCGGCGCGCGGCGGCGCGACGATCAGGCCGCGCTGGCCGCGGCCGACCGGCGTGAACATGTCGATCACGCGGGTGGTCAGGCGGTCCTTGGTGGTCTCGAACTGGATGCGCTTGTTCGGATTGACCGCCTTGAGCTCCTCGAACAGCGGCAGGTCGCGGATCGATTCCGGCACGCGGCCGTTGACCTCGCTGACGCTGGTGATCTGCAGGCCGCGCGAGCCCTTCTGGGCGACGCCCTTGATGAGCACGCCCTCGCGCAGGCCGTACTGGCGGATGAAATCGGCCGAGATGAAGCTGTCGTTCGGGTGCTGCGCGAAGTTGCGTTCGCGCTGGCGCAGGAAGCCGTAGCCCTTGGGCGTCAGTTCCAGCACGCCTTCCGCGGCCTCCGGCGGGCCGAGCGGCACTTCCGGCGTGCGGTTGCGCTCGTCCTCGCCGTTCTGGGCGTGATCGCGCGGCGCACGGGGCTGATGATGATGGCTGCTCTGGCCCTGCTGGCCGCCGCCCTGAGCCTGCTGACGGGCGAGCTTCTCCTGGCGGAAGCGCTCGCGGCGCTCCTTCCAGCGTTCGAATTTGGTCTTGCGGCGCTCCTGCGGCGGCGCGGCTTCCGGCGCCTGAGCCCGGGCCTCGGGGGCTGCCGCAGCGGGGGCGGGTGCAGGTTCGGCGGCGGCTGGCGTCGGAGC
>CAYYJK010000346.1:0-3857 GCA_964472185.1 uncultured Prosthecobacter sp.
CCGGCTCCGGCTCCGGCTCCGGCCAAGGCGCCCTGACCTGCCATTCCCGAACTTTTGCAAGAGCCGCGCCCACCCGCGCGGCTCTTTTGCGTGGCGGCTTCCGCAACCTCCCCGAACCGGAGGGGTTTCAAAGTCCGCATGCAGTTTGCGATCCTGAGAACCCTGAGATTCATCGGCATGGTCTGCGCCGGAATGGCAGCGACCTCCGTCGCGGCGGAAGTTGCCGGGCCGGCGAACCTTGCCGCCGAGCACTTGCAGTTCTTTGAGCGGCACATCCGGCCGGTGTTGGTCGAGCACTGCTACAAGTGCCATTCCGCCGAGTCCGACAAGCTCAAGGGCGGGCTCCGTCTGGACACCCGCCAGGGCACGCTGCTGGGCGGCGAGTCCGGGCAGGCCGGTGTCACTCCGGGGCGTCCGGAGGCGAGCAGCATCTACACGGCGATGACTTGGACGGACGACGCCATGCAGATGCCGCCGAAGACCAGGCTGCCGGATGAGGTCGTCGCCAACTTCCGGAAGTGGATCGAGATGGGCGCCCCGGACCCGCGCGAGCAGGCCGTGCCGGACCTCGCCGGCGCCCGGCGCGGCATCGACATGGATCAGGGACGTCAGCATTGGGCCTTTCAGAAGCCGCAGGCCGCTGCCTTGCCGGTCCTCAAGACGCCGGACTGGGCCCGTTCCGACATCGACCGCTGGGTGCTCGCCGGTCTGGAACGCGCCGGGCTGAAGCCGGCCGCCGCGGCCGACCGGCGCACCCTGATCCGGCGCCTCGCCTTCGACCTGACGGGGCTGCCGCCGACTCCGGACGAGGTGGCGGCCTACGTCAGCGACACCTCGGCGCAGGCCACCGAGCGCGTGATCGACCAGTACCTCGGTTCGCCGCGTTTCGGCGAGCGCTGGGGGCGGCACTGGCTGGACGTGGCGCGCTACGCCGAGAGCAGCGGCAAGGAGGTGAACCTGCTCTACCCGCACGCCTGGCGCTACCGCGACTACGTCATCGACGCCTTCAACCGCGACAAACCCTACGACCAGTTTCTCAAGGAGCAGATCGCCGGCGATTTGATGCCCGCGCGGGACAAGCGCGACCAGGCCGAGAAAATCGTCGCCACCGGCTTCCTCGCCATCGGCGCCAAGGGCCACAACAACCGCGACCGCCGCCAGTTCGCCATGGATCTGGTCGACGAGCAGATCGACACGGTGTCGCAGGCCATGCTGGGACTGACCCTGGCCTGCGCGCGCTGCCATGATCACAAGTTCGATCCGGTGACGCAGCGCGACTACTACGCCCTGGCCGGCATCTTCCTCAGCAGTGAGACGCTGTACGGCACCCATGCGCAGCAGCAGAACCTCAATCCAAGCACCCTGATCGAGCTGGATGCCGCCGCGCAGATGACCTCGGGCCTCGCGAAAATTGCCGCGACCGAAGTCGCGGAACTCCGCCGCCGCCTGGACGAGGCCCGCACCGCCGCGGAGACGGCGGAGCGCGAGGCGCTGGCCGCACGCCGCGCCGGCGGTGATGCCAGCGGCGCGGCGCAGTTCCTGCGGGTGCGCGCCCTGCGCGACCGCGCCGCCGCCATCCAGGCCGATCTGGATCTGTTTGCCGACGACGGCACGCCGCGTTCGCTGGCCATGGGCGTGTTCGATCGCGCGCGGCCGGTCGACAGTCCGCTGCTGGTCCGCGGCGACCTGCTGCAGCCGGCCGAGGTGGTGCCGCGCGGCCTGGTCGAGGTGCTGTGCGCGAAGGGGGAGCCGCTGAACATCGGCACGGGCAGCGGCCGGCTGGATTTGGCCTGGTTCATCGCGTCCAGGGACAACCCGCTGACGGCGCGCGTCATGGTCAACCGGGTCTGGCTGAAGCTGATGGGGCAGGGGATCGTGCCGACGCCGGACAACTTCGGGGTCATGGGCCAGAAGCCCACGCATCCCGAGCTGCTTGACCACCTGGCGCTGCGCTTCATGGACAACGGCTGGTCGGTGAAGCGGTTGATCCGCGAGATCCTGCTGAGCCGGACCTACCAGATGCGTTCCGCCCACGACGCGCACAACTTCGCCGCCGATCCCGACAACAAGCTGCACTGGCGGATGAGCCCGCGCCGGCTGGAAGCCGAGGCCATTCGCGACGCCATGCTGGCGGTTTCCGGGACCCTGGACCTGTATCCGGTGGACGGATCGCCGGTGGCCCGGGCCGGCGAGGGCAGGGAGGGCCTGCTGCTGCTGGCCCGCGAACTGGCCGCGAAACCGTATCCGTTCCGCAGCGTCTACCTGCCGATCATCCGCGACCAGATTCCCGAAGTGCTGAGCGTGTTCGACTTTCCCGATGCCAGCATGGTGAACGGCGAGCGCGACGCCACCAACGTGCCGGCGCAGGGGCTGTTCCTGCTCAACCACGGCCAGGCCGTTGCGGCCGCGGATGCCTTTGCCCAGCGGGTGGCGAAGTTTGACGGCGAGCCCCTGGAGCGTCTTGCCCATGCCTATGAGCTGGCCTTTGCGCGACCGCCGACCGCCGACGAACTGACGGCCATTCGCGCGTTCTGGCAGCGGTTTCCGCAGCAGCTCGAAGGGGCTGCGGGATCGCGGGAGAAGGCGCAGGCCGCCGCGCTGTCGGCCTTCTGCCAGAGCCTGATCGCCAGCGCGGAGTTCCGTTACCTGAATTGAGCGGAGCCGGGGCCGTCCGCCGCCCGGCGGCGGGTCATGGCAGCTTGATGTTGAGCGTGCCGAACTTCTCGCGCATGTCGGCCGCCATCCGGGCGTCGTCGCGGCCCGCCAGCAGGGCGTCCAGCATGGCCTGCAGGTTCGTGCGCCCGGAACTCGATGCAAAGGCGGTCTTGAAATAGGCGTGCAGGCCGGAGCCCCGGCCGTCGCCGTCCAGGTGGGCAAAGAAGTAGAACAGCAGCAGGGAGTCGAGCTGGCGGTTGTACAGCGCCTTGAGCGACGTGCTGTTGTCGCGCGTCTCCCAGTCTGCGCGCAGGTGCTTCAGCATGCGTGCAGGGTCCGGCTGAGTGTATTCGGCCAGGGTCTTCAGGTACTTCTTCAGCTCGGATTCGTGGTCGACGAATTTCACGGTGCCGTTGTCCCGATAGGCGATGCGGCGCATGTAGGTTTCCAGGCCGCTCAGCGCCCAGGGGGCCATGCGGGTGCGGTAATCCCAGGCCATGGCCCGGGTGGTCATGCCGGCGGCGTTGCCGGGATCCTTTTGGCGGGCGTCGTACTGGTACTTGGCGCCCACCTTCTTCAACCCGAGCGCGGAAAAGCGGATGAAGTTCTTGTTGTTCTTCGAACCGGCGGAGGAGCGTTCGTCGCCGCCGATGGCCAGGAAGTCCTCATCGGTCTCCGTCAGGTAGATTTGGAAATGCCGGCCATCGCGCGGCTGCGGCTGCCAGCCCCAGGGCAGGCGGCTGAAGGAGGCCAGCAGCAGTTCGAAGTCGGTGGCGATTTCGGAGACGACCGTGCCGGCCAGCGGCGCGTTGGCGATGAACTCGAACGCGCCCGAACGGTAGTGGTACTGGCGTGCGGCGGCGTCCTGGAGGCCGGGCGTCACCTCGATGGCCTTGGGATTGACGGTGATCACTTCGGCGGGCCATTCCGCCTGGGCCGGGCCGGCGGCGGCCGTCAAGGGTGCCGGTGCGGTGTCGCCGGGGGCGGCCAGCGAGCGCAGGAAGGCCTGGTCGGCGGCGGAAAGCGTGGTGACCGCCAGCGTGTGCCGGGTGCCGTTGGGCAGCTGCAGAACCACCTGGCCGCCCTGGCTGCTCACCAGCGCCGCTGTCAGCGTGCGCCCCTGCTGGTCGGTCCACTGGCGGGGCGGGCTGGTCTGCGCCAGTGGACCGACCAGCAGGGGCGCACGCTGACAGCGGCGCTGG
>CAYYJK010000347.1:0-3852 GCA_964472185.1 uncultured Prosthecobacter sp.
CGCGGTGTGCCGACGCGAAACAGCACCGGGTGCTCCGGTGACGGACTGCGCAGCTGCTCGTGCGGCAGCCCGCGCCCCGGCAGCGGTTGCAGCCGCAGCGGCCCGCCCGACTGGCGCGGCTCCAGCACCAGCGCCGGCCGGTCGTCCGGCCAGACCGGCGGCAGCCAGTGCTCAAAGATGTAGACATCCGGCTTGGCCGGCAGCGGCCAGTCGGACGGCTTGCTGCGCAGCATCTCGATGCGGCCGGCCTCGATCAGCGCGGCCAGGGCGATTTCCGTGAACGGATCCGGCTGCTCAGCCACCCAGCCGACGACCAGCGGCCGCGCCTGCGGCAGCGCCGCCGCCACAGCGTCGTCCCAGCCCAGGCAGTCGCCGGCCGCCTGCAGACGCAGCTGCAGCATCTGCCCGCGCACGCCTTCCAGCGGCAGAATCAGGGTGTTCGACTGCCCCGGCGCCAGCTCCAGTTCGCGCAGCTGCACCAGCCGGTCCGCCAGAGTGACCTCCAGCGTCACCGGCAGCGGCCCGGGGTTGCCGCGCCCTGCGGCGACCTTCACAAACACCTCGTAACGGCCGCGGTTGAGCGGGGCCGGCCGGATCTGAAAGCCGGTGATGCCCGCGTTGACCGCCTGCGCCACCAGGGCGGCGTCGAGAAACTCGCAGGCTAGGCCCTCAGCCACCGGCAGCGGCCGATCCCCGGCGTGCCAGACCCGCGAGTTCGGCTCCAGGGCCGCCAGCCGGCGGACGACGGCCAGCGCCGCTTCCGGGCGCCCCTCGCGCGGCAGCGGCCGGACCTCGTCGAGCAGCCGCAGGCATTCCCGGCGGTTGCGGCTGCGCGAGAGCAGGACACGCGGCTTGGCATCGAACACGACCAGCGACACGACGGCGGCGTCCGGCAGGGCCAGCAGGCGCTGGCGCAGTTGCAGCCGGGCCTGCTCCAGCCGGGTGCGGCCGGCGCTGTCGCGCGCGGCCATCGAGGCCGAGCGGTCCAGCAGGACGACCACCGCCGCAGGCGCGCCCGCACCCAGGTCGCGGGCCGGCCGGGCCAGGGCGAGCACAGTCAGCAGCAGGACCAGCAGGGTCAGCAGCAGCGAGAGCCAGCGTTTCCAGCGCCGCAGCCAGGCGGACTCCTGGTGCTCACGCGCCAGCGAGCGGAAGAACAGCAGCGTCGACACCGGCACCCGGCGCGCCTGCTTGCGGAACAGGTAGAGCAGCAGCGGGATGAGCGCGAGCCAGGCAAGCTGCAGGAACTGGGGGGCGAGGAAGCGCATGGTCAAACGCCGCCGGCCAGGACCGAGCCCCGGTTGAGCAGCTCCAGGAAGCGGGTTTCAAACGGCTCCTCGGCACCGCACTGCATGAAGTCGATGCGGTGGCTGGCGCATTCGCGCGCAAGGTTTTCGCAAAAGGCGTCGAAGTTCTCGGCGTAGCGCTGGACGTCCCGGCGCGTCAGCCAGAAACGCCGGCACTCGCCGGTTTCGGTTTCGGCCAGCTCGACCTCGCCCTCGATCGGCGGCTCGCGTTCCTCGGGATGCACGATCTGCAGGAAGTGGCACTCGCCCGGCCAGGCGGCGGCGCGGCGCACCGCTTCGACCGCCGCGCCGGCGTCGCGGCCGAAAAAGTCGGAAATCACGAAGATGACCCCGTAGCGCTGGCGGCTTGGGCGGAAGTCGGCAAAGCCGCGCTGCAGGTCGGTCAGGCCGCCGAAGGGCAGGCGGGCGGCGGCCTGCAGCACCGCTTCCAGATGGCCCAGACCGCGCAGCGGCGGCAGTTCCTGGCGCACGCTGTCCTGGAGCGAGTACAGGCTGACCCGCTGCTGGCCCGCCAGGCCGAGGTAGGCCAGGGCCACGGCAAAGCGCAGGGCCTGGCGGCGCTTGGCGACGTGGGGCTTGGCCATCGAGCCGCTGGTGTCGACCACCAGGTGCAGGTTCAGCTCCTGGGTCTCCTCGTACAGCCGAACAAACAGCTTGTCCAACCGGGCATACAGACGCCAGTCGATCGCCCGGTAGTCCTCGCGCGCCGTGTAGTGGCGGTAGTCCTTGAACTCGCGCGTGTAACCCGTTGCCGGCGTCGACTGCGCGCCGCGCCGGGTGAGCATGCGGCGCTTGCGCAGACGCACCGCCAGCGAGCGCAGACGCTCCAGAAAAGCGGCGTCGAACAGCTCATCGCGGGCGGCGGGGGCGGCGGTGGACATGCAGGGAGACGAAGACGGAGACTAACCCACGGAACACCCGCATCTTTCCATGCGGGCGCCGGCCGGCTCAAGCCGATTCCCGGTCCGCACCCGGCATTTTCGCTGCACGATCCGCCGGCGCCACCGCGTTCCCAGCGCCACACCATGCGTCTGCTCCGCCTGCTTCCCGCCCTGCTCTGCCTGACCGCCGCCGCTTCCGCGGGCTCCGCTGCAGCCGCCAGGCCCAATGTGGTGATCTTCCTGGCCGATGACATGGGCTGGGGCGACCTCTCGGTCAGCGGCAACCGGGCGGTGGCCACGCCCAACATCGACTCGCTGGCCCGCGGCGGGGTCTCGCTCGACAGCTTCTACGTCTGTCCGGTCTGCTCCCCCACCCGCGCGGAGTTTCTCACCGGCCGCTACCATCCGCGCACCGGCGTCCGCGGCGTCTCGACCGGCCAGGAACGGCTCAACCTCGATGAGAGCACTCTGGCCGACGCCTTCCAAGCAGCCGGGTACCGCACTGGCGCCTTCGGCAAGTGGCACAACGGCAGCCAGTGGCCCTACCACCCGAACGCCCGCGGTTTCGACGAGTACTACGGCTTCACTTCCGGCCATTGGGGCGAGTACTTCGACCCGCCGCTCGAGCACAACGGCCGGCCGGTGCGCGGTAAGGGCTACATGACCGACCTGCTGACCGACCAGGCCCTGGCCTTCATGGCGGCCAGCCGGGATCGCCCGTTCCTCTGCTACCTGCCCTACAACGTCCCGCATTCGCCCTGGGCCGTGCCGGCGGCCGACTGGGCCCGCTTCAAGGACAAGCCGGTGCCGCCCAGCGAACGCGACGGCGACCGCGAGGTGGCCGACGAAACCCGCTGCGCCCTGGCCATGGTCGAGAACATGGACGCGAACATCGGCCGCGTGCTGCGCCAACTGGACGCCTGGGGCATCGCCGACAACACCCTGGTCGTGTTTTTCACCGACAACGGCCCGAACACCTTCCGCTGGAACGGCGGCATGAAGGGCAAGAAGGGCACGACCGACGAAGGCGGCGTGCGTTCGCCCTGCTTCCTGCGCTGGCCCGCGCGGCTGCCCGCCGGCCGCAGCGTGGCACAGATCACCGGCGCCATCGACCTGCTGCCGACCCTGTGCGCGCTGGCCGGCGTACCGCGCCTGGGCAGCCAGCCGCTGGACGGCCGCGATCTCTCGCTGCTGCTCGCCGGCGACGCGGCCGGCTGGCCGGAGCGCCGGATCTTTTCCACCTGGGGCCCGAATGTCAGCGTGCGCACCCAGCGCCACCGCCTCGACGGCCAGGGCGCGCTGTTCGACCTGCAGGCCGATCCCGGCCAGACCACCGACATCGCCGCCCGCGAACCCGCGCTGGCCGCCGAACTGCGCGAAGCCGTCGCTGCCTGGCGCCGCGAGATGGCCCTCCCGGCGCGCGGCCGCGGCAAGGGCCAGGCGAACGCCGTCGATGCCCGGCCGATCCCAACCGGCTACCGCGAATTTCCGCGCACGCCGCTGCCGGCGCGCGACGGCGAACCGCGCGGCGGCGTGAAGCGCAGCGCCAACGCCCCGAACTGCTCCTACTTCGTCCACTGGACCTCGCCCGAGGACCGGCTGGTCTGGAACCTCGACGTCCGCACCACCGGCGAATACGAGGTCGAACTGCTGTACACCTGCCC
>CAYYJK010000348.1:0-1404 GCA_964472185.1 uncultured Prosthecobacter sp.
TTGTCGAGGTGGGTGACCGGATCGGTGATCCCGTGCGACCAGGCGTGGTCGTTGCTGAACAGCAGCAGGCCCTCGCTGGCCTTGTCGAGCCGGCCGACCGGCGCCAGTGGGGGCAGGGAGGGGTCGTTCAGGCAGGCGAACACCGTGGCGCGGCCCTGCTCATCGCGGGTGCTGGTGACCAGGCCGCGCGGTTTGTTGAGCATGAGGTGGACGGGGGCGGCGGCGGCGACGGCCGCGCCCTGGATGTGGATGCGGTCCTGGCCCAGCTGCACGGGGCATTCCGGATCCCGGCAGACGCGGCCGTTGAGCGTCACCTGGCCGGCGCGGACCAGGCGCATGCCCTCGCTGCGCGAGCAGTGCCCGAGCTTGGACAGGGCGCGGGCGAGGCCGGTGCGTGCCATGGACGTGGGGGGATGAGGGCGGGGCGCAGCCATGAAAAAGGCGGACCCTTTGGGGGTCCGCCTGAAAGCAACACTGGCAAAAAGGAGCCGCTCAGGCCTGCAGGGCGGCTTCGTCGATGTTGACGCGGCGGCCGTCCTTGTCGAAGCGCACGCGGCCGGCGACGAGGGCGAACAGGGTGTGGTCCTTGCCGATGCCGACGTTGCGGCCCGGAACCCACTTGGTGCCGCGCTGGCGGATGATGATGTTGCCGGCGATGACGGCTTCACCACCGTACTTCTTCACGCCGAGACGCTTGCTGTTGCTGTCGCGTCCGTTCTTGACGCTGCCTTGACCTTTCTTGTGAGCCATAACGGGATTCTCCTGGAGGGGGTGGGGGTTAAGCGTTGATGGAGACGACCTCGACGCGGGTCAGCGGCTGGCGATGGCCCTTGGTGAGGTGGTAACCCTTGCGCTTGCGGAACTTGAAGGCGGTCACCTTGGGGGCCTTGAACTGCTTCAGCACCTTGAACACGACGCTGGCGCCCGGAACGGTCGGGGCACCGATTTTGAGGTCGGCGCCTTCGCCGGCGGCCAGGACCTGGTCGAAGCTCGCGGTTTCGCCTTCAGCAACCTCAAGCTTCTCCACGTCGAGCTTGTCGCCCACGGAAGCCTTGTATTGTTTGCCGCCAGTTTTGAAGATTGCGTATGCCATAACGATGTCTGCTGAAGTTGAAGCCCACCCGGTTCGGGCGCAATTCTGCGCGCTGGGGGTATCGGGGGCGGGGATCATGGCACAGGTACCCGGGCCGGCAACCAAATTTTTGCATTCCGGCCGGATTCCGGGCTGCGGAGGCCTGACCGCCGTCCGGACCGGCAGGCAACCCGGAAAAGCCGGGATCGCGTGCATGGGCGCCGTTGACATCCTGCGCGCCGACGGGATAGTGAAGGTTAATTCATGGCTCCCGAGTCACGTTCCCTCATTCGTCATCTGCTTGGCGTCGCGCTGATGGCGCTGGTCATGGC
>CAYYJK010000348.1:1504-3824 GCA_964472185.1 uncultured Prosthecobacter sp.
GACCTGCGTCGAACCAATGTCTCGAAATTTCAAGTGACCGGCGACGACTACAGCACCCACGGCCGGGTCACCGCCTGGAAGGTGACCCTGCTGCGCGGCAAGGAGGAGCTCGCCAGCCAGCAATCCTACCTCTGGAACTGACCCCGTTCCCGCCCACCGTGAGCCCCGCAAGTCCAGCAGCATCGTGGCGATGTGACCATCGACCTTGCGCCGCCGTCTGCATCCGGTGAGCGCCGCCGGGCGAATCTTCTTTGTGAACCCATGACCGCCGTGACTGCTCCAACCACCATTCTTGTGGGCCGGATTGGCAAGGTGTTCTGGCTGCGGGTGGAAGGGCGCGGCACCTTTCAGAATTCCCTGCAGGTGAAGCGCGCTCTGCAGGCCGTCATGGACGGCGGCACCCGCGATCTGGTCATCGACCTGGAATGCTGCCCGATGATGGATTCAACCTTTCTCGGCACGCTCACCGGGGCGGCGCTGAGCCTGAAGGGCCGCAGCGGCGGCTCGCTGAGCGTGCTCAACGCCAATCCGCGCAACCTGCAACTGCTGACCGACCTCGGTCTCGACCACATCCTTGACGTCGACAGCCAGGGCACGGCCTGGCCGGCGGAGCGGCGGCTAGCCTGCGCCCAGCTGGCCACCTGCGCCGAACGCGGGGCCGCCTGCAAGGAGGAGCAGACCCAGCACGTGCTCACCGCCCACCAGACCCTGGCGGAAATGAGCGATCAGAACGAAGGCCGATTCCGTGACGTGATCCATTTCCTGGAAAAGGAGCTGCACGAGCAGGCGCCCGGAGCCTGACGACGCTCCCGCCCCGCCGCCGGGGCCCGCCGCGAGGCCTGCCGATCCCATGACTGCCCCCCTCATCATCGCCGTGCTCAGCCTGCTCCTGGCAGGTGCGGTGGCGGCGCTGATCGTGATCACCCGGCGGAAGAACCGGGCCATTTCGCATCTGATCGAAGAGGAGCGCGCCATCGTCGCCGAGGAACGCCGGATGTTCGGCTTCCTGCACGACCTCGGCGAGGCCATCACCCGCGAGGATTCCCAGTCGGCCATGTACCGGCTCATCGTCGAGGGCGCCATGCGCGTGATGGAGAGCAATGGCGGCGCCCTCTACCTGCTGGCGCCCGGCGGCAAGGTGCTGGTGCCGCGCTTCCATTCCGACCACTGCGCGCCGCTGGTGGACCTGCCGGAGCGGATCCAGGCGATGGCGCGCACCAACCCGTCCGCCCTGCTGAGTTTCCTGCGCCTGCACTCGCTGCGCCTGGATGAGGGCGTGGTCGGCGGCGTCTTTGCCAGCCAGCGCCCGGAGATCATCGAGGAGCTGCGCAAGGACGACCGCCTCGAGGCCGGCGGCAACAGCTTCCAGAACAACACCACGGTCCTGATCGGCCCGCTCAGTTTCGGCCCGCAGAAACTGGGGGTGCTGGCCATGACCTCGCCGAGGGGCATGCGCGCTTACAGCAGCAACGATTTCGAGGTGTTCAAGTCCCTGGTCGAGCAGTCCGCCTTCGCCCTGGCCAACGCCATGGCCCACCAGGCCGCCGCGGAGAAGAAGCAGATCGAGGCGGAGCTGCGCGCCGCCAGCGACATCCAGCGCATCCTGCTGCCCGAGCGCGATCCCGAGCTCCCGGGCTTCATCATCGCCGGCCGCAACATCCCGGCCAAGGTGCTCAGCGGTGACTACTACGACTACATCCCGCTGGCCGACGGCGGCTGCGGCGCGGTCATCGCCGACGTCTCCGGCAAGGGCACGGCGGCGGCGCTCATCACGGCGATGTGCCGGAGCATCCTGCGCAGCAATGCCGCGCTCAGCCGCTCCCCGGCCGTCGTACTCGCCGCGGTGAACCGCCTGCTCGCCCCCGACATCCGCGAGGACATGTTCGTCAGCATGATCTACCTGGTCTGCCATCCGCAGAGCAACCGGCTGACCCTGGCCCGCGCCGGCCACACCGTGCCGCTGCTCTGGCGCAAGGCCAGCGGCCGGGTCGAGGAGCTGCGCAGCGGCGGCCTGGCCGTCGGCATCGACAAGGGCGAGGTCTTCGAGCGGGTCACCAAGGATCTGGATTTCCAGATGGATCCCGGCGACTGCCTGCTGCTGTACACCGACGGGGTCAACGAGGCCCTGGACGCCAAGGGGCTGGAGTTTGGCGAGGAGCGCATCCACAGCGCCCTGGCCAGTCTCGCCGCCCAGGGACCGCAGGCCGTGGTCGACGGCCTCATCGTCGACCTGGACAAGTTTCTCGGCGGGCGGCGCTCTCATGACGACATCACCTTGATTGCCCTGCAGAAGGCGGCATAATCCCGCCCCCGTCTGTCG
>CAYYJK010000349.1:0-3794 GCA_964472185.1 uncultured Prosthecobacter sp.
GCGGGGGTCAGGGCGATCAGATCCCGGGACGAACGGTTGGGGCTCGGGCTGGGCTGGGGCGGCGGCATTTCTGCCGGCGATTTCAGCGAGCGGATGGCTGCGGCCAGGTCGACCACGCCGCCGTTGCCCAGAACCTGCTGCATGCGTTCGATCTCGCGCTGATAGGGCTGCGGGTCGGAGCTTTGGGCGGCGAGTTTCTGCAGGTCGGTGATGTACTTGCTGAGCAGCGGCACGTGGCGGTTGCGCAGCTGCAGCTGGTAGATGGTTTCCGTCTGGCGCAGCCGCGAGTCGGGGGAGCTGCTGGCGACGGGGCTGGAATGCACCGGCAGTTGCAGCTGGGCCCAGCCGGCGAGGGGCGCGGTCAGGGCCAGCAGGCCGGTCAGTCGGGAAAACGGGGTCATCGCGGGGATTCCTCGGCCAGCGACCAGGCGCCGGGGGCGGGTTTCTGGCGGCGGGCGGTCTGCTCGCGCTCGATCAGGGATTCGATCAGGCCGGCTTCCATCATGCCGCGCCGTTCCTTGGCGGGGGTGACGGCTGCAAGCCCCTGGGCGACCAGGATGTTCTGGAACAAGCCGACGTCCGGCAGGAAAACCAGGGCTCCCTGGCTGCCATCCTTGGCCTTGCCGGGTTGGACAAGCAGGCGGAGCGGCTTGCCTTCCAGGTAGCCGGCGGTGAATTCCTGGGCGGCGCGCCCCAAGGCGGGGACATCCGCCTCAGCGAGGCCGAAGTGCTTGGCGAAGCTGCGCCGGGCCGGGCTGGCCGCTTCGGTCGGCGGTGCGCATTGCACCCAGAGCAGGCGCAGGTTCAGCCGGCGGCCCTCATGCTCGACCCAGAAGCGGTCGCCCTGATTGTCCGGGGCGGCCACCCACTGCGCGCCATCCAGGTCTTCGAAGCCGTTGAGGCTGCCGCTGCTGGCCAGCAAACGCATCGGGGTCGCATTGGCGTTGCGGCTGGTCTCGAGCAGCCGCATCAGCCGTTTGGTCTCCGCCTGCACCTGGTCGGCCAGGGCCGGAGTCTGGCTGGCGAGCGTGCGGATTTCCGCCAAATAGGCCTCCAGCAGCGGTTTTTGTGCCTGGCTGAGGTCGTCGGCGAGGTTTTTTTTCAGCTCGGCCAGGGTCGGGCCGCTGGGCGGCGGGCTGCTGACGGTGGGCGCCTCCACCGTGGCGGGCACCAGTCTCAGGCTGCGCAGGCGCACCAGATTGCCCGGATAGCCGGCGGTGGCGGCGAGGCGCAGGGTGACCGGACTGCGGCTGAAGTTCACCGGGCCGACACGCACCGGTTCGTAGGTTTCTTCGTCCGGGCTGAGGGAGATTTCGAAGCTGCGGCGGTTTTCCGCGGCATCGGGCAGCAGGGAGACTTCGAAAAAATCGAAGCTGGCGCGTTCCTGGGGCTGCGAGCGTCCGGCGACGAAGGAGCCCGGCAGGGTGGGCAGTTCGGTGAGGTTGGCCTCCATCTCCAGGTAGTAGCGGCCGGGCGCAAGGCGCAGGTTGCTCCACTCGGCGGCGCTGCCGGCCGTGCGCCAGCCGGTCAGCTGGTTGCCGCGGGCCTCGGCCGAGCCGCTGAGGTGGGCCTGGGCCGGTTCCAGGGGCTGGGCGAGGGTCTGGGCCAGTTCGGCATCGGTGGCCGGGTACAGCGCCTTGAGCTCCGCACGGCGCTGCTGGACGAGGCGGGCCTCCTCGTAGTCGGCCGCCGCGGCCAAATCCTGCTCCACTTTGGCCAGGGCGCGTTCGTACTGCTCGGTCAGGAGCTGCGAGTCGGTGAGGATCTGGCGGAGAAAGCTGGCGCGGGCGACGGTCAGCGGGGCCGGTTCCGCAGTCTGCGCCGCGGCGTGCCGGGGGGGCAGGAGTGCTGCCAGGCCGAGCAGGGGCAGCAGCGGCCACCGGAGAAGGCGGTGGCCGGGCGAAGCGGGGATGGGCGCGCGGGCAGGCATCGGGATCAGTGGCTGGACGGCACCAGGAACACGGCCAGCAGCTGCATGAGGTTGTCCTTCACCACCGTGCGGGCGCTGAGGGTGAGCTGGCCGCTGCCATCGGTGATCTTGAGGGTGCCGAGATTCTTTTCCTGCGGCCCCTTGAGCGTGGTTTCAATGTCGGCTGTCAGGCTGAACTGGCGCTCCTGAACCGTCAGGCTGCCGCCTTCGATCGGCGAGCAGCGGTAGCGCAGCACCACTTCATAGCCTCCCGGCGGCAGGGCGTCGAGCCGCCACTCGGCCGAGGCGCCGGGCTTGGCCCAGCCGGTGAGCACGCTGCCGTCGCGGCGGACTCCGTTGAGCTTGGCGGCTTCGATCGGCAGGGGGATGCGGTCGGGCAGCAGGCTGGTGCGCAGGGACTGTTCGCGGGTCTGCAGGAGCAGCAGCTCCTTGTCCAGGCGCTCCAGTTCGGTTTCCAGGCGCTTGCGCTGGCTGCGGGCCTCGATGGCGCCGTCGTAGTCGCGGGCGTCGGCGCGCGCTTTCTCCAGGTCGGTGAGCGCGGTCAGGTGCTTCTTAAGCGGCGTCAGGCTGGCCTCGACCAGGCTACGTTGGAAATTCAGCCGGGCCAGTTCAAGGGCCTGGCCCGCCTCCGCGGCGTGCAGCACGGGCAGCGCGGCCGGCAGCGCCAGCCCGCCGAGCCACAACCCAAAGCCGGAAACGCGCGCGAGGTTCACAGAAGCTGCAGAGGCAATGATCGAGCCGTCGCCACCCGGGAAACGGCAGCCGTGAAGGTAACCGGGCCGGCTGCGGACACAAGGCCGGATTCAAGCCTCGCGCTGCAGTTGGCGCACCAGGCGCTTGACTTCGTGCGCATCGGGAATGTCGCGGAACTGCACCTCGGTGCCGGGGCCGGCGGTCGTGGAAAAACGCACGCTGCCCAGGCCGAGCAGGCCCTTCAGTCCGCCCTGGTCGACGTCGATGCCCTGAATGTCGCAGATGCGCAGTTCCTTGGAGCTGCGGCCCAGGATGCCGGAGGCCACTTCGACGCATTCGGGCGTGACGATGTATTCGACTGCCAGCCGCGAGATCGCCACGCCGGTCAGGGTTGCGGCGGCGCAGAGCAGGCTGACGACGGCATACTCGAGGTCGAAGCGCAGCAGCAGGCCGGCGGCGATCAGCAGCAACAGGGCCAGGAACAGCGCCTTGCCGTGGCCCAGCCAGGCCCGGCGCCCCTGGTAGAGAAGGAGGTCGGCATCGTTTTCGGCCTCCTCGATGGCGTCGTCGTCGAAGGGTTCCGCCTCGGTTGCGTCTTCCGGGCCGTCCGCGCGGATTTCCCGGTAGGCGGGGCGGTCGATGCGCAGCGGGCTGCGGGCATCCGGACGGCGCAGGCCGCCGATGACTTCGCCGACCGTGTGCTCGCGGCCGCTGCGGGCGTCGGTGCACAGGTCGCTGCGCGCCAGGATGCACTGGTCGACGAGGTGATGGAGGTCTTCCCTGGACAGCAACCCGGGCAGGGCGGGGTGGTGGTGAAGCAGGTAGCGCATCGGGGAGGCGGCGGCCGGAGCGCCGGGCGGCGCCATCCTACATCGGCCTAGCCCGCGTGTTCAACCTCGTCCGCTGCCGGCGGCAGCAGATCGCTGCGCCGCATCAGTTCGGGCACGCTCAGCAGCAGCAGTTCGCCCTTCGACGTGCGGCAGATCTCGCCAAGAAACGGGGTCAGGCGGTCCACCTCGGCGATGCTGGCATGCACCAAGCTGGCGAGGATGCGTTCGTCCTGCCGGTTGGGCGGGAACAGGTTGCTGACGCGGAACATCACCGCGCCGCTGTCCCAGTCGAGTTCGAAATTGCCCAGGTTCAGCTCCTTGTTGGTGCGCATGAGCAGTTC
>CAYYJK010000350.1:0-3766 GCA_964472185.1 uncultured Prosthecobacter sp.
GGATTGTTGATCACCTGATAGCCGCCGGCCACCGAAGCGACCTGGCGGCCGGGCAGCAGGTCGCCGCTGAGCGTCAGCGCGATGCTGGCGCTGCCGGCGTCCTTGCGCACCACCAGAAGCGCCGTGCCGGGCGCGATCTCGGTGCCGCCTTCGCTGCCGGTCTCCGGCGTGGCGACGCGCCGCCAGGCGTTCGCCGTGCTGTGATAGAAGTAGCCGACCAGCTCGCCGCCGCTGCCGAGGTAGAGGATGTCCGCCGCGTCGGGGGTCGCCGCACCGGTCAGCCCCGCGCTGTTGGCGGCGCCGAACACCGAAGCCAGGGTCGGGATCCGGTAGAGCACAAACTCGTCGCCCGCATTCGGCGGAGTCGCCAGGGCCGCAGTGACCGTCTGCCCAGCCTGCGCAGTGACCTTCGCCGCCAAGCCGTAGGCGTTGGTGCTGCTGCCCGCCGGCGCGTTCGGTCCGCTGCCGCGCTGGTCCACGCGGCTGGTGATCTTCAGCGCGTGCGCCACGGCCACCGCATCCGGCAGCACCGCCGGCGAAGAAGCGAGCGTCAGCTGCGCACCGTTGACCGCCGTGACCGTGCCGGTGGCGGCAATCGTGACGTAGGGAAGACCGAGCAGCGTCGACTTGTTGCGCGGCAGCTGCACGGTGAGCACGCCGGCGGTGCGGCTGACGGGAAGCAGGTTTTCCTGACCGGCGAGGGAGCCGGCGCCCAGGGCGAGCATGGCCAGCCAGGCGGTGGGGGAGCAGAGTTTCGGAGTCATGGTCTTGTGAGGTTCACGGAGGCGGCGCATGAACGGCACCGCACCACCGACTGGAACCCACAAGCCCCGTTTCGCCAAAACCTGCGCGGCAACACTTTCGTCACCTAACTTCAGGTTTGTTTTGTTCCCTCTGTCAGAGCGACACACGAATCCGGGCCGCCTGCAAAAGTTTCGTCACAGGCCGGACCCCACGCCGCGCAACCGGCACCAACCCCTATGGCCAACGGCCGCCGCCGTCACCTCGCCACCGGCTCCGGACGCGGATCGGCGCCTGCCGCGGCGGCCGCGCGCAGCTTGACGGCCCAGTCGCCGCCGGCGGCCAGCAGTTCGGGAAACTGCAGGGCGAGCTGGCGGAGGTAGACGGCCGCAGCCTCTTCCTTGCCCTGGCTTTCGTAGTAGCGCGCGAGCTGCATCAGCTCGCGCTGCTCCGCGGCGCGCACCTCGGCCAGCCAGGCGCAGGCCTCCGCCGATTTGTCGCTGGCCGGAAACCGTTCCAAAAACCAGGCCAGTGCCAGGGCGGCCTGTTCGCGCGGCTTCGGCCCGCCGGCGCGCAGGGTCTTCCACTTGCGGCAGGCGATGCCGGCCACCTGAAAGGCCGCGTCATCCGCCAGTTCGTGCGCCGGATGCGATTCGGCGAAGTCCTCGTGCGCCTGGCGCGCCTCCTCGAGTTCACCCGCCTTCTCCAGCGCCACCGCCAGGCCGTAATGTGCCCGGATGCCAATCTCGCTTTCCGGCCCGTTGCGGACAATGCGCCGCAGCATCGCCACCAGGGTCTCCGCCGGCACAGCGGCGGAACGGCGCACCGGCTCCAGGCTGCGGCGTTCGCCGCCGGCCAGGCCGAGCAGCCGCTGCACGAGCTGCAGCTGGGCGGCATGCGCCTTGGCAAAGTGACCGGGCTGTTCGACGATGAGCCGGTCGAGCGCCTCGAACGCCGCGGCATCGTCGCCCAGCAGCAGCTGAATGCGGTGCACGTCCCAGAGCGCCAGCGCCGACCACGGCGTGCGCGGGTGCCGCTCGACCAGCGTCAGGCAGCGCTCCAGCGCCTCCTCCGGCTCGCCGGCCGTCACCAGCTTCTGCGCGCGTTGATACAGCCGCCGGGCGGCCTCGTCGTCGCCGGCAGGCAGCGACAACGGCAGGCCGAGCAGCAGGCCGGCCAGCAGGCAGCACGGCCAGCGCAGACCGGCGGAACCGCCGCGGCTCATGGCTCGGGCACGCTCAGCGTTTCCAGCGCCGGCAGCGGCGCCGCCCCGGCCGGGGCTTCGGCCGCCAGCGTCGACGGCTTGTACGCCTTGGCCAGCTCCTGGCTGGTGCGCTTGCCCAGGGTGACGCGACCGATCACGACATGCACGCCCTTCAGGCTCTTCACCGGATTCTTCACCTCGGCTTCGGCGCCCGGATAGAGGTTCTCGACCAGACCGGAGTTCGGCCCCAGGCAGTCCACGTGCGGCACGCCTGGCTCGTCGGCGATGGTGTAGTCGAAGCTGACGACCTGCTGGCCGAGATTGCGGAACTTGACGCGGTGTTCGATGGTTTCCTCATCGACCATTTCGCTGACCAGCTGGTAGCTCACCGGCGAATCCGGGAAAGCCACGCGTTCGGTGGTGACGGTCTTGCAGGAGGCGAGGGCGGCGGCGCAGGCGGCCGTCAGGAGGAGTCGGGGGAGGCGCATGGGAGAAAGGCGTGGCGAAGCGTGATCAGTAGCGGTAGCGGAAGCCGACGAGGTAGCCGTCGGTGGAGAAGTCGGTCATGTTCTCCAGGTCGCCGAAGTGGAAGTCGCGGTACTCGAGGAACACCGAGTAGCGGTCCTGCCAGGTCCACTCGACGCCGGCGTACCAGTTCCAGGCATGGATGAACTCGTCGACGGAGAACGGCGTGCTGCTGGCCGCCGTGGTGCCGCCGGCCACCTGGCTGGCCGAACGCGACACGGCGTTGCGATACCAGACCTGGCCGCCGCCAAGACCGCTGCCGACGTAAGGCCGGAAACCGGCCAGCACCTTGCCGATGCGGGCCCGGTAGCGGTACAGGTCGAGGGCCAGCGTGCCGTTGAGCATGAAGAACAGGGAGTTCATGTCGGCCTCATATTCGGCCACGTCGGAAGCCGCCAAGCCGGCGGTGGGCACGCTGCCCTGGAGGGTGGTCGACATGAAGGTGCCTTCGAGATCGGCCGAGACCTGCAGCGGCAGCTTTTTCAGCTTCCAGCTCTTGCCGACTTCAACGCTGAAGATCGCGCTGCCGTCGAGATCCCGAAGCGGCAGGTTGCGGCTGCCGACGCGCACCTTGCCCTCCTGGCCGAACGACTCCCCCACGGACACGCCGACATAGGGTCCGTATTTGCGCTTTTGCGCGCCTTCGGCGGCAGCGCCAAGCGACTTCAGTTCAAGCTCGGCGGCCGACGCGGCGAGCGCGCAGAGCAGGGTGGCAAGGGCGAGTGGAAAACGCATGGCAGTTAGGGGAACGCCGCCCCTCTTAGCTGCGCGGACCGCGTTGGAAAACCGCTTCACCGTGAAGAATTCGTCACACGGAACCCGCCGCAAACCGTCACATTCGCGGCACACTGGCGGCCTGCCATGCGACTGCTTCTTTTGCTCTGCTGCGGACTCGGACTGAGTGCCCTGCCGGCCCAGTCCCCCGCCCCGGCCGCCAAGCCGGCCGCCGTTCTGGACCCGATCTCCAGGCCGCCAGCCGGCGAGCCGCCCCTGCCCGAAGGCGCCGGCTTTCCCGCGGATGCCGACCAGTACGAAAACCCGCTGCTGCTGTTCGACGGAGCGCGCCGCGACCTGCCGATGGCTGGAACTCCCGACCCGGACCTGCTGCCGCCACTGGCGGCGGCGCCGCCGGCCGGCAGTCCGGAAGCCCCGCTGACGCCGGAACAGTTCCGCCTGCGCACGCTCGGTGCCAAAGTCGCCGCTTCGGTGGTCGGCCTGCGCGTTTGGGACGAATTCGGCACGGAACTGAGCCGCGACATCGGCTGTTTCGTCACGCGCGACGGCATCCTGCTCACC
>CAYYJK010000351.1:0-3755 GCA_964472185.1 uncultured Prosthecobacter sp.
CCGTTGAACCGCTTGGCCCGCACGCGCACTTCGCGCACGTTGGCGACGGCGAGTTCAAACTCGCCCGCCCCGGTGGCCAGCTGGGCGCTGACGAACGCGGGGGCGCCGATGTAGGGCGGATTGGGCTTGAAGGTGACCTCCAACGCGGTCTCGGCACTCAGCGTCAGGCCGTCGCCCGCAAGCAGCCCCGGGTCGAGACGCAGCCGGTAGGGCTGCGCGAGCGCAAAGTCCCCCTTGAGGCGAAACGACCAGTCATCGATTTCCGCCTGCAGGCCGGACACCGGCGGTTCCAGGCGCACCCGCTCCAGGGCCCGTTCCGCCAGCGTGCGCCGCAGCTCGGGCGACAGCGGCACCCCGCGGGGCAGCAGCGACTTGTTGAATTCGATTTCCAGCTGCCGCGGCGCGTCAAAGGGCGTGCGGGCGTGCACGCGGCGCAGGGCCAGGGGCGGCACCGCGCCCAGGATCAGCCGTTCCGGCGCCCCCAGCGTGGCCTGTCCGGAAGCGTTGGCCAGCCCCGCGCCAATCTCGAGCCGCCAGCCATCCGCAACCGTGAGCGGCGACTCCGGCTCCACCACCAAGGCGCTCAGGCGCACCTCGTCGTCCGCCAGCACCGGCTGGACGGCCGCCGCCTGCTCAGCCCAGGTGGGCTGCAGCAGGCGGTACCCTCGCAGTTCCCGGCCGAAGGCATGCCGCACCCGCGCGGTCAGGGTCAGGGACGGCGCATCGGCGACAAAGCGGAGGTGCTCCGCCGCCGCCGCGGCATCGACCGGGTCGTTGAACTGCAGCATGAGGCGCGGCTGACGGTCGATCTGTTCCCGACCCGGCCCGTCCGGCCATTTGCTGACGATGCGGAAAGGCGGCGACGGGATCGTCGCCAGCGTCTGCTCCGGCACGGCCTGGCCCGCGGCGTCGCGCAGGCCCGGACGCAGAAAAAACCGGTAACGGGTCGCCAGCTTCACCGGCTGCGCGGGCTTGAAGTGCCCGCTGCGCGTGCTCACCCATTGAAAGCTGCCCGCACACTCCGGCTCAACCTGCAGCGGCGAAACCGGCTCGCTGCCGCCGATCCGCTCGCGGGCAATCATCGGAGTGGGAAACACCACCTCGAGGGTGGTGGTCGGGCTGAGTTCGCCGGCCGGCTCAACCCGCAAACGCACCCCGGCGGGTGCGGCGGCAGGTGCCGGCTTGGGCGACGCTGGGGCCGCAGGTTCCGCCGGGAAAACTCCTGCCGGCAGGAGGGTCATGACGACCAAGGCAACGACCAGACCGACGGAACGATCACGTTTCATGGCATGCGGGCAATTCCAAAGCCAGCATACCAGAACCCCAAAAAATGCGTAGAAAAAAGCACCCGCTCCCAAACAAAAAGCACCGCAGCACCAGCCGCTACGATCTCAGCGCTTGCGCTTGGCCGGCTTGGCGGAACGCCCGCTCCGCCCGCCGTCCGTCTCGGGCGGGGCCGGGGCCGCGGGCTTCGGAGCTCGCCGGGTCAGCCGGGCCCAAAAGCCCTGCCGTGGAACCTCCTCGGCCGCCGTCGCTTCCCGCTTCTTGCGCGGCGCGCGCTCTTCGGACCGCACCGCCGGCTTTTTGCGCCGGTCCCGATCCTCGGCCCGCGCCGCCGGGGCGGGTTTCGTGCGCCGGTTCCGCTCTTCGGACCGCGCCGGCTCCGCCGGTTTCGTGCGTCGGCCGTGCTCCCCGGTCCGTGCCTCCGGCCGGGCCGGCGTTGCGCGTTCGGAGACGAGCTGGAAATCGACCTGCTTCTTGAACCGGTCGACCAGGCGCACCTGCACGCGCACCTGGCAGCCCAGCTGAATCACCCGCCGCGTGCGCCGGCCGACCAGCTGACTGCGCGCCGGATCAAAGACGAAGAAGTCGTCGGGAATCGCCGACAGCGGCACCAGGCCGCTGAGCCCGAGTTCGGCGACATCGACGAAGAAGCCGAAATTGCGCAGGTCGGTGACCAGGCCGCCGTAGGTCTGCAGTTTGCGCGCGTCGATCTGCGCCTGCAGATGGGCATAGAGCTTGACCTCCTTGCTGTCGCGCTCGGCGTCGGCGGAGTTGCGTTCGGTGGTGGTGATGTGGTCGGCGATCTGCTTGACGGCGCCGGTCTGCAGGTGCTCGCGCTCGAACAGCGCGCGATGGATGACCAGGTCGGCGTAGCGGCGGATCGGCGAGGTGAAGTGGGTGTAGCGCGTCTTGGCCAGCCCGTAATGCCCGAGCGGCTCGACGGCGTAACGGGCGCGCATGAGCGACTTCAGGAAGCCGATTTTCAAGGCGGGCCCGATCGGCAGGTCCGCGAGGCGGGCCAGCAGCCGCTGCACCTCGGGGCGGTGGTTGAGGTTGCCGCAGGGCACGCGGTGGCCGAGCACGTCCTCGCGGAAGTCGTTGAGGCGCTTCTCCTTGGGCGCCTCATGGACCCGGTAGACCGCCGGTCGGTTGAGTTTCATCAGCCGCGCCGCCACCGCCTCGTTGGCCAGCAGCATGTATTCCTCGATGAGCTGGTGCGAAACGTCGTTCTCGATGCGCTCGATGCGCAGCACGCGGCCGCGTTCATCCAGCCGGATCTTGTTCTCCGGAAAATCGAGGTCGAGCGAGCCGTTTTTGAAGCGCAGCCGGCGCACGCGCTGCGCCAGCGCATGGGCGTCGTGCAGCATGGCCTCGATCTCGTCGGCGGGCTTGCCCTGGATGACCGCCAGGGCTTCCCGGTAGGTGAAGCGGCGGCAGGAGCGGATGACGGCGGCGTAGAATTTGGCGTTCAGCACCTCCCCCTCCTTGGACAGCACGAACTCCACGCATTTGGTCAGGCGGTCGACGTCCGGCTTGAGCGAGCAGAGCTCGTTGCTGAGCGCCTCGGGCAGCATCGGAATGACCCGGTCAACCAGGTAAGTGGAGTTGCCGCGCTTGCGCGCCTCGGTGTCGAGCGCGCTGCCCGGCCGGACGTAATGCGAGACATCGGCGATGTGCACCCAAACCTTCCACTCGTCGGCGCCATGACGCTGGATGCAGATCGCATCGTCAAAGTCCTTGGCGTCGTCCGGGTCGATCGTGACCACCCGGTGCTTGCGGCAGTCGACGCGGTCGGCGCACTCCTCGGGCGCGGGCTGGTTGTCGGGCCGGGACTTGGCGATGACGTTGGCCTCGTGCAGCACCGCTTTGGGAAAGTGCAGCGGCAGGTCGTAGTGCCGCAGCACGGAGAGCATGTCGACCCCTTCCTGGTCCGGCGGCCCGAGCACCTCGATGATCTCGCCCTCCGGCGGCGCCTGGCGCGATTCCCACTGGACGAGCTCGACGACGACCTTGTCCCCGGGGTTCGGCGGCCGGCCGACATCGCGCGGCGGCGGCACCAGAATCGCGCGGGGCAGGCGCGGATCGTCCGGGATCACGTGCAGGAACTGCTTGCTGCGCTGCAGCGTGCCGACAAAGCGGGTGCGCGCCCGCGCCAGGATGCGCACGACGGTGCCGGCGTTGTCCTCGACGCCGGGACGCCGCAATCCCTGCGGCCGCACCTCGCGCCGCACCAGCACGCGGTCGCCGTGCATGGCGGTGCCGGTGGCCTGTTCGGCAATGGCGAGTTCACCGATGCCCGGCTCGTCCGGCTGCACAAAGCCGCGGCCGCCGCGGGTGATCTGGATCACCCCCGGCACCAGGTCGGCTTCGCGGGCCTGAATGTAGCGGTTGCCCTTGGTGCGCACCACCTGCCCGCTCTTCTCCAGAGCCCTGAGCGCGGCCTTCAGCGCCGGCTGGCTTTCCGGCGGCAG
>CAYYJK010000352.1:0-3710 GCA_964472185.1 uncultured Prosthecobacter sp.
GCCAAGGCGGCGGATCGCTGAACACGGGGCGTTTCATCAACACGGTGAAGGGCAACCAGGGCGACCTGCTGACCACGCTGCTCGCCTGCGCCGGCGTGCCGCTCGACCGCCCCATCGGCATCGCGACGAAGCAGATTCAGGAGATGATGAAAGCGTAAGGCAGCGGGCGCCATGCCTCCGCCGGGTGGAACCGTTCACAGCGCCGGGAACACCCCCGGCGTGGCAAGCTCCACGGCGTGCCGGTCAGGATCGCGGAAATAGAGGCTGATGGCGCCGGAGGGCCAGTCGACGCGGCTTTCGACGGCGACACCTTGAATGCGCAATCGCTCCTCCCAGTCCGAAACGGCCTCTGCGGCGATGCCGAAGCAGAGGTGCAGCGGGCCGTTGCCGTCGTGCGCCGGCACGGTGCCGCCCGGCAGCGTGGCGGGGTGAAGGCTCGCGCCGCGACGAAACAGCAGCAGCACCTGCTGGGCGGTGATGCGCAGGGCGCAGAACCGGTCGTCGCGCAGCAGCACCGGCAGTTCGAAAAGGCCGGTGTAAAAGGCGGTGGCGCGGTCGAGATCGTCCACGTAGAGCGCGGACTCGGCGAGATGGGTGAGGGTGGGCTTCATGAGCGTTTCGGATGTAGAGGCGCCGTGACCGCCAGTTCAAGGGGCATGCCTGCCACGTTCTGCGGCCACGGCCGCAAAGAGAGCGGAAGCGGCATCGAGCGAGTTCAGCGCGAGTCCCTGCAAGCGTGATGCGAGGTTCATGGTTCAAAACTCCCTCAACAAGCGTCCGCCGCCGACCAGCGGCGCGGTGAATCCGTTTTCGCGCAAGGCATGCCAGAAGGTGACGGCGTTGATGCCGAGGATGGGGATGCCGATGACGGGTTCAAGCTTTTCGGTGACTTCCAGAAGGCTCATGTTCGTGCCGCACTGCACGACGGCATCCAGTTGGTTGTCGTCGGTGGCGAGGTATTCGAGGATGGCCCGCTCCTTGGCCCAGTCGGGAATGTGGGCGATGTGCATGGCGTTGGCGCAGGAGAAGCCAAACGTCGCCACCACCTCAAATCCCAGGTCTTCAAACAGGTGTTTGGCGGACTCGTTGCCCTGCTTGTCGAAGGGGGTGAGCAGTCCGATTCGGCGGGCGCCGAACTTCTTCAAGGCGGCCGGCGCGGCATCATGCCACGTCGCCCACTTCAGCCCGGAGTGCGCTTCGACTTCCTTCATGGGAGCGCGGACCCGATCGAGGCCGGAAAGGATGTGTTCCAGGCTCATGCCCATGATCATGGATTCCGGCTGCGCCAGTTGGGCGGTGTCGACGGCGGCTCGAAGCCCGCCGAGGAACTGCTTCTGGTATTCCAGCAGGTCGGCCTCGGTCTCGAGTTTCGGCCGGGGGGTGACGACGTTCACCGTGTGAAGCCCCACTCCGCGCAGGCCGTCGGGCCCCTGGTTGGCGAAGATGAGGCTCCACAGCTCGTGTTCCATGCTGGTGTTGGTGGCCGGGATGACGAGACCGAATTTCTTGCGAAAGCTCCGCACGTCAGGGTAGCTGCGGGAGGAGTCGATGCCGCCAAAGTTTGCCGCCGGCGCGCCATTGTGAATCGCGCCAGGCGGGGCCAGGGCGGGCATGGGAGTTTTGGTTTGGGCAAAGGCGGCCTGTCCCGCGAACAGGCTGGAGATGAGATGGAGCGTGAGTGCCGGTTTCATGATGGATGAGCGTGGCCACACGCATCCGGCAGACTGTAGGGCGCTGGAAATACCATGTTCCTTGTCGGACGATACCTTTCGGGTATCCTCGGGGTTGTCATGGAACTCCGTCATCTCCGCTACTTCATCGCCGTGGCCGAGGAGCAGAACGTCACGCGTGCCGCGGCGCGGCTGCATGTTTCGCAGCCGCCGCTCACCCGGCAGATCCGGGACCTGGAGACCGAACTGGGCGTGGCCTTGTTCGAGCGCACCGCCAAAACCATCCGCCTCAGCGAGGCCGGACGCGTGTTTCTGCGCGAGGCCAAAGCCGCCCTGCAACGGGTGGAGGCCGCCGTCACGGCCGCGCGTGCGGCGGCCCTCGGCCGCCAGAGCGAACTCCGCATCGGCCACGCGCCCTCGGCCACGGCGGACTTGCTTCCCGCCGTGCTGCGCGCCTTTCACAAAAAGCTCCCCGGCGTGCGCCTGACGCTGCATGACCTGACCGCGACCGAGATCCTCGATGGACTTCGCGACGGCCGTCTTGATGCCGGATTCCTCGTCAAACCGGAATGCCAACTGCCCCGCGGAGTGCTTTTCCAGCCGCTGCGCAGCTATCCGCTGGTGGTGGCCGTGGCTCCGGGGCATCCCTGGGCCAAACGCCGGGAAGTGCAGGTCGCCGAAGTCCTTGGGGAGCCGATGGTCGCCTACTCGCGACGCGACTACCCCAACTACCATCGGCTGCTGGCGCGGGTGCTCGGTCCGCGCCTCAAGAAAGTGCGATTTGGCGAGGAGTGCGACAGCGGCCCCAGCCTGATCGCCGCCGTGGAATCCGGCAAAGGCGCCTGTGTCGTCCCCGCCTTCCTCGCCGCCACGGCGGGCAAGCGGCTGAGGTATGTCCCCCTCAGCCCGCCGGCGGCGCCTGCCGTGGTGGGGCTGGCGCTGAGGGAAGGATCCCCGGCATTGGCCTTGCAGATGCTGAAGGAAACCGCGCATGCCGTGGCGGCGGGCACCGGCGCATGACTGACGACGTTCGGCCTGGGCTGAGCGACCCCGGGCCGAGTCGGGGCAATGATCGGCGCGTTGGGAAGACGTTGAGAGGCCGTCACCCTGCCTGGCCGGAAAAGGCGGGCGCACCGCATGCCGTTCCTGCCGGGGTGTTGTCGGGGGGCGTCTCTTTAGCACTTGTGCCACACGCAATCCTTGCTCCCTAAACCGCTGCGTCCATGACCGAGCGTCAGCCTCCACCTCCAGCAGAATACTTTTTCGAACGGTACCCGTGGAACCACCGCTGGATCCTGTTCGGTTTCGCCCTGGCGATCTCCGGCTTCGACCTTCTGGCGACCCCAATCATCCTGTTTCCCGCCCTGCTGCTGATTCCGGTCGTGCTGCTGGCCTGGAACTGCGGGCTGCGCACGGCCCTGAGCCTGGGCGCGGTCCTCTGCGTCGTGCGCGTCTGCGTCCAGTATGCCTGGGGCATCCCGTATTCGCTGGAGGTCGCCATCATTAATGGCCTTACCCGCATCGGCCTCCTGCTTCTGATCGCCTTCCTGTTCGGCAAGCTGGCCGAGCAGACGCGGGTCCTGCGCGCCCGCGTGCGCACGCTTGAGGGCATTCTGCCCACCTGCGCCTTCTGCAAGGACATCCGCGACGAGACCGGCAACTGGCACCAGATCGAGGCCTACGTCGCCTCGCGGACGCAGGCCAGTTTCAGCCACGGCGTCTGCCCGACCTGCGCCGCGGAGCACTACGGCGAGATCCTGAGCCAGGCGGCGAAGAGCGCCGCCGCGTCGGGCGCCCGCGAGGCGGCTCTGTCCGCGGGCAAGGGGTCGGCTCCGTGAAGCCGCGGCGAATGCCTCGCTTGCGGCATCCGGGAGCGACGGCGTCGCGCCATGGGCCGGGTCACGGCGTCCGCAGCGTGGCGGCGAAGAATGCCAGGGTGCGCTCCCAGGCCAGTTTGGCGGCAGCCTCGTCGTAGCGCGGTGTGCTGTCGTTGTGGAAGCCGTGGTTGGTGCCGGGGTAGTGATGCGCGGTGTAGCGCAC
>CAYYJK010000353.1:0-3686 GCA_964472185.1 uncultured Prosthecobacter sp.
CGACGCCGGTGCAAGCAAACAGATTCAATGCCAAGCCCGCAAGCGAAGTTGTGCGCTGTTCGGGCGGGGCGCCCGGCCGCGCGTGACCGTTTCGCCACCTCCTGGCCCGGTTTTGCCGCAGCGGAGGCCGCCGCCGGCTGCGGCTGTCTGGCGAAACGGTTGCACAACCCCGGCCGGGTACGGGTCGCCTCTGTGACCGATTTGTAACCTTAATCACCTTTGGTTTTCAGAGCTCTCCGGCACCTGTCCAAGCGTCGCCACCGCCTGGTGCGACACCCTGCCATGAAACGCCTTCTCGCTCCGCTCTGCTGCCTGCTGGCCGTGCTCCCGGCTCCGGCCGAGACGCCTGCTGCCCAGGCCAACCGCGACTACCTTGCGCTGTCGCGCGACCTGCTGTCGAAATACTACGAGACCCAGAAGCTGCTGGCCAAGGAGGAGTCCGACTGGAAGACCGGTCGGGAGATTCTGGACAGCCGGCTGAGCCTGCTGCAGGCGCAGCTCAAGGAGCTGACTGAAAAGACCGCGGAGCAGCAGAAGACGATCACGGTCAACGACACCGAGCGCGAGAAGCTGGACGCGCAGAACCGCGAACTGCTCGCTTCGCAGGACATGCAGGTCGAGGCGATCCGCAAACTCGAGGAGCGCGTGCACCGTCTCTGGCCCCTGCTGCCCGGTGCGCTGCAGGAGAAGATTCGCGGCCAGTACGAGCGCCTGCCCAAGGCCGGGATGAAGATTTCCGACATCCAGGCGGCGGCGGGCGAGCGCTTTGTCAATGTGCTCATCGTCATCAACGAGGTGAACAAGTTTCACAGCGACGTGGCCGTGCTCAACGAGCGCCGCCGCCTCGCCGACGGCCGGGAACTCGAGGTGCGGGTGATTTACTTCGGCCTTGCCGCGGCCTACTTCGCGGGCAGCGGCGACACCGCCCAGGTGGGCGGCATGCTGGTTCCCGGACCGCAGGGCTGGCTGGCCGTGGAGGATCCTCAGATTGCTCCGCTCGTCGACCGCGTCATCGCCATGCAGAAGGGCGATCAGGTCGCCGGCTTTGTCTCCCTGCCCGTCAAAATCCGCTGAGCCCCGCCTCCCTCCGATGAAAGCTTTTCTTCCCCTGCTTTGGATCTTCGGCCTGGCCGGCCTGCTGCCGGCGCAGACCTCCTCACCGCTGGCCGGAGTTGCCGAGGATTTCCAATCCCGCCTCGACACGGCGACGCAGCGTCTCGCCGAGGCACGCGCCCGCATCGAGAAAGAGAAGGTGCCGATGACCCAGAAGCTGAACGCGCTTGACGACCGGATCGCCGAGGCGCGCAAGGAGTACGACCGGGTGCTGCGCATCAGCGACAGCCGCACGCTGGACATCACCAATCTCAAGGCCCAGATCAAGGCCAAGGAGGACCAGGGCAACTACATCGCCAACCTCCTGGACGAGTTCGTGCGCAACCTGGAAACGCGTCTGCACATCGCCGAGGTGCAGCGTTTCGGGCCGCGACTGGAGGCGGGCAAAAACGCCGCCGCCAACGGCAACCTGCCGCCCCGGGACAAACTGCAGGCGCGCCTGGACCTTCTGAATCTGGCGATGGACCGCCTGGAGGAGTCGATCGGCGGGGTGATCTTTGACGGCAGCGCCGTCGAGGGGCGCAGCGGTGTTGTGGCCGAAGGCAAGTTTTGCATGCTCGGGCCGCTGGCGTTTTTCGCCGGCAAGGATCCGCGCCAGCAGGGCCTGGCGGATCTGCGGCTGGGCTCCACCGAGCCGGCCATCCTGCCGCTGCCGGCCGCGGCGGAACCGGAGACCATCGCCGCGACGATCGCTGCTGGCGAGGGCCGGCTGCCGGTCGATGCCACGCGCGGTTCGGCCTTCAAGGTCGAGGAGACCAAGATGACCGTTTGGGAGGAGTTTCTCAAAGGCGGGCCGGTGATGTGGCCGATCGGCATTCTCGGCCTGGCGGCGGTGCTGGTGGCGCTGCTGAAGTGGCTGCAGTTGCTGCTGGTGAAGCGGCCGAGTTACCGGCAGGTCACCGACCTGCTGGCGCACCTGGATGCCGGCCGCACCGCGCCGGCCGAAGCCATGGTCCGCAGGATCCGCGGCCCGGTCGGCCGCATGCTTCAGGCGACGGTGAAGCATTACGGCGATCCCGCCTCCATGATGGAGGAAGCCATGTTTGAACGGGTGCTCGACGCGCGCACCCGGCTGAACGCCTTCATCCCGTTCATCAAGATCGCCGCGGCGGTGGAGCCGCTGCTCGGGCTGCTCGGCACGGTGACGGGCATGATCAACACCTTCAAGCTCATCACCGTGTTCGGTACGCAGGACGCCTCGACCTTCTCCTCCGGCATTTCCGAGGCGCTCATCACCACGGAGTGGGGCCTGATCACCGCCATTCCCTGCCTGCTGATGGCCGCCTTCCTCGGACGCCTGGCCCGCGGGGCCATGGATGACATGGAGAAGCTGGGCGTGCGCATCATGAACCATCGCAATGCCCGCGATCACGGCGGCAACGACCGCCCCGCCGCGTCCGGCGGCCGCGCGGATGCCACCGCAGCCGGGCCGCTGCCGCTGCCCGTGCCGGCCGTCTGAGTCCCGGAAGTGCGCTCATGTCCGAGATCCTGTCATCGCTCACCCGCCTGCTGGACGCCCTGCCCAAGGGCGCCCGCGACTACCTGCAGAGCGCGCTCGATCTGTGGGACGCCGGCGGCTGGGGCATGATCCCGCTGGCGGTCACCGCCTTCGTGCTCTACGCCAAATGCGGCGACATGTTCTACACCTTCTTCCTGGTGAACTACCGCCAGAACCGCTACTTCGGCGGCCGCCGGATGGTGTCGCGCCTGGGCGCCGACAGCGCGGCCTCGCTTGCCGCCTACCGCAGCGCCCAGCGCTACCTCGACTTTCACGAGGTGCGGCTGCGCGACGGGGCCGGCTACGACGAGGTGATGGCGGCGTTCGAGGAGCTGCGCGTTCATGAACTGCCGCCGCTCGACCGCGACCTCAAGTTCATCAACGTCGCCGTCGCCGCGGCGCCCCTGTGGGGGCTGCTGGGGACGGTGACCGGCATGCTGACCACGTTCGACGGCCTGTCCAAGGGCGGGGGCGGCGAGGGCACGATGAACGTCGTCGCCGGCGGCATTTCCGAAGCCCTCATCACCACCGAGACCGGCCTGATGATCGCCCTGCCGGGTTACTTCCTGCACTACCTGCTGACCAGCCGGCGCGGGCAGTTCGAGGCCTTCATCGAGCACCTGCAGAACGCCTGCGGGCAGCGCGTGCTCAAGCTGGCCCGTCACGAAATCACCGCCAACGACTGAGACACACCATGGGCAAGTTTGGACAATCCTCCGAGGGCGAAGACGACGCCGCGATCGACATCTCGCCGCTGATCGACTGCATCTTCATCCTGCTGATCTTCTTCATCGTGACCACGACCTTCGTCGAGGAGACCGGCATTGAGGTCGACAAGCCGCAGGCGGCCTCGGCGAGCGACCTGGAGAAGCAGAGCGTCATGATCGCCGTCACCGCCGAAGGGCAGATCGTCTACGGCGGCAAGGAGATCGGCATGTCCGGCGTGCAGTCGACGGTGCGGCGCTTCGTCGAGAAGGACGAGGCGACGCCGGTGATCGTTCAGGTGGATGAGAAGGCGCCGTCCGGACTCTTCGTGCGCGTCATCGACGAGGCGAAGCTTGGCGGCGCCGCCAAG
>CAYYJK010000354.1:0-3676 GCA_964472185.1 uncultured Prosthecobacter sp.
GCGCTGGCCTTCGGTTTCGTCACCAATACCCTCGGCCCCTATGTGCTGATGGACCCGCGCGCGCAGGCGCTGGCGCGTGCCGCGGGTACCTGCCTGTAACCGGGCGAACGAACCCGGCGGCGCGCCTTTTGGGCAGGAGCCGGCCGGGTTTTTTGTGGCGCCGGCCAGAAAAATCCCCGCCATTGGTCGATTTGTGCGAACAAGGCTTTGCCAATCAGTACGTTGCGTACAAAATCGGCCAACTTTCCACGGCCGCCAGGCAATGCCTGTGGCCGCAGCCGTTCTGACCAGGGAAACCACCGCATGTACCGTTCGACGTTTTCTGCACTGATTCTCTGCCTGGGCCTGCTGGCCGGCTGTGCCAGCAAGGACGAGAAGCCTGCCGTGGCCAAGGTCGAGATGCCGACGCCGGAGGTCTCCCACGCCTGGCTCGACGAGTACGAGCCCAAGGTCAAGGTCGCCATCGAAGGCAGCGGGTTCGAGCTGGAGCGCAAGGAGAACGTCCTGCGGGTAATCGCCCCGGCGGACCTGACCTTCAACCGCGACCGGCCGAGCATGCTGATGCCCTCGACGCTGGCGCCCTTCAGCAAGCTGGCCAAGCTGGTGGAAACCGATCCCAACGTCGGCATCCTGATCCTCGGGCATGCCGACAGCAGTGGTCCGGAGGAGGTCAACCGCAACCTCAGCCGCGACCGTGCCGCCTCCGTGACGGCGATCTTCCGCCTCAGCGGCCTGCAGCAGGATCGTCTGCTGCGCCAGGGGGTCGGCTCCGACATGCCGCGCGCGGCCAACGACAGTGCCGAGGGGCGGGCGCTGAACCGCCGGGTGGAAATCATCCTGACCCGCCAGGACACCCTGATCGCCCTGATCCAGCAGTACAGCAAGCCGGCGCCGGCCGCCGTGGCGGCTACCCCTGAGGCGGGCGCGCAGGCTGCGCCTGCGGCGGCTGCCGGTGCGCGCGAGGCCGCCCCGCGGGTGGTCGCCGCCAAGGAAAAGTAAGCGCGGCGCCGCCTCGGCGGCGGGAACTTGCGACAGGTCAAGCCGATTGCCGCAGCAATGGTTAAGCTTGAGTCCCTGCCGCAAGGAGACTCGAGCATGACCCGCACCCTGGCCGACATGCGCCGTGACTACACCCGCGACGGCCTGAGCGAAGCTCAGGCGCCTGCCGATCCGTTCGTACTGTTCCACCAGTGGTTCGCCGAGGCGGTGGACATCGAACAGCCCCCCGTCGAACCCAATGCCATGACCCTGGCCACGGTCGATCGCGATGGCCGCCCGCATTGCCGGGTGCTGCTGCTCAAGGCGCTGGACGCGCGTGGCTTCACCTTCTTCACCAACTACGACAGCGCCAAGGGCGAGCAGCTGGCGGCGCGCCCGTATGCCGCCATGACCTTCTTCTGGCCGAGCCTGGAGCGCCAGGTGCGCATCGAGGGACGGGTCGAGAAGGTCAGCGTGGCTGAGTCCGACGCCTACTTCCAGGTGCGCCCGCTCGGCAGTCGCCTGGGTGCCTGGGCTTCGCCGCAGAGCCGGGTGATCGAGGGGCGCGAGGAGCTGGAACGGCTGCTGGCGCAGACCGAGCAACGCTTCATGGATACCGCGCCGCATTGTCCGGAGCACTGGGGTGGCTATCGCCTGCTGCCCGAGCGCATGGAGTTCTGGCAGGGGCGTGCCAGCCGTCTGCATGACCGCCTCAACTATCGCCTCGAGGACAGCGCCTGGCTGCGCGAGCGCCTGGCGCCCTGATGTCGGTCGCGGCGGGCTGAACGCTGCCTGCCCGCCTGCATCACGAAGCGATGTGTTCCTGCCGGCCTCACCGGCCTGAGCTGGGCACAGCCGCTTCGCTGCCGGGGGCAGTGGTGCCCGTGCACGGCGCCTGCCCGTGGCCTGGCATCCGGCTGCCGGGTAAGCCAGTCAGAGAGCCTGGCAGGCCATGTCCGGCCCTGGCGCCTAAGCCGCCGCAACGCACCTGCGGGTCACGCGACCGGCGAATCCGGCGCATAAAAAAAGGGGGATGCCCAGGCATCCCCCTTTTTCATTACACCCAGCGCTTACTGCTGCGGCTTGGCTTCTTCGTCGCTGACCGCCTGCGCGGTGTCTGCGGTCGGCACAGTCTCAGCTTCGGCTGCAGCGACCGGTGCGGGCTCGGCCACCACGGCCGGCTCGACGGCTGCTACAGGCTCGGCTTCGCTCGGCGCTGCCTGCGGCTCGACGGCAGCCGGCTGAGCCTGGGCGTTCTCGGCGGCTTCGCGGGCCAGACGCTCGGCTTCACGCTGGCGACGACGCACTTCGCGCGGGTCGTTCGGCGCGCGGCCAGTGCTGCTCACGACGACCGGAGCCGGAGCGGCAGCTGGCTCGACCGCGACGGCGACCGGGCTTTCGGCAACCGGAGCTTCGGCCACCACGGCACTGACCGGCTCGGCGACGGCCACCTCGGCGGCGACCTCGACAGCCGGGGCGAACGCCCGGCACTGCTGCTCGGCAGCCGGTGCGGCTTCGGCCTCGACCACCACTGCGGCCTGGTTTTCGGCGGCGACGCTGCTCGGCTGCTCGGTGGCCGGCTCGGCAGGCTCGACGGCGACGCTGGCCTCGACTTCGGCAGTGACAGGAGCGGCTTCAGCAGACACCTCGGCCGGTACGGCTTCGGTCTGGGCCACGGCTTCGCTGACGACGGCCGCAGTCACGGCCAGCGCGGCAACGGCGGCACCGTTGTCGTCCTGGGCGCTGTCTTCGGCGCTTTCGATCAGGTTGCCATCGGCATCACGCTGGCGCTCGCGACGATTGCTGCGACGACGCTGGCCACGCGAGCGGCGACGCGGACGTTCGCCGTTCTCGCCGGCTTCGCCGCCCTCTTCGTCATTCAGTGCCTCGTCATTCGGCAGCTCTTCCTCGCTGGCCGACTCGGTCACCGGCGGACGCGGCTGGCGCTCTTCACGCGGGGCGCGCGGCTGACGTTCCTCGCGCGGCTTGCGCTCGACACGTTCCTCGCCTGCGACCTCGTTCGGCAGCTCGCTGGGTGCCTCGACACGCGCTTCGGCCTGGCCGTCGAGCGGTTCGCGCAGTTCACGCGGGCGGCGTTCTTCACGCGGCTCGCGCGGCTTGCGCTCTTCGCGCGGCGGACGCTCGCGGCGGGCTTCCTGGCCTTCACGCGGCTCACGGGCCTCGCGCGGCTGGCGCTCTTCACGCGGCTGGCGTTCTTCGCGAGGTTCACGGGCCTCGCGCGGCTGACGCTCTTCACGCGGTTCGCGCTGTTCGCGCGGCTTGCGCTCGTCATCGCGACGGCCGCCACGGCTGCGGTTTTGCGAGCGGCCGTTGCGGCGCTCGTCATTGCGCTGCGGGCGCTGGCCGGTTGCCGGCTTCTTCTCGGCAACCACCGGCTGGGCCGGTTCTTCCTTGCCGGCGAACAGGCCCACCAGGGACTTCACCAGGCCCTTGAGCAGGCCGGTTTCGGGAGCCTTGTGGGCGACCGGCTGCGCTTCCTCTGCCGGAGCGGCCACCACCGGCGCGGGGCGCGGCGGTGCGGTCTTGATCGCGGCTTCCTGGCGGACCAGGGTGCGCGTGGAGGCGGCGGAGGGTGCTTCCTCGACCTCGGCGGCAGCGATTTCGTAGCTGGACTGGCCGCTGAGCACTTCCGGGCTGTCGTCGCGCAGGCGCTGGACTTCGAAGTGCGGGGTTTCCA
>CAYYJK010000355.1:0-3668 GCA_964472185.1 uncultured Prosthecobacter sp.
ACCTCGACGTCCGCACCACCGGCGAATACGAGGTCGAACTGCTGTACACCTGCCCTGAGGCCGACGCCGGATCCACCGTCGAGTTGGCCTTCCGCGGCAGCACGCTCGAGGGGCGGGTCACGCCGGCCTGGGATCCGCCGCTGTACACCCATCAGGACACCCTGCCGAGACCGCCGGCGGAATCGACGATGAAGGAGTTCCGCAGCCTCAAGCTCGGCGTGATCCGGCTCGAGGCCGGCCGCGGCGAGCTCAGCCTGCGCGCCACCCGCATCCCCGGCCGCAGCGTCATGGACCTGCGCCAGGTCAACCTGACGCTCAAGTAGCAGGCCGGAAACCTGTCCCCAAAAAGAACAGGCTTTGCGCGCAGGCATTTGCCGCCGTCGCGGCGTTAATGCAGGCACGCTCATGACCTGCACCCGCATCGAGGGCCTTGTGGCCGCCACGCACACGCCGTTCCACGCCGACGGCCGCCTGAACCTGCACGCCGTCGAGGCGCAGGCGGCGCACCTGCTCGGCCGGGGCGTCACAACCCTGTTCGTCGGCGGCAGCACGGGCGAAAGCAGCTCGCTGACCGTTCCCGAACGCCTGGCGCTGGCGCAGCGCTGGTTTGAGGTCGCCGCCGGCACGCCGTTGCAGATCATCGTCCACGTCGGCGCCAACTGCCTCGCCGACGCCGCCACCCTCGCCGCCCAGGCCGAACGCGGCGGGGCGCGCGCCATCTCGGCGCTGGCCCCCTCCTACTTCAAGCCGCGCAGCGTGGCGGACCTGGTCGCCTGCGCCGCCGAGGTGGCGGCGGCAGCGCCGGCCACACCATTCTACTTCTACGACATCCCGGCGCTGACCGGCGTCTGCCTGCCGATGCCCGAGCTCCTGGACCTGGCCCGCGACCGCATCCCGACGCTGGCCGGCCTCAAGTTCACCAATCCCGACCTGATGGCCTACCAGCTCTGCCTGCGGGCCGACGGCGGCCGCTGGGACCTGCCGTTCGGGATCGATGAACACATGCTCGGCGCCCTGGCCATGGGCGCCCGCGGGGCGGTCGGCAGCGGTTTCAATTTCGCCGCGCCGGTGTACCATCGACTGCTCGCCGCCTTTGAACGGGGCGACTGGGCGGCGGCGCGCGACGAGCAGTTCCGCGGCGTCCGCCTGATCCGCCTGTTCGCCGGCCTCGGCTACCTGGCCGCCGCCAAGGCCGCCATGGGCCTGCTCGGCGTCGAGGTCGGCCCGCCGCGCCTGCCCAACCACCGCCTGTCAGACGGCCAAACCACCCAGCTGCGCACGGACCTGGAGCAGATGGGTTTCTTCGACTGGGTCCGCTGAACCCTGACCTTCCACCCACCATGAAAACGATGCTCGCGCTGCTTGCCCTGACCGCCTTGGCGGCCGCCCAGAACGCCTCCCTGCCCATCCCCGCCCTCGACCTGGCGGCGGACAGCGGCCGCCAAATTGTGGTCGACCGCGAGGCCGGCCAGTACCTTGGTCATCCCACCACCGTCCTGCTCGAGGACGGGCGCACCCTGCTCTGCGTCTACCCGAAGGGCCACGGCAAGGGCGGCATCGTCTACAAGCGCAGCCGCGACGGCGGCCTGACCTGGAGCGACCGCCTGCCCACGCCGGCGTCCTGGGCGACCTCGCAGGAAGTGCCGACCCTGCACCGTGTCGTCGACGCCGCCGGCCGGAAGCGCCTGATCCTGTGGAGCGGCCTGCATCCGGCGCGCCTGGCCGTGAGCGAAGACGACGGCGCCAGCTGGAGCGAGCTGAAACCGGCGGGCGACTGGGGCGGCATTGTCGTCATGGGCTTCACCGAGCCGCTGAAGACGCCGGGGCACTACCTGGCCATGTTTCATGACGACGGCCGCTTCATTCACCGCAACGCGACACCGCAGAAGCCGCCGCAGTTCGTGCTCTATCAGGTGCTGTCCAGCGACGGCGGCATGACCTGGAGCCAGCCCCAGCCGGTGTACCGGAGCAGCGCCATCCACCTGTGCGAACCCGGCTTCATCCGTTCGCCCGACGGCAAGGAGATCGCCGTGCTGCTGCGCGAGAACGCCCGCGTGAAGAATTCGCACATCATCTTCAGCCGCGACGAAGGCCGCACCTGGAGCGAGCCGCGCGAACTGCCGGACACCCTCAACGGCGACCGCCACACCGGCAAGTACACCGCCGACGGCCGCCTGTTCATCAGCTTCCGCAGCAACGCCCCCAAGGGCAAGCCGACGCCGTATCAGGGCGACTGGGTCGCCTGGGTCGGCCGCTACGAGGATCTCGCAAAGGGGCGGCCCGGCCAGTATCACGTCCGGCTCATGGACAACACCAAGGGCGCCGACTGCGCCTACCCTGGCGTCGAGGTGCTGCCCGACGACACGATCGTCACCACCACCTACGGCCACTGGACGCGAGGCGAGCCGCCCTACGTGGTCAGCGTGCGCCTGAAGCTGGCCGAGCTGGATGCGAAGGCGGCGCGCTGAGGGTTTTCAGACCGTCTCGCCGGCGACAAAGCGCGGGATCAGCCGGATGGCGCGCGGCGCCAGCCAGCCGGTCTCCGCGAGCTGGCGCACCGCCTTGGCCACCCGCAGCGCAAAGCCCTCGGGATCGACCACGTAGCGGCTCAGCACCGGACTGGTGTGACCCAGGTAGCCCTCGTCGCCACTGGCGATGACCGCCGCATCCTCGGGCAGGCGCCGGCCGCGCCGCAGCAGGTGCGTGGCGACGGTCAGGGCATGCAGCGGGTTGACGACGAAGTAGGCGTCGGGCGGTTCGGCCGCGCGCAGCGCCCGGTCGACCAGGCGCCGCAGCTGGGCGCTGCTGCCGTCGTGCCGGAGCACGCGCAGCTCCGCCTCGGGATGCTGGCGCAGCGCCTCGCGGAAGCCGTGCTCGCAGTCGACGTCGCCGCCGTAGGCGTCGCGCGGCAGCACCAAAGCCGGGCGGCGCCGGCCCTTGCGCCAGAGCAAGGCCGCGGCGTGGTGGCCGGCGGCGCCGTAGTCGGCGTCCATGGACGGCAGGCGGATGCCGGGGCCGCAGGAGCCGATGACGAACAGCGGCAGTCGCTGGCGCATGAACCAGCGCTGCATCGGCTCCTTGGAGCCGAAGGCCACCCAGGCGGCGGCCGGATGCTCGCGGACCAGGCGTTGCAGGGCGCGCGCGGGCCGCGCGGAAAAGCAGGCGCTGTCGACCCGCAGTTCGACCCGGCAGCCGGCTTGGGCGAAGTGATCGCGCAGGGTGTCGAGCACAAGCATGCTCGTGCGGTGCAGTGCGCGCAGCGGCCGCGGCGTCAGAATGGCGATGACGGGCGCCGCCGCCGCCGGCCGGGACGCGCTGCGCCAGCGCCGGGTGCGGCCGGCCAGTTCGATGCCGCCGCTGCGCTCCAGCTCTTGCAGGGCCGCGCGCAGCGTCGGCCGGCTGACCTGCAGGCGCAGGCAGAGTTCGCGCTCGGCCGGCAGACGCTCCGGCCAGTAGCCGCCGCGCCGGTGCGCTTCCAGCGCCTGCACCGTCCGCACGATCAGCGAAGCCCGGCTGGGAATGAGCTCGGAGGCGGAGACGGCGTGACTCATGGTCAACAAAACTGACCATGATCTTAGGCTTGCCAGCCGGACCGGTGCAAGGTCAGGATGGCGAAGAGCGAATTTTCCGGACCCATCCACCCGACCCGCCCCATGGACACCCTCTCC
>CAYYJK010000356.1:0-1861 GCA_964472185.1 uncultured Prosthecobacter sp.
GTCTCCCAGCTGCCCGTGGCCGCGTTCAGGGCGAGCGTGCGGTCGCGGTTGTCCAGGGTGCCGTCGAGGCGGACGGTGCCGCCGTCCCGCTGCAGGGTGCCGATGTCGGCGGTGCGCAGCGGCCAGCCGGCCAGTTCGAGCCGGCCGCTGCCGGCCACTTCCAGCACGCCTTCGTTCTTCCAACCGTAGCCCAGGATCACTTTGCCTGCGCTGGCGGCGATGCTGCCGCGGTTGAGCCAGTTGGCCAGGTAAAGGTCTGCGCTGGCATCGGCGGTGATGATGCGTCCTTCATTGACCGTCGGCTCCAGGGCGTAGTTGCTGCCGTAGGAGTAGACGTTGCCCTGCACCTGCAGCGTGATGCCGGTGCCGAGGGTCAACCCGCCGTGGTCATACAGGGCGACCCCGGCCAGGCCGCCGCGGGCCTCGATGGTGCCGTTGCCGCCCAGAGTCTGCTGGCCGCCGGCCTGGAAGTACACCGCCCGTTCGGATGCGTCGAGCACCAGATTGGCGTTGGCCAGGGTCAGACCTCCGGCGACGTAGAGGTAGCCGCCGTTGCGAACGATCAGGTCGCTGTACAGGGTGACGCCGTACAGGTAGGTGATCTGCTGGTAAATGTCCTCCCCGGGATCGACGACCAGGCTGGCTCCGCCGATGACGTTGATCGACTTGGCCTGGACACTCTGGCCGCTGAGGTTGACCTCGACGCCGGGCGGGGCGTTGATGACCACCACGGCGCCCTGGCCCGGCACTTCACCGGTGCTCCAGCTGCCAGCGTCGCCCCAGTTGCCGCTGGCGCCACCGGTCCAGTAGACCGGGTCGTTGTCGACGTTCAGCTCCCAGGTGTGGGGGGCCGCCAGGGCGTTGCCGGACAGGTCCAGCAGGTCCGTGGTCAGCTGCGCGCGGTAGAGCCCCGGCGGCAGTTCTTCGCTCAGCACCATGGCGGCCGCCTGCAGGTCGTCCCGGTAGGCGACCGACTGCGGCGTGATGAATGCGTCGTCCGCCGTTTCGAACAGGTTGTCCGGCCCGGCCTGGCGGAGCAGGAAACTCGCAGGCGTGACGCTGGCCGGCTGCAGGGCCTCGTTCATGTAGGCCAGCAGGGTGGTCACCTTGCCGATCAGGCCCTGCGGCGCCGCCCGGGTCACCGCCGGCGGCGTGGTGTCGGGCACCAGGGCGATCGTGTAGGCGGGGGTCCAGCTGATGTTGCCGCCGGTGTCCGTCGCCTTGGCGCGCACGGTGAAGTGCGTCCGGCTGAGGGTGGCCTTGGGCGTGGTGAAACGGTACTCGAAGGGGTAGTTGCCGTCGACGAGCGCCAGCACGCCGTCGACATGGAATTCGACGTTGCGCACCTGCACGTCGTCGCTCACGGCGGCGGAAAGGCGCAGCAGCTTGCCGGACTCGGCCGTGCCGGTGAACTCGGTCGGGTGGAGCGGGATGCTCGCCGACAGGCCGATGGTCGGGGGCTGCCCCTGGGTGTCGAAGGGCAGGTAGCTGAGCACCTGCAGTCCGCCGGCGCTGGCGGCGACGTAGGCCAGGCCGTTGTAGATGGAGAGCGCGGCGGCGATGCCGGAGGTCGGGAACGTGGTGGCGAACACCGGCTCGCGCTCATTTTCGCCGAGTTGGTACAGGTCGACCGGGTGGTCGCCGTCATCCGTCGAGTTGGCGCTGGTGGCGGCCAAACCCAGCCCGGAGCCGTTGGCAACGATCTGCTTCCAGCCGAACTGGCCGGTCGTGAAATCGCGGACCAGGGCCGGGTGATCCGGATCGCTGCGGATGGCGCGGCGGCGGCTGCCCTCGGTGGGGGTGGCACACCGACTGCCTACGGCGGCGGCTGCGCCTGTTTGCCGCCGCCGGCACGCCCCCT
>CAYYJK010000356.1:1871-2296 GCA_964472185.1 uncultured Prosthecobacter sp.
GGACCGGGGCCGGGTGATCCGGATCGCTGCGGATGTGGAGGATGTTGAAGCCCTGGGGGTGGGTGGCATACGGCGTGCCTTCGGCGGCAAACGGGCGCAGCCGCCGCCCGCCGGCACCGAGCCCGCCGGCAAGCGGCAGCGTGCTCTCCAGCGTCAGCGCCGGCATGCGGATGGCCGAGAGCCGGCCCACCTGCAGGGCGTACAGCGTGTCGCGCCACACGGTCAGATCCTGGACCGGCAGCGATTCTGCCAGGGACAGGCGCGCCAGCACGGTGCCGGCGTCCGGATCGACGAGCAGGATGCGTCCGTCCGCCGTGCCGGCGCAGATCATCGGACCGGCGCTGGTCACCGCGCCCACGGCCGAGCCCGGATTGATGCGGGCGCGGACGCGCACCGCGTTGCGGTTGGCCGCGTCCACCAGGGTC
>CAYYJK010000356.1:2306-3633 GCA_964472185.1 uncultured Prosthecobacter sp.
CTGATGCCCGCCGTGCCGTTCGCGGTCACCACGAGGTTGTTGACCGCGGCCACATCCGTGGCCGGCGCCGCGGTCGGCACCGAGGCCAGAATGCCGGTGCTGGCGGCCAGGCCGCTCAGCGGGTCCGTGCCCTGGGCGATCTCCATGCCGTCGGCGATGAGGTCGCCGTCGGTGTCGGCCAGTGCGGCGCTGGTCCCGATCACCAGTTCGGCCAGGTTCGACAGGCCGTCGTCGTCGGTGTCCACCGAGCCGCCGCGCGTGGCGGGCAGCCCCGGATAGAGCAGCGTGCTTTGGCTGCCGGTCGGGCCGCTGTTGAAGGAGGTCTCCGCCACCGCGCGCGTCGACGGGTAGAAGACACGCAGCAGGAAATCGGTGTCCGGGGTCAGAATCAGGTTGGGCAGCGCGCCCGCCGGCGAGGTGCGGCCGCGCTGGACCACGGTGCCGTCGTCCTCGCGCACCAGGGCGAAGAAGGCGCTTTCCGCCGGGCGCCGTTGGCTGAAGACCGTGCCGCGGGTGACCGCGGCCAGCTTCTGGCGCAGCTGCGCCCACATCGGTTCGTAGCGCAGAGGCGCGCCCTGGCCGCCCAGCAGCGTGTTCCGCTGCGCCTCGAGGGCCCGGATCTGCTCCGCTTCGGCCGCATTCGGCACATAGTTGTCCGGCTTGCCGGCCAGGATGTCGCCGATCTGCGCCTCAAGCTGCAGCTGCTGCTTCAGCGCCGCCGCCAGCGATTCGTAGCCGATGATCAGTTCGGCAATGTCCGGATCGAGCGACAGGGCGGCTGCCTGCAAGGCCGCCGGGCGCAGGGGGGCGGCGCTGGCCGCGGCGGGCTGGCAGGGCGGCTGCGGCCGCCCCGGCCCCTGGCCGTCGGCGTACTCGATGTAGAAATCGCGCAGGGCCTCGAGGTACTGGCGGTAGGCATGGGCGTCGCCGACGATCTGGTCCATCTCCTGGAACTCCTTGCGGGCGCCTTTGCCGAACTTGAACAGCTCCTTGGCGCCGCGCGGCAGGTCGCCCAGCATCTTGATCAGCCGCCCGCCGATGCCCATGCCGGCATTGGTGGCGTTGAAGGCGATCAGCTCCTGCACCTCCTGCAGGTTCTGCGGATCCTTGAAGCCGGGTCCGCAGGGCGGCAGCGGCGGCGTGCCGGGATCGCCGATCGAGGGACTGGAGGGATATCCGGGCGGGCCGCCGGGATCGCCGGGGCCGCCGGCGCCCGAGCCCGGGCGGTTGCCGTGCCAGCCGGGCTGGCGGACGCCGACGCCGGCATCGCTCTGCACGAACAGGCCGTCTTCAGTGACGGTCATCGGTCCGACGACCTCCCACTCCC
>CAYYJK010000357.1:0-3621 GCA_964472185.1 uncultured Prosthecobacter sp.
GACGATGAGACTAATGCATCCCCCATTTCCCGCAACTGCTTTTTCATGTTTTTTGCACCGAAATCGCCGTTTTCGGGGCGGCGGGGCCGGGTTTTTCACTCAAAACCCGGCAAATCCCGCCGCTTCTTCCGGTTAGACGCGTTCCGCCTAACCTAGGATGATGCTGATGCGGCGAGGTGGTCGAGGCAGATCTGCGACCAAGTCTCCAGGCTGTCGCGCAGCGCCAGCAGCTCCTCGAGGCTGTGGAAGCGCAGGTCCTGGATCGCTTCCTCGTTGGACTCGACCGCAGCGCTGTCGAGGTCGAAGACGTGCACGACGCCCAGGTGGACGCTGCCGACCTCGCTGGAATCATCGTTGATCAGGCCGATGACGCGCTGGCGGTGGCCGCCCTCCAGGCGCAGCTCCTCGGCGATCTCGCGCTCCAGGCAGTTGTAGTACATCGCCGCACCCATCTCGTGCTGGCCCTGGTCGACCGGGTTGATGTGGCCGCCGATGCCGAGACTGCGCCGGGCGACGAGGCGCTTCTCGCCGGAGCTGCCCCCGCGCGTGTAGCTGAGGTAGCGGTCGCCGCAGCGGAAGACCGAGTACGGGATGAGCTGCTTGTGGGACGGATCCACCTCCGCCGCCGGCCGCTCCATGAAGAAATTGGCGCCGTGCGCGAGCATGGCCTGGAGATAGCGCTGGGCGTCCGGCTGAAAGCCTTGAAAACTGCCAAGCTGGTCGAACAGGGAGCGGGGGATGACGAGAACGTGTTCCATAGGAGGGCGGAGTGTCAGCGGCGGCGGCGGCAGGGTCAACGGCAATCCCGCCGGCCGCCCTGGCCCAAGCTGCACCCCGCGTCCGCCGGCCTAACCAACGGCGGGCCGGCCGTCATCATCCTGGCGCACGGCCCGCAGCCGTGCCATTTTTGCGCCATGAGCATGCACGCCCAGGGACCGCGCCGGGAACTCAAGTCACGCAACACCGCCTGGGCCCGAAGCCTGGCGCGGCTGGCTTGCGCCTCGGGTCTGACACCGAACCAGATTTCGCTGTTCAGCCTCGGCTTCGCCGCCGCGGCCATGTCCGGCTTTCTGCTCGCTCCCGAACAGACCACGCCCTGGGGCGGCGCCCTGGCCTGGCTGGCGGCGGCCGCAGGCATCCAGTTGCGGCTGCTGTGCAATTTGTTGGACGGCCTGGTCGCGGTCGAGGGCGGCCGCGGCTCCGCCACCGGGCCCATCTACAACGAGGCGCCGGACCGCCTGGCCGACGTGCTGATCCTGGTCGGCGCCGGCTACAGCACGCGCCTGGAGCCGGGCGTGCTCAAGCTCCTGGACACGCTGCCGCTCGGCTGGTCCTGTGCGGTGCTGGCGCTGGGCACGGCCTACGTGCGCCTGCTGCAGGGCAGCCTGACCGGCCGGCAGAGTTTTGCCGGCCCGATGGCCAAGCAGCATCGCATGGCGGTGCTGACACTGGCGGCGCTGGCCGCGCTGGTGGAGAATCATCTGGGGCGCGAACCGCAGGCCGTGCATGCGGCGCTGGTGGTGATTCTGGCCGGCAGCGCCGTGACCGTGGCGCGCCGGCTGGGCGTGCTGGCCGCGGAACTGCGGGCAGCCCGTGCCGGCTGAGCGACTCCGTTCAAGCCAGCAGGCGCCGCACCGGCTCCAACAGCGCCTCGCCCAGCCGGCGATGCGCTTCGGCATCGAGGTGGATGCCGTCGATTGCGCTGGTCTCCACCACCTCCTGGCTGTTCAGGTAGGCGCAGCCCAAGCTGGCCGCGAGCGCCCGGTAATGGGCGGGCAGTTGCAGGCTGCGCTCGCGGGCGCCGGTCAGCTTCGCCGCGAGATCCGGCAGGTGCGAAAGGTCGCCAATGCGCGGCGGGCAGACCAGCAGCAGCCGGGGCGCGCGGTTGTCCGGCCCGGCCTCGCTGGCCAGAATCATCCGTGCCAGCTGCCCGGCACCGACCGCGATCTCGCCGGCGCTGACGTTGAAGGTGCCTTTCAGGTCATTGGTGCCCAGCATCAGGATGACCAGGTCGATCGGCCGGTGACTCTCCAGGCAGGGCATCAGGTAGTCGCGGCCGCGGCGGCCCGGAAACAGCGGGTCGTCATGCACGGTGGTGCGGCCGTTCTGCCCCTCCTCGACGACCCGGAAGCCGTCCCCCAGCGCCGCCGCCAGCACTCCGGTCCAGCGCACCGGCAGCGGATGCCGGCGCGAGTAGGGTTCGGTGATGCTGGCGGGATCGAAGCCCCAGGTGTTGGAATCGCCGAAGCAGAGGACGGTTTTCATGGACGGGATGAGGAGAACAACGCCGGCTGCGCCTGCAATTGTTGCAAAAGCAGGCGCGTGAACTGCGCTGAACCGTCGGCATCGAGATGGTAACCGTCGGGAAAATGGGGCGCATCCAGGGCCAGTCGGCTTCCCTCGCGGATCACCGGCACCTGGCGGGCGGCGGCCTGACGGAGCACGATTTCAGGCAGCTCGTAGGCTGCGGGCACGGGAATGGCCGCCACCACGACGCGCGTGCCAGCCGCACGCAGCGTGTCGAGCAGGGCGGCGAACAGGCCGGCCTCACCGTCGGCCGGCGGCGTCCCCTGCCCCGCAGCCGGTGCCGGACGCTGCACGCTGAGCGCCGCCACCGTCTCGGTGTACCCCGGAACGAGATTGTAAAACAGCAGCGGCTGCACGCGGTTCCGGTGCGCGAAGAGCATCGAGGCGCGCGCGCAAACAGCCTTGGCCGCCCCCTCCACCCCGCCATTCAGGCGCCGCAGCAGATCCGGAAAATCGCGGCCGCTGGCGTAAAAGGCAGCCAGGCGGTCCGGTTCGAGGGCCGGATCCAGAAGATGGCCGCGGCCGGTGCCGATGAGGACCAGGTCCGGCCGGGCCCCGGCCTGGTCGAAGTAGCGCCGGTAGCCGTAGTACCATTCGGCTATGCTGCTGCCGTCGGGGTGCATCGCCGCCAGCTCCACCTCGCGGCCCGACAGACGGGCCAGCGCGGGGCGCAGCAGATTCAGGTCGAAGCCGTCGCGCGACAGCGAATTGCCGAGGATAAGCACCTTGAAGCGCTCCGCCGGCGCGGCGCGCAGCCGCGCCGCCACCTGCGGCAGCGAACGGATGTGGCCGACGTCCTTGGACAGGCGGGTTTCGAACAGGCGCGCGCCGGTCTCCATCAGCGCGATCAGCACGAGCAGGGCGACGAGCACCCGGCTTTCATTGGGCCCGAAGCGTTTCATGGGTCAGAAGCGGAAGTAGATGAACTCGGCCGGCACCGGCGGCGGGAAGAACAGCAGCCAGGCGATCAGCAGGGCGTAGAATGCGGCGCGCCAGCCCCAGGCAACCTTGAGCAGGGCGAGGTCATCGCGGCGGCGTTCCAGCCAGAATTCAAAGAGGAACCAAGGCAGCACGAAAAAGCCGATCAGCGCGGCACTGGTCTGCGCCAGGGGCGTCCAATGCCAGCCACCGCCGAGCCGGCGCAGCAGCGCCCAGGCCTGGTCGAAGGTTTCCGCCCGGAAAGCCAGCCAGGTGAAGCAGACCACATGAAAGGTGCCCAGCCACTTGAGCGCGACCTGCCAGGCCGGGGCCGCCCGCCCCCGGGCCGGCCCGGCCAGCCACCGGTGCAGCGCCAGCCAGAGGCCGTGGATGCCG
>CAYYJK010000358.1:0-3614 GCA_964472185.1 uncultured Prosthecobacter sp.
GCCATGCGACTGCTCCTTCTGCTCTGCTGCGGACTCTGGCTGAGTGCCCTGCCGGCCCAGTCCCCCGCCCCGACCGCCAAGCCGGCCGCCGTTCTGGACCCGATCTCCCGGCCGCCGGCCGGCGAGCCGCCCCTGCCCGAAGGCGCCGGCTTTCCTGCGGATGTCGACCAGTACGAGAACCCGCTGCTGCTGTTCGACGGGGCGCGCCGCGACCTGCCCGTGGCCGAGACCCCCGATCCGGACCTGCTGCCGCCGCTGGCGCCGCAACCGCCGGCCGGCAGTCCGGAAGCCCCGCTGACGCCGGAACAGCTCCGCCTGCGCACACTCGGCGCCAAAGTCGCCGCCTCGGTGGTCGGTCTGCGCGTCTGGGACGAATTCGGCACGGAACTCAGCCGCGGCATCGGCTGTTTTGTCACGCGCGACGGCATCCTGCTCACCGACACCGGCCTGCTGCACCCCGAGATTGCCGGCCGGGTGTCCTACATCACGACGCTGAGCGCCGACGGCAGCAGCCACAAGATCCGCGGGTTCTACCTCGCCGATCTGGCCACCGGTGTCACCCTGCTGCAGAGCGAAGCCCGCGCCACCGAACCGATCGAATTCGTCACCGGCGCCGACTTCCGTCAGTCACAGCCCTGTCACGTGCTGGCGTTGTCCGAGCAGCGCGGCCTGGTGCTGGCCGAGGCCTCCGTGCAGGCCGACAGCGCCCTCACCGGCCTGGGCTGGCTGAACCTGCGCGGCAGCGACTCGCCGGGCGCGGTCGGCTCGCCCGTGCTGGCGGCGGACGGTCGCGTGCTCGCCGTCGTCGGCATGCAGGTGCCGCTGCGCAGCTGGATGAATTTCGCCCTGCCCGCCGATGCCGCCGCGCTGGCCCTGCGCCAGCAGCGCGCCCCGCTGCAGCCGCTCGACCGCCTGCCGCAGCGGCCGCGCCTGCAGGAGGTGTCGGCCGACCCGGAATTCCTCGCCGCCTTCCACGCGCTCCGGCACCGGCGTGTCGAATCCGCCATGCGCCGCTTGGTCCAGCTCGCCCGCAAGTATCCGCGCAGCGCGGAATGCTGGGCGCTGCTCGGCCTGAGCGCGAGCCATCTTGGCGCCGGGCCGGAAGCCCTGAACTGCCAGCGCAAGGCGGTCGCCCTGGATCCCAAGGCCGGCTTGTACTGGCACCAGCTCGCCCTCGCCAAACTGCGCGAGACTCCGGGTGCCGCGCCGCAGTCCGACGAGGATCGCGAGGCCCTGGAACTGGCCGTGGAGCAGCGCCCGAACGACCAGCTCGCCTGGCTGCTGCTGGCCAGCCGGCACGTGCGCGACGGCAACCTGGGCCAGGCGGAGGAAGCGCTCGAGCGGGTCACCCTGCTTGCCCCGGATTACGCGCAGGGCCACTACCTCCGCGCCTACGTGCGCGGCCGGCGGCAGGACTACCAGGGCGCGCAGGCGGCGATCCGGCAGAGCCTCGCCCTCGACTCCGGCTCCGCGGAGGCCTGGTACTACCAGGGTCTGCTGCTCGACCGCGCGGGCGCGCCGGCCGAGGCGGCCAAGGCCTACCGCAACGCCGTGCGCCTGCGCCCCGCCCACCCGCAGGCCGGGCTCAACCTGGCCTATGCGCTGAAGAAGGCCGGCCGCCAGGCGGAAGCGCGCGAAGCCTTCGCCGCGCATCAGCGGCGAAGGCGCTGACCGGCCGCCGTTCAGAGGCCCGGATCGCCGGCATAATCGCTGGGCATGCGCCAGTCGCCGCGCGGCGACAAGGCCACCGAGCCGACCTTGGGACCGTCCGGCATCGACGAACGCTTGAACTGGTTCTGCGCAAAGCGGCGCAGGAAGACGTCGAGCCAGCGGTCGATGACCGGCGGATCGTAGCGGTCGCCAAAGGCCTGCAAGGCCAGGTAGCGGATCTTCGCGCGGCCGCAGCCGTGGCGCAGGAAGTGGAACAGGAAGAAATCGTGCAGCTCGTAGGGACCGACGGTGTCCTCGGTCTTCTGCTCCAGCGCTCCGTCCGCACCGACCGGCAGCAGCTCGGGCGAAATCGGCGTGTCGAGGATGTCGTTCAGCACCGCCCCCGCCGCCGCGGCGTGCAGTTCGGTGGCGCACCATTCGATGAGGTAGCGCACCAGCGTCTTGGGCACGCCGGCGTTGACGTGGTACATCGACATGTGGTCGCCGTTGAAGGTGCACCAGCCCAGCGCCGCCTCGGAGAGGTCGCCGGTGCCGACCACGAGGCCGCCGGTCTGGTTCGCCACATCCATGAGCACCTGCGTGCGCTCGCGGGCCTGGGCGTTTTCAAACGTCACGTCGTGGCGATCCGGCGGATGGCCAATGTCGCGGAAGTGCTGCTCCACCGCGGCGCCGATCGGCACGGTGCGCAGCGGCACCTGCAGCGCCTCCGCGAGCTGCTCGGCGTTGCCGCGGGTGCGCGCCGTGGTGCCGAAGCCCGGCATGGTGACCGCCAGGGCGGCGGTGCGCGGCAGGCCGGCGCGCTTCAGGGCCTCGACCAGCACCAGCAGCGCCAGGGTCGAATCGAGGCCGCCGGACAGGCCGAGCACCGCCGTGCGGGCCTGCGTCTGGCGCAGGCGCCGCGCCAGGCCGGTGGCCTGGATGGCAAAGATCTCCTCGCAGACTGCGCGCCGGTCGGCGCCGGCCGGCGGCACGAACGGGTGCGCGGACACCGGGCGCAGCAGGGCCGCGTTCACGGTGTCGGCCGCAGTTCCGGCGGCGCCCAGTTCCACTTCGATGCGGCGACCGGGGCCGGCGGGCGCCTCGTCGCGGAAGGCGGCGCTCTTCAGCCGCTCGTGCTGCAGCCGCTGCAGGTCCAGATCCGCAAGCACGCTGCGGGTGGCGAAGCTGAAGCGCTCGGTCTCGCCGAGCAACAGGCCGTTTTCGGCCAGCAGCGCGTGCCCGGAATAAACCGTGTCGGTCGACGATTCGCCGGCGCCGGCGCTGGCGTAGACGTAGGCGGCCAGGCAGCGCGCCGACTGCTGCTGCACGAGCTGGCGCCGGTACTGGCATTTGCCGAGCACCTCGTTGCTGGCCGACGGGTTCGCCAGCACCGTGGCGCCGGCCAGCGCAGCGCGGCTGGACGGAGGAATGACGGACCACAGGTCCTCGCAAACCTCGACGCCCAGCACCAGGCCGGGCAGGTCGCGCGCGACAAACAGCAGGTCGGTGCCGATGGCGATGCCGTCGACGCTGGCGGCGCCCAGCGACGACGCCGGCGCAAACCAGCGGCGCTCGTAAAACTCGCCCGAATTCGGCAGGTAGGTCTTCGGCACCAGGCCGAGCACGCGCCCGGCGGCGAGCACCGCGGCGACGTTGTACAAACGGCCGTCCAGCGCAAACGGCAGGCCGACCACGACGAGGGCGCCCAGCTCCGCCGTGTCCGCCGCCAAAGCCGACAGCGCCCGGCGCGCGGCCTGCTGCAGGCCCGGCAGATGAAAGAGGTCGGCGCAGGAGTAGCCGGTGAGGCAGAGCTCGGGAAACACGATCAACCGGCAGCCCCGCGCGGCCAGGCGCCGCATCTCGGCGCGGATCACCTCCGCATTGAAGCTGACGTCGCCCGGCCGGAGCTCGGGCGAAACCGCCGCAGCGCGCGCAAAACCGTGCTGTTCGCGGACGCAGCGGGT
>CAYYJK010000359.1:0-3613 GCA_964472185.1 uncultured Prosthecobacter sp.
TGCCGTTCGACGCCGTGCTCGCGCCCAAGCGCGGCCAGCGCCGGCAGATCGACCTGCTTGATGTCGACGTAGAGTTCGCGCTCGGGATGGCGCTGGAGCAGGGCGAAAATTTCGCGGATCGCCGGGATGCGCAGCCGCTGCGGCGACCGGCGGCATTCGCGGCCGACGCGCAGGGCGCCGAGTTCCTGCCAGTCGAGGTCCTCAACACGCTCGCCGCGCTTCGGCAGGGTGTCCTGCCAGACGACGCGCCGGAAGTCCGCGTCGTGAAAGGCGACGATCACGCCGTCGCGCGTGGCGCGCAGATCGGCCTCCGGCGTGGCGCCAAGCGACCAGGCGAGCTCGAAGGCTTCCAGGGTGTTTTCCGGCGCCAGGACGCCCGCGCCGCGGTGGCCCTGGACGATGAGGCGCTCCGCCGGAGGTGCGGCGGCGGACGGCAGGCTGCCGACGAGCAGGCAGGCGAGGGCAAGGCGGCGGATCATGAGCGGGCTTGGCAGGTGCGGCTGGTTTGGCGGCGGAAACCGTGCAGGCGCAGCGAACTGTCGGGCAGCACGTCGAGCAGGGCGTAGCCGCTGCTGTCGGGGCCGGAGCCCTCGATCATGGCGACCAGGGTGACGTAGTGGATGCCGGCGATTTCCTGACAGTCGTTCTTGTGCGAGTGTCCCTGGAAGACCGCCAGCACCTTGCCGGACTTTTCCAGCAGCGCGCGCACGGCGGCGGCGTTGCGCACGGCGTGCGCGGTGTCGTGGTCGAGCCGCTGATGCGCGAACACGACCACCGGTCCGCCGGCCGCCTGCAGCTGGCCCTGCAGCCAGTCCAGCTGCGGCGGCGGGATGTTGGCGTCCCGCCAGTGGAAATTCTGCCGGCCGTAGGGCTGGCCGTCCTCGCGGTGGCAGGCGTCGAGGATGAGGAAACGCACGCCGTCGTGGTCGAAGGCGTGATGCCCGGAAGGCGCGGCGCCGGTGTGCGCGGCAAACTCGGCCTTGGTCAGGGTGGTGACGCAGTGGTTGCCGAGCACGTAGTGGCGCGGCATCTGCAGGCGCGCGTAACGCGCCTCGACGGCCTTCAGCCACTCCAGCTCCTGCTCGACCGACGGCGCCTGGTCGATGAAGTCGCCCAGTTCGACCACGAAGCTGGGACGCTCCTGCTGGAAGCGGGTCACCGCCTCGTCGAGCTTGCCCAGGGTTTCCCGGTAGTGGCGCGTGCCCGCCGGGTCCTTGTCGGCGTGGTGCAGGTCGGTCATCAGGCCGATGCGGAACCGCGGTGCCTGAGCCGCCGCGGCGGCGGGCAGGGAACGGGCGCCGAGACCGGCCAGGATCAGGGTGCCCTGCTGCAGCCAGGCGCGGCGGGTGATTGGGGTGGGCATGGCAGGTCAGCGGTGGAGTTCCTCGGCCGTCCAGAAGCCGGCGCGGCCGGCCGTGGCGGCGCGCACGCGTTGCACCTGCTCCGGCGTCACAGCCGGCGCCTGATTGCCGAAGCGCGAGCGCACGTAGGTCAGCACGTCGGCCGTCTGCCGGTCGTCGAGGCCCATCGGCGGCATCGGCAGCGGCGCCGCCTGCTGGAACGGTTCGCCGTTGATGCGGATCGGGCCGCTGAGGCCGTGCAGCACCACCTTGATGAGCCGCTCGGCATCGCCCTGGACCCAGTCGTTGAGCGCCAGGGCGGGGTAGACGCCGGGCAGGCCGAGGCCTTCGGGCTGGTGGCAGTTCAGGCACAGGGCGTCGTAGATGAGCTTGCCGGGATGCTCGACCGCGGGCGCGGCGCTGGCGATCTGCCTGACGTAGGCGGCATGGTCGGCCTTGCCGTCGAAGTCGAGCTTGGCCAGCACCGGCTGCCACTGCGGCTGCAGGGCGCGCACCGCCTGCCGGAGCGCGTAGTCGATGAACTTGTCGCGCGGGTGGTCGAGCACGCGCGTGGCGATCTCCACCGCCGCCGGGCTGGTCAGCCGCGCGCTGGCGACCACGGCCTCGAGGCGCACGCGCGGATGCGGATCGTCGGCGGCGCGGGCGAGCCGGGCCGCCGCATCCGGCAGCCGGTCGGCCCAGGCGCCGGCGACGCGCGCGCCGTAGGCCCGCACGCGGCCGTCGCCGGCCTGCTGCAGGCGGTCGAGCAGTTGCGGCCGCGGCGCCTGGTGCGCTTCGAACACGCCGCAGGCTTCCATCAGCACGCGTTCGTCGGTTTCCCCGGCGATGAAGGCGTCGGCGGCCGCCAGCACGGCCGCGTCGGGGGCGTCGAACAGCAGGCGCTTGGCCTGGTGGCGGGTCCAGCGCTCCGGCGAGCGCAGCTGCTGCAGAAGGTCCGCCGGCGCCATCGCCGCCAGCTCCGGCTGGCGCACCGGCGCGCGGCCCTTCGCCGTGATCCGCCAGATGCGGCCGTGCGTGCGGTCGCGGCGCGGGTCGGCGTAGCTGGCCTGGTAGTGGCCGATGACCGGGTTGAACCAGTCGGCGAGGTACATCGCGCCGTCCGGTCCGACGCTGACGTCGACCGGCCGGAACGCGGTGTCGCTGGAGCGCACCAGCTTGGGCAGCTGCGCGGTCTTGAAGCCCGAGCCGTCGTCCTCGAAGCGGTGCAGCTCGACGACGTTGCCGAAGTAGCCGCCGATGAGTGCGCAGCCCTGAATCTCGTCGGGCAGGGCGCGCGTGCCGATGATCTCCAGCGCCGTGGTCTTCGGGCTGGTGTCGAACAGCATGCCGGTGGGGTGGTACTCGTCGGGATCCTTCAGGGCGACCAGGCCGGGCGTGCTGAAGTAGCCGGCGGGGCGGTCGCCGCTCTTGTGGAAGACCTGCAGGTGGTCGTCAAAGGCCACGCCCCAGCAGTTGTGGCCGGCCTTGCCGCCGTTGAAGAAGGCCTCCATGCGCAGCGTGCGCGGGTTGAAGCGCCAGAGTCCGGCCTTCTCGAGCACCGCCAGCCCCCAGGGCGTCTCGACGCGCGAGAAGGCGTGCAGGCCCTGGGTGAACCAGAGGCTGCCGTCCGGGCCGTGACAGATCGAATTGGCGAGCTGGTGCGTGTCGCCGATGCCGAACCCGGAGAACAGCACGCGCTTCACGTCGGCCCGGCCGTCGCCGTCGGTGTCCTTCAGGTGCAGCAGCTGGTCGAAGTCGCAGACGTAGACGCCGCCGGCGCCGGCGCCGGGCTCGACGCCCTGCACCATGGTCAGGCCCTCGGCAAAGCGCGTCGAGCGGTCGGCCTTGCCGTCGCGGTCGGTGTCTTCGAGGATCAGGATGTAGTCCGAAGGTTTCACGCCCGGCAGGGTGTGCGGGTAGGTGGGTGAGCAGGCCACGTACAGGCGGCCGCGCTCGTCCCAGGCGAACTGGGTCGGCTTGGCCACGCCCTCGGCTTCGGAGGCGAACAGCCGGATCTCGTAGCCCTCGGCCACGGTCAGGGCGGCGAGCTGCTGCTCGGGCGTCAGCACCGGCGCGGTCACCGGCGGCGCGGCCGGAACCGGCGCCTCGGCCGCCGGCGTTTCGCCGCGCGCCAGGGCGTGGATGCGCGCGTCGAGTTTCGCGATCAGCGGCTTGTGCGCCTCGAAGCTTTCGCGCAGGGACGGGGTGTTCTCCGCCGGCTTGCCGAACATCTGGGTGACGCGGTCGCCGTACACGAACGACCAGTTGGCCGG
>CAYYJK010000360.1:0-3578 GCA_964472185.1 uncultured Prosthecobacter sp.
ATCACCTCGCTCTTCGCCTTCACCTCCTCGGGAATCGCCACGGCCGGGTTCTGCAGGAACTCGGGGCTGACCTGTTTCAGGGCGGCCAGGTTGGGGCAGAGGTAGCCGGTCCATTCCATGTTTTCGGCGGCGACGGCCGGGTCGAGCAGGAAGTTGATCAGGGCGTGGGCCAGCGCCGGCTGCGCGGCGTTCTGCGGGATCACCATCTCGTCGCAGCCCAGGGTCACGCCTTCGCGCGGCACCAGCAGGGCGACCTGGTCGTTTTCCTGCATGACCTGGAACAGGTCGCCGCTGTAGCCGTGCACGAGCAGGAACTCGCCGGAATCGAGGCCGGCCTTGTAGCCCTCGTTGTCGAACTTGGCCGCCTGGCGCTTCCAGCGCAGCAGCACCTCCTGAGCGGCGGCGAGGTGGGCCTCGTCGCGGGTGTTGATGCTGTGGCCGAGCGAGCGCAGGGCGGCGCCGATGGTCTCGCGCATGTCGTCGAGCAGGGTCAGGCGCCGGGCCAGTTCCGGGCGGTCGAGCATCGACCAGCTCGGCTGCGGGTCGGCGACCTTGTCCCGGCGGCAGGCCAGCACCGCGTAGGCGACCGTGTAGGGGACGCTGCGCGCCAGGGTGCGGTCGTGCACCTTGGTCAGGATCGCCGGATCCAGGTGCCGCAGGTTCGGCAGCCGGCCGTGGTCGAGGGCGGCCAGCAGGCCCTCGCGGCTCAGGGTCTCGATCATGTAGCTGGTCGGAAACACCAGGTCGTAGCCCGCGGCGCCGGCCTTGAGCTTGGCGTACATGCCCTCGTTGGAGTCGAAGGTGTCGATGACCACGCGGCAGCCGTGCTGCGCCTCGAACTTTTCGACCACCGACGGCGCGATGTAGTCGGCCCAGGTGTAGACGTGCAGCGTCTCGGCGGCCGGCAGCGCCAGGGCGGTGAGCAGGAGCGGAAGCAGGGCTTTCATGGCGCCAGTCAAAGGCGGGGCGGCGGCCGAGGCAAGGGGCAACCGCGGCCGGCGGCCGGGGCGAATCCGGCAGGAAAGCGGTTGCCAGCGGCCCCTGCGCAGTTAACGACTCCCCCGCTTATGATCGTTGCACCCAAGATCCGAGGTTTCATCTGTACCACCGCGCACCCCGAAGGCTGCGCCAAGCACGTGGCCGAGCAAATCGCCGTCGTGAAAAGCCGCGGCCCGATCGCCAACGGCCCGAAGAAGGTGCTGGTCATCGGCGCCTCGACCGGGTACGGCCTGGCCTCGCGCATCGCCGCCGCCTTCGGCTCCAACGCCGCCACCCTGGGCGTGTTTTTCGAGCGGCCGGGCGAGCCGGACAGCACCGCCAGCCCGGGCTGGTACAACTCGGCGGCGTTTGAGCGCGAAGCCCGCGCCGCCGGCCTGTATGCGCGCTCCTTCAACGGCGACGCCTTTTCCGACGAGCTCAAGGCCGAGGTTGTCGCCGCCATCCGCGCCGACCTGGGCCAGGTGGACTGCGTCATCTACAGCCTGGCCTCGCCGCGCCGCAAGCACCCGAAGACCGGCGAAATCTTCAAGTCCGTGCTCAAGCCGATCGGCGAGGTCTACACCAACAAGAACCTCAACACCGGCACCGGCGTGGTGAAGGACATCTCCATCGAGCCCGCGCAGGGCGACGACATCGCGCAGACCGTGGCGGTCATGGGCGGCGAGGACTGGGAACTGTGGATCGACGCCCTGCAGGCCGCCGGCGTGCTGGCCCCGGGCGTGCAGACGGTTTCCTACTCCTACATCGGGCCGGAAGTCACCTGGCCGATCTACAAGAACGGCACCATCGGCCGCGCCAAGGAAGACCTCGAGCGCGTCCAGCGCGCCCTCGACGCCAAACTGGCGCCGCTGCAGGGCAAGGCCTGGGTGTCGGTCAACAAGGCCCTGGTCACCCAGGCCAGCTCCGCCATTCCGGTCGTGCCGCTGTACATCTCGCTGCTGTACAAGGTGATGAAGGCCGAGGGCAGCCACGAGGACTGCATCGAGCAGATGGACCGCCTGTTCCGCGAGCGGCTGTACAACGGCCAGCCGCAGCCGGACGAGGCCGGCCGCATCCGTGTCGACGACTGGGAAATGGCCCCGAAGGTCCAGGAACTCGTCGCCCAGCGCTGGCAGCAGGTGAGCACCGAGAACCTCACCGAACTGGCTGATTTTGCCGGCTACCAGTCGAGCTTCCTGCGCCTGTTCGGCTTCGGCCTGGAAGGCGTCGACTACGCCGCCGAGACCGATCCGGTCGTGCCGGTGCCCTCGCTCGCCTGAGCCGTTTCCGCCCCAGCCCGGCGCGCCGCGAGGCCGCCGGGCTTTTTCGTGCCGCCGGGCCGCGGCACGGCAAAAGCGCAATAAACCGGCCGGCTGGCGCGTTGTTTCAGTGACGACGACGCACGCAGCCGGTCCCACCCATGGCAGCATGAGCGATCGGGCGGCCGTCAGGAACCAGAGCCGACGGCCCGGACCGCCGGGAGCAAGCCCGCAACCCACACCGCCCATGAACCCGATCGCCCATTCAACTCAGGAGCCGGGTGCGAACGCCGGCAGCACCCTCATGCCGGCCGGAACCCCGCCGCCGCCCGATCACCCGCACGCTTACGGTGAACCCGGCGGTTTCCGCGTCCGCCTGCTGCAGGCCAGCCCGCTGTTCCTCAAGGCGGCGGTGATGGATCCGCTGCGCCTGCTGCTGCGGCCGCTGGCGCACTGGCTGATGCAGCCGCACCTTGCCCTGCACGGCGAGGAGGCGGACAGCGCGCCGGTGCCGGTGAACCTGAAGCCGACGAGCCTGCTCACCCTCGTGCTCAGCGTGCTGCTGGGGCCGCTGGTGTTCGTGATGCTGCTGCCGCTGCTGCTGATCCTCGTGCCCGCCTTCATCCTGATGGCGCTGATCGGCACGCTCGCCGCTTCGCACGAACTGGCGCCGGTGCAGCGCGTGGCCACCGCCTGAAGGGCGACCGTGCGGCTGACGGACAAGGCCGGGACCGCGCCATACGCCGTCCCGGCCGGAAAGCGGCCGCCTCAGCCGAACAGGGCGGCGATCGGCTTGCCGCCGTCGGTGATCGGCACCGGCCGCGAACCGTCGGTCAGTTCGTGCGCGGGGTTGATGCCGAGCGCGGCGTGGATGGTGGCGTGGAAATCCGGCGTTGACACCGGGTTCTCGACGATCGTCTTGGCGAGGTCGTCGGTGACGCCGTAGGCGCCGCAGTGCCTGAGGCCGCCGCCGGCGAGGATCATGCTGAAGGTGCTGCACTGGTGGCCGCGGCCGCCGCCGCCGTCGAACTCGGGCGGACGGCCGAACTCCGTGCCGACGGCGATCAGGGTCTTGTCGAGCAGGCCGTGGGTTTTCAGGTCGAGGATCAGCGTCGCAAAGGCGTCGTCGAGGTCCTTGATCAGCAGGTGCTGCTTCTCCTGGCCGTCGTTGTGGGTGTCCCAGCCGGTGCCGTTGACGAAGCCGAGGTTGTGCGAGACTTCGATGAAGCGGACGCCGTCCTGGATCAGGCGGCGGGCGAGCAGGCAGCGCTGGCCGAACTCGCTGCCGTAGGCGTTGCGCAGGTCGGCGGACTCCTCCTCGAGCTTGAAGTTGCGCATGAA
>CAYYJK010000361.1:0-3550 GCA_964472185.1 uncultured Prosthecobacter sp.
GTGGGGGTGGGGGCATCCTGGGCGAGGAGGGCGAGGGCGGCGCCGGCGAGGCAGCCACCGGTCAGGAGCGGGCGAAAGCGGGTGCGGAGGGAATGCATGAGGAAACGGGTCGGGAGAAAGGAGGGAGCGGCGGCTCAGCGGCCGCCCTTGTCTTCACGTTCGATGCGGTCGAACTCCTTGCGGATGATGTTGCGGCGCTCCTCCTCGGGGGCGTTGCGGAACTTCTCGTCGCTGAACTTGGAGCGCATCATGTCGCGGAACTTGTCGCGCGCCTTCTCGGAGAGCGACTCGTAGCGCTTGCGGTCCTCGTCGGAAGGTCCGCGCGGACTGCCGCGCAGGCGTTCACCGCCGGGCGATCCGCCGCGCTCCTCGCGGTTGCTCTTGCGCTCGCCCTTGAGATCCTCGGCGCTGACGGCGGCGTAGCGAACGCTGACGACCTCGCCGCCGATGGTGATCTTGGCCTGGCTGCGGGTGATGTCCGGGGCGGGCTGCGCCTCGTTGAGGATCCAGCCCTGGAAATTGGGCTCGGTGCCGACGATGTGGGACTCCTTGGTCTCCTTGTTGAACACCGTGGCGACCGGCTTGCCGTCGATGTAGGCGATGCCGGTGAGCACCAGGTTGTCCGAGAGGTTCACCATGCGGGTGAAGGGCGAACTGGCGATGGCCGGGGCCAGACTGCCGGGATCAAACGGCTGCGGCAGGTCCGGATCGGGTTCGGCGGCGGCCAGACCGGCGGCGCTGGCCGCGACGAGCAGTCGGAGGATGCTGGTTTTCATGGCGGGCGGCGGGGGCATGGGGGCTCTGCCGGTCACAGACCGGTTTCCGGCTTGAACCAGCGGGCCAGGGTGAGGTTGCAGACCACTTGCGGGGTCTTTTCGCGCGCCCGGGTGTCGATCTCGACCTCCAGCTGGCGCACGGCCTGGAATTTTTCCGGCGACTGCAGGGTGGACAGCCACTGCAGCACCGTGGCCTGGTCGCCGCGCAGGCGCATGGAGACGGCCACCTCGCGGTAGTTGCCGTTCGGCGCTGGCAGCGGCGGCAGGCCCGGCTGCTCGGTGACGATGCCGTATTCGAGCGCCTCGTTCTGCAGGTCCTCGAGCAACTGGCCCTGGGCGCGGCCGAGGCTTTCGGTGGCGGGCATCTTTTCGACCAGCCAGGCCCGGCGTTTCTCCCAAAACGCCCGGTCGGCCATCCAGGTGTCGTTTTCGCTCTTCTGGGCGCGCAGGGCGGCAATCTTCTCCAGGGCGGCTTGGCGGCGCTGCAGGAATCCCTGGGCGACGATCGCCAGGGCCATGAACGCCAGGACGGCGGCGCAGAGCAGCAGCAGGTTTTTTTCGCGCGATGACAGCTTTTGGGCCATGGGAGAATCTCGGGTTACTGCAGCTTGCCCTGGGCGCGGAACTGCGCGGTTTTTTCGCGGACGGTGGGCTGGGGCTTGCTCCACTGGTACAAGCCGAGAATCTTGTGCTTCTGCAGGTCTTCGACGAACTGGAAGGCCATCTGCGCGTCGCGCGCCTCGCCGCGGAGGTCGATTTCGTTGTCCTTGACCTCAAATTCGCGGATGACGATGCCGCTCGGCGGCATCAGCTGGGAAATCTGCGCCAGCAGCACCATCGGGTAGCGTTTCGGCTCGATGGCGGGCGCCAGCGCCTTCCAGCGTTCGACGGTCTGCTTCACCTGCAGGGCGGGTTCGGCGGTGGTTTCGACGGCGGCGGCCAGTTCGGCGGCGGTGCGTTCCTGCAGGCGCAGGTAAGCAAAGGCGAGGAAGGCGCCGGCGACGGCGAACAGGCCGCCGAGGATGCCGAAGCGGGTGAGCTTGGCGCGCCGGGCGGCGCCGGCCTGGGCGGTGCGCACGCTCGGCGGCAGCAGGCGCGGCCAGGCGCGGGTGTCCAGGTCGGGGTTGGGCGGCAGCTGCGGCAGGATCCGGGCGGCGAGGCCGGAGCGCTCGGCCAGGGTCTCGGCGGTGGCGGCCTCCCAGGAGGCGCCGACCAGGGTGATGCCGGTGATGCTGCCGGTGCCCAAGTCCTGCTCCAGGGCCAGCCGGGACAGCTCGATTTCCAGGGCGATCTCCTCCGGCGACGCCGTGGCCGGCGCGAATTGATGGCTGTGGTAGAGCCGGCCCTGATAGCCGACCGCCAGCACCAGCGCGCCATGCTCCTCGGTGACGATCAGGTGGCCGTTGGGCAGCGACAGCAGCCGCAGCGCGGCCGTGTAGTCGTAGGCCTGGGGCAGGGCCAGGTCTTCCGGGAAGGGATCGGCCAGCACGTCGACGCTGACGGTGGCGGTGGAGGCGGTTTGGGTGAGCAGGTGCCAGCGGAAATTGCGCTCCGCCCCGGCCTGCAGCTTCAGCCCGCGGCGCTCGAGCTGGGTGATGAGCATCGCCTCCAGGATCTCGTGGTCGGCGTTGGGCAGCACCAGGCCGAGGGTTCGGCAGGCCGACGCGGGCAGGCCGATGACCAGCGGCTTGCCCTGGCTGGGCGCCGCCGCGGGGGAATCGACGGAGGCCGAGGCGCTCGCGCGCGGGTTCCACACGCGCCAGGTCGTGTCAGGGGCGGGCAGAAGCAGGGTGGCGGCGGCGAAAGACATGTCGAACGAGGCTGGAACGTCGGAAGGGGGGCTTAGTTGCGCCAGAAAGTCACGGGGATCATTCTTCGATCCGGGCCAGGTAGGTGAGCGAACGGTCCTCGCCACGGCGGGCGACGATGATGATCTGGGCGCGCTTCTCGCCGACGTAGCCGGTGCTGGTGATGCGGCGCAGGTCGTCGTCGCTGGTCAGGATGTTGCGCAGGGCGGCGGCGCGCTCGCCGCTGAGCCCGAGCATCCGGTAGGCTTCGCCGTCGGAGATGCGCTGGTCGTCCTCGGTGCCGGGGATGCCGTCGGCGCCGTCCCGGCGGCTGATGTAGCTGGTGACGTCGGCCTCGGAGGCGCCGCTGACGGCGATCAGCGTCTCCTTGAAGGCGGTGCGCAGGTCGATGGTGCCGTCACCGTACACGCTGAAGAATTCACGCCAGTCCGGCTTGAGCCGGTCGACGATGCCCATGCCGCGCACGAGCAGCATCTCTTCGACGTTGATGAAGCCCTGCTGGCGGGGCAGTTCAAAGACGCCCTGGCCCTCGTAGAAGGCCGTTTCGGCGCCGTTGCTGCGCACCTCGTCGTCGCGGTCGACCCAGTCGGCCAGCGACTCGCTGGCGATGCTGGCCTCGTCGCTGTTCAGGCCCCAGCGGATGAAGAGTTCGTAGACGGCTTCGCGCAGGCGGTCGTCGGTGATGTAGTTGATCGGGATGCGCGCGCCTTCGTAGTTGATGACGACATCGAAGCCGCTGTCGGTGCCGATTTTCTGCTTGAGCACCTTGTCGCCGCGGCGGGCGGAGGGGTGCAGGCCGACGGCCAGGCCGCTTTCGGCGAGATGCAGGGCCCGGAATTCCGCCGCCGCCAGCGTGGCCTCCTCGGCGCTGTAGCGGATGTACTCGACCAGGCCCATGACCGTCACCGACATGAGCAGGAGGGCCCAGACCATGATCATCAGGGCCGAGCCGCCGCGGCGTCGGCC
>CAYYJK010000362.1:0-3519 GCA_964472185.1 uncultured Prosthecobacter sp.
TCTTCTCCAGAGCCCTGAGCGCGGCCTTCAGCGCCGGCTGGCTTTCCGGCGGCAGGTGCAGCTGCTTGAGCAGTTGCGGCGCGTCGGCGGGGCTGTAGCCGGACTGGCTCAGGAGTCTGAGAATTTTTTCTTCCATGGGCTCACTATGGCACAGCCCCCGCCCCTCTGTCCCCTGCTAGTTGCGCAGCGCCGATTCAACGCATCGGCGCTTGGTGGGGTCGGAAAAGCGTTCCATGATGGCGACCATGCCCTCCATTCAATTCTCCTCCCGACGCCTGAGCGGCTTGCCCGCCGTGCTGGCCGGCGTGGCGGGCCTGCTGCTCGTTGCGGGAGCAATCGCGCTCCTGGTGTTCGTCGGCCTCGCCGTCGCCGTGGCCGGCTTGGCGGCATCAGCCGTGGCGGCCCTGGTCTACGGCCTGCGCCGCAAGTGGGCTTCGCTGGCGGGCTCGGCACCGCCCGTCGCCGAGCCGGCGGCCAGCATGGAAGTGCGCGAGATCGAGGTGCAGGTGCTGCCGGCCACGGACGAGCGCCGCTGAACGGCGGGCCGGATCAGCGGGCGTCTTTCGTCTTGCCCGCCCGGAACGCCGGGGGCACCAGGGCGCGAACCGCGCCGGCAATGAGCTCCTCGATGCCGGAGGCGAAGCGGGTCGGGCGGCCGTAGTACACCATGGCGCCGGCGGCCTCATAGCCGCCCTCCTGCCAGACCCGCTGGGAGGGGATGTAGCAGGGCACGTCGTTGGTGTAGGCGTTGACCCAGGTGCGCGCCGGATCGAACTCGCGTTTGAAGCGCAGCCCGTAGTCCACCACCACCTCGCCGGGCAGGTTGATCGTCAGCAGGTCGTTGCCAAACGCCCAGACCTGAACGCTGTAGGGCAGCGACTCCGGAATTTTACGCCCCTGCTCCAGCTCGCCCAGAAAGTGCCGGGCATGGCGGGCCGTCCACTTGTTCGGGTCCTGGGCGCGCTGCTTCCAGGCGGCCGCATCGGGAAGCGCGTCGAACGGCAGTTCGAGCGCCCGGCTGGCGCTGAGCACCGGACCGCGCACCGGCTGCATCGGGCGGTTGATCAGCCGGACCGCCTCCTTGGCCAGCTCGACGCCGTGCAGCTGGGCATGCTCGATCTCGCGCCGGGGGTAGGGATTCTGGTCGGCGCCGCAGCCGATGGCCGTCATGGCAATGAGCCCGGGAAAACGCAGTTCCAGCTCGTCCTGGGCGCAGCCGGCCCAGTCGGGATGGGTTTTGTTGATCGCCAGGGTGGTGCAGTGGCAGGCGTAGCTGGTGAACAGCGCGCGCAGTTTGCCATCCGGAGACGTCACCCGCAGCACCGGCAGGGCGTGGTCGACCGGTCCGTAGACGTTCGGGCTGTTGATGAAACCGGTCGGCGTCTTTAGGCGCCGGTTCATCGCAAAGCGAACCTTGCCGGCCGCCCAATCCAGCCGCGCCGGCGCCTGGCTCTTCATCGCCTGCACCACGACCTCCGTCAGCTTGGCGGTCAGGTCTCCGGCATAACGCGCCACCGCCTGCGCTTCCGCGGCGGACAGCTCCTCGCCGAACAAGAACGGCAGCAGGCCCGGCAGGGCCGGCGCGCAGTGGGTGTGACTGGAGTGCAGGGCAAAACGCGCGTCCTCAAGCGGCAGGCCCGCTTTTTGCACGCGGCCGAGCACTTCGGCCCGCAGCGCCGCGGGGACGCCGCAGTTGTCCACGGTCAGCATGACCACGGGCGCCTCTTCCCCCCAAGTCAGCGCCAGGGCTTTGGCGTGCAGGCGCATCTCGATGCCTTCATGCGGTGCGCTGCGGCTGCCATAACCGCTCAACCGCACCGGGTAGTCCGGCGTGATGTCCGTTTTGGCGGCCCCGGCCTTCCAACCTGGCTCGGCGGCGGCGGCTTTCCCCAGAAAACCCAAGCACGGCAGCATCGCTCCTGCCAAGAGCAGCGTCCAAACCTGGATGATTTTTATCCGCATTTAGTAAGCTTCAGAAATAAGGCGCCCCTTGCCAAGCCCGGATTTGCACCCCGATTCCTAATTCTTCAGCCGCACGGCACTTTCCCCACCGGAGCGGCTTAGGCGGGATGCGTGTACCTGCTTGCACGGCTTGCGGTTCTGGTGCCATGTGCCGGCATGGTCGCCCCGCACCCCAGGCTCAGGTTCGTACTTGTCATGGTCGCGATGGCTTTTTGCACTCCCCTGACGACAATGGCTGACAATCTGCGCGTAGGTCTCATCGGCTTGGACACCTCCCACAGCGAGCAGTTCACGCTGCGCCTGAACGATCCGGCCAACCCCAATCACATCCCCGGCGCCCGGGTGGTGGCGGCCTACGCCGGCGGCAGCCCCGACCTGCCGGAAAGCGCCGGCCGGGTGGAAGGTTTCACCAGCCTCCTGCGCGACAAATACGGGGTCAAGGTCATGGCCTCCATTGCCGAAGTCTGCGCGGTGGTCGACGCCGTGATGATCCTCAGCGTCGACGGCCGGCCGCACCTGGCTCAGGCCCGGGAGGTCATCCAGGCCGGCAAGCCGTTCTTCCTCGACAAACCGGTCGCCGCCAGCCTGAAGGAGGCGGTGGAAATCTACCGTCTGGCCGAAGCGGCGAAGCTGCCCATGTTCAGCGCTTCCGCCCTGCGCTGGTACCCGGGCGTGGTTGAGGTCGCCGGCGCCGAGAAGGGCACCCCGGCCGTGGCCGCCCTGTCCTACGGTCCGGCGCCGATTCTGCCGCATCACCCGGACCTGTTTTTTTACGGCATCCACCCGACCGAGGCCCTGTTCACGGTCATGGGCAGCGGCTGCCTGGAAGTCCGCCGCACGACCAGCACCGCCGCCTCCGTGGTCACCGGCGTCTGGAGTGGCGGCCGGCTGGGAACCCTGCACGCCCTGCACATCCTGCCGATGGGCGCCCCGCAGTACAAGCTGGTGCGTTTCGGCCAGGGCACCGTCGTGGAGCAGAAGAACCAGGGCGACTACACGCCCCTGCTGCGCGAGATCATCAAATTCTTCCAGACCGGGCAGCCGCCGGTCAGCGCCCGGCAGACGCTGGAAATCTACGCGTTCATGGAGGCTGCGGAAGCGAGCAAACGCCTGAACGGCAAAGCGGTTTCACTGCGCGAGGTGCTGGTCAAGGCGGGCGCGCCGGAAGCTTGGCTGCCCGAACCGCCGCCCGGCGGCAACTGAGCCCACCGCTGAGCGGGGTTTGAAAAATTGAACACCGTCGTCGAACGGCGGTCATAAATTAGACAAAACTGTGACAACCTCACAAAATGCGAATCTTCTTTGACATTTGTCGAAGTTTGTCTCAGTTTCGTCGAACTTCGGAATGCCACCCCGGCCGTCAGTCTCACACGCTCACCCCCCCAACGTCATGATGGATCCTGCCGACCTTGAAACCCAGCAGCAGATCGAAGCTGACATCCTGCTGCTGCAGCGCATCGCTGAACGCGACTCGGTCGCGTTCCAGACCTTCTATCGCAAGTATTCCGGCCTGCTGTTCGCCGCGATCTCGCACGTGCTGAACGACCATCATGACAC
>CAYYJK010000363.1:0-3517 GCA_964472185.1 uncultured Prosthecobacter sp.
ACGATGCCGCCGCCGGCCATGAAGCCGATCATGCTGGTGGCGGTGAAGAAGGCGTCCATCAGGCCGTGCGCGGGCAGGATGCCGACCAGCGAGAACGGGATGGCGATCATGACGATCAGCGGCGTCAGGAAGCTGCGGAACCAGCCGACCATGAGCACGTAGATGAGGATCAGGCAGGCGCCGAACGCGGCGCCCAGGTCGCGGAACACCTCGAGGGTGATGTGCCATTCGCCGTCCCACTTCATCGACGGCTCGGCGTCGCTGAACGGCATGGCGGCGTTGTGAATGCGCAGATCCGCGCCGCTGCCGCCGAAGGCGCGCGCATCGAGCCGCCGCAGCGCTTCGTTCATCTGGAAGATGGCGTACACCGGGCTTTCGACGACGCCGGCGACGTCGCCGATGACGTAGGTCACCGGCATGTGGTTCTTGTGGTAGCGGCTCTTTTCGACGGTGACGTGCTCGACCTTCACCAGTTCGCGCAGGGGCACCAGCGGCGCGCCGCCGCCGCCGGGTTCGGGCAGGGCGTTGGCGTCGCCCGAGCGCACGCGCAGCGCCAGCAGCTCCTCCGGCGCGGTCTTGGCGGAACGCGGCAGCTCAAGCCGGATCGGCACGTCCTCGCGCTCCTCGGGCTGGTGCAGCAGGTCGACGCTCTCGCCGTCGACGGCGATCTTGAGCGTCTGCGAGATCGTCGCCGCGCTGATGCCGTGCAGGGCGGCCTTTTCCTTGTCGATGACGAAGCGCGCCTTGCGCTGGTCGGCCTCGACGTACCAGTCGACGTCGACCACGCCCGGGGTGGTGCGGAAGATCTCGCGAACCTGCGCCGCCAGCTTGAGCCGGGCCGCGTCGTCCGGACCGTAGATCTCGGCGACCAGGGTCTGCAGCACCGGCGGGCCGGGCGGCACCTCGGCGATGGCGACCCGCGCGCCGTGGCGTTCGGCGATGGCGGCGACCCGCGGGCGCACGCGCTTGGCGATGTCGTGGCTCTGCGCCGTGCGGGCGTGCTTGCCGACCAGATTCACCTGGATGTCGGCGACGCTGGCGCCGCGGCGCATGAAGTAGTGGCGCACCAGGCCGTTGAAGTTGTAGGGCGAGGCGACGCCGGCGTAGACTTGGTAGTCGGTCACTTCGGGCTCGGTGCGGATCGCCGCGGCCATCTCCCGCGCCACGGCCGCGGTCTGCTCCAGCGACGAGCCTTCCGGCATGTTGAGGATGACCTGGAACTCGCTCTTGTTGTCGAACGGCAGCATCTTCACCTTCACCCAGCCGAGGCCGACGGTGGCCATCGCGCCGAGCAGCAGGGCGGTGATGCCGGCCAGGAAGGTCCAGCGCCAGCCGGTGTGGTGGATCAGCGGCCCCATCAGGCGGCGGTAGAGCCGGGTGAAGAAATCCTCCGGGTGCTCGCTGGCGTGGTGGCTGCCGGCGTCGGCCGCCGGTTCGCCCTCGGTCAGGCGCGCGTATTTGCGGCCCCAGCGCAGCATGCGGATCGACGCCCAGGGCGTGACGATGAAGGCGATCAGCAGCGACCAGAACATCGCCGCGCTGGCGCCGATCGGAATCGGGCGCATGTAGGGCCCCATGAGGCCGCCGACGAAGGCCATGGGCAGCACCGCGGCGATGACGGCGAAGGTGGCGAGGATGGTCGGATTGCCGACTTCGCCGACGGACTCGACGGCGATGGCCGACCAGCTGCGGCCCCGGTTCTGCGGCAGGTGAAAGTGGCGGACGATGTTTTCGACGACGACGATCGCGTCATCCACCAGGATGCCGATGCTGAAGATCAGCGCGAACAGGGTGATGCGGTTGAGGGTGAAGCCGTAGAGGTAGAAGACGAGCAGGGTGAGCGCGAGCGTGGCCGGGATGGCCACGGCGACGATGCCCGATTCGCGCCAGCCGAGCGTGAGCCAGATCAGCAGGGCGACGCTGAACACGGCGATGCCCATGTGCAGCAGCAGTTCGTTCGATTTCTCCGCGGCCGTTTCGCCGTAGTGGCGGGTGATGCTGACGCTGACGTCGGCGGGAATGACCGAACCCTTGAGCGTGTCCACCTTGCGCAGCACCGCCTCCGCCACGCTGATGGCGTTGGCGCCGGGGCGCTTGGCGACGCTGAGGGTCACCGCGGGCTCCTCGCCGGCGCGGGTGCCGTGGAAGACGTACTGGCCGGGCTCCTCGCCGCCGTCGACGATGTCGGCGATTTCGCGCAGGTACACCGGCCGGCCGCTGAACACGCCGACGACCACGTTGCCGACCTCGTCGGCGGTCTTCAGAAAGGCGCCGGTTTCCACCAGCACTTCGCGGTTGCCGGTGGTGAGGCCGCCTGCGCGGAACTGCCGGTTGGCCTGCTGGAGCATCGGCACGAGGCCGGCGGGGCTGAGGTTGCGCGCCGCGAGTTTGACGGGGTCGAGCAGCACGCGCACGGCGCGCCGCGAGCCGCCGAGCAGGGCGGTCTCGGCCACCAGCGGCACCTGCTTGACCGATTCGTCGACCTGCGCGGCGAGGCCGCGCAGGGTCAGGTGGTCGTAGCGGGCGCTGTGAAAGGTCAGCGCCAGGATCGGCACGTCGTCGATGCTCTTCGGCTTGACCAGCGGGGCGCTGACCCCCATCGGGATGCGGTCGTAGTTCGAGCGCAGCTTTTCCGTCAGCTTGACCAGGCTGCGTTCCGGATCCTCGCCGACCTTGAAGCGCACGATGACCAGGCTCTCGCTGTCCCGCGAGGTGCTGTAGATGTACTCCACGCCGGGCAGCTCCCAGAGCAGCTTTTCCATCGGCCGCGTTGCGCGCTCCTCGACCTCCTTGGCCGACGAGCCGGGCATGGCGACCATGACGTCGATCATCGGCACCTTGATCTGCGGCTCCTCCTCGCGCGGCAGCAGCACCACGGCCGCGGCACCGAGCAGCACGGAGGCGATGACGATCAGCGGCGTCAGCTTCGAGTCAATGAAGGTCGCCGCCAGGCGGCCCGCCAGACCCAGGTGCGGTGCAGGGGGGTCGGAGGCGCTCATGGCTGCAGGGTCACGGGTTGGCCGTCGGCGAGCGGCGCGCCGCCGGCGGTCACGACCTGCTCGCCCTCTTCCAGGCCGGACAGGATTTCGACGCGCCCGTCGAGGGACTTGCCGGTCTTCACCAGACGCAGGTGCGCGCGGCCGTCACGGGCGACGAAAACCAGCTCCAGCTGGCCGCGCTTGAGCACGGCCGTCTCGGGAACCAGCAGCAGCTGCGTTTCCGCCACGGGCACCGACACGCGGCCGAACTGGCCGGTGCGCAGGCCCGGGGCGGCGGGCAGGTCGAGCTTGACCTGGAAGGTGCGGCTGACCGGATCCGCGACGGGGGCGATCTCGCTGACGGTGGCGGTCAGCGGCTGGGCGACGGAGGCGATGCGCACCGGCATGGCCGCGCCCATGCGGATGCGGTCGAGGATCGCCTCAGGCAGGTCGGCCTCGAAGCGCAGCGCCGTTGGCGCCTCGATCTCCAGCAGCGGCTTGCCCGGCATGGCGAGGTCGCCGACGTCGGCCAGCTTGCG
>CAYYJK010000364.1:0-688 GCA_964472185.1 uncultured Prosthecobacter sp.
TCGGCGCCCAGTTGCCGTGGCCCTGATAGTACTCGGTGCCGTTGGTCTGGCCGTCGTGGTTGAGTCCGAGGGTGTGACCGACCTCGTGGCTGGCCGCTTCCGCGACATACTTCTCGTTGCCGGCGCCGAGCTGGGCGGGGAAGACAAAGCAGGGGGTGTCGCTGGGCCAGTTGAAGGAGCCCACGTAGGCAACGCCGCCGGCGCCCTGCTTGAACCAGTCGTAGCTGCTGCCGCCGATGCAGACGCGGATGCCGTAGGCGGGATCGGTGCTCGGACTGCGGCGCAGCGCCTCCAGCCCGGGTTCGGCGGTGGTGACGTTGACGTCAAAGGGGGCGTAGTCCTCCGCCACCCGCTGCCAGATTTTCTGGATGCGCTCCAGTTCGGCATCGCTGAAGCCGGCGGGGTTGCCGTCGAGATCGAAAGCCGGCGTCACGAAGGCGTTGCCGCCGTTGAAGGCGGTGTTCCAGTTGGTGCCGCTGGTGGTGTGACCGTCGAAATCGAGGTAGAGGGTGCGCTGCGCCCCGGGACGGCTGTGCAGGGCAAAGGTCTGGTCGAGCGGGAAGGGGGCGGCGGCTGCCACGCCCTCGCCGGCTTCGGCGGTGCTGCCGGCGGCCACGGCGCCATGGCAGGCATAAGCCAGCCGACCCGTGCGGTCGGCCAGGATGGAGCGATCGCGGCGCAGCACCTG
>CAYYJK010000364.1:698-3516 GCA_964472185.1 uncultured Prosthecobacter sp.
CACCTGCCGCAAGGCCGTTTCCGACAGCCCATACCAGCGCGCCACGGCCGGCAGCTGCCGGCCCAGCGCTTGTTCGATGGCCGCGGCCTTGTGCGTTCGCGACAGCCGCACCTCCGGAAACGGCTGACCGGCCGGATTCAGATCCTGAGCCGGCAAAGCCTGCAGCGACAGGCAGGAGACAAGAGCAGCAAGGGTCGATGAAAATCTCATACGGAGCCCTTTTTTATGGCATCAAGGGTGCATGTACCAAGAAAATTGCTTATCTAGGAAAAGAAAAGTAGGTATTAAGAACTGGATGTAAAATCCTGAAAAGTGGATAAGGTTTGTGATCAGAATCCATGTCATAAGATAAAAACACTAGGTTGAGAATCCTGAGGTTCTGTCAGGTCTGACCCTTGCCGGCATGTCCGGTGTTCTTGGAAACGCGCAGTTTTTGACAGCCCGCCTGCCGTCTCTATGATCCCGGCCCCTTTGCACCATCATCCCCCTTATGAGCGATCCCCAAGGCACGACCCATGAATTCCAGGCCGAGGTCAAGCAGGTCCTGGACATCGTCATCCACAGTCTGTACACCGACCGCGAGATCTTCATCCGCGAGCTGGTTTCCAACGCCGCCGACGCGCTGGAGAAAATGCGCCTGACGCAGCTGACCGAGAGCCGCGTGTTCGGGGCCGACCTGCTCCTGGAAATCCGCATCACCACCGACGAGACGGCCGGCACGATCACCCTTACCGACACCGGCATCGGCATGACCCGGGCGGAACTGGTGGAGAATCTCGGCACCATCGCCCACTCCGGCTCCAAGGCCTTTGCCGCCGCCCTCAAAAACGCCGGCAAGCAGGGCGACGCCAGCCTGATCGGCCAGTTCGGCGTCGGCTTCTACAGCGCCTTCATGGTGGCCGAGGAGGTCAGGGTCTACACGCATTCCTGGCGCGAGGACGGCGAGCACCTGTGCTGGAGCAGCAACGGTGCGGGCAGCTACCGCATCGAGGAGGCGCCGGACCAGCAGCGCGGCTGCCGCATGGTCATCCAGCTCAAGCCGGACGCCCGTGAGTTCGCCCAGCCGCAGCGGGTCAAATCCATCCTGGGCAAGTACTCCAATTTCGTCGGCTTCCCGATCCAGCTCAACGGCGAGCGTGTCAACACGGTCGAGGCCATCTGGCTGAAGAGCAAGGACGAGGTCACCGAGGAGCAGTACCAGGAGTTCTACAAGTTCACCGCTCACGCCTTCGACGACCCCAGCTACCGCCTGCATTTCCAGGCCGACGCGCCGCTGGTGATCAACGCCCTGCTGTTCCTGCCCGGGCAGAACCTGGAGCTCTTCGGCATGGGCCAGATGGAGCCGGGTGTCGGCCTGTACTGCAAGAAAGTGCTCATTGACCCGCATCCGAAGAAGCTGCTGCCGGAATGGCTGCGCTTCGTGCGCGGCGTCATCGACAGCGAGGACCTGCCCCTGAACATCTCGCGCGAATCCATGCAGGACAGCTCGCTGGTGCGCAAGCTGGGCGAGGTGGTCACCAAGCGCCTGCTCAAGTTCCTCGACAAGGAGGCCCAGGACGATCCGAAGCGCTTCCAGGAGTTCTATGCCAAGTTCAGCCGCTTCCTCAAGGAGGGCGTGGCCACGGACTTCGCCAACCGCGAGGCCGTCGCCAAGCTGCTGCGCTTCGAGTCCTCGCTGACCGACGCGGGTGAGATGATCGGCCTGGCCGACTACGTCAAGCGCATGAAGGATGACCAGAAGGCCATCTACTATCAGGTGGCGCCCTCGCGTGCGACCATCGAGTCCGGCCCGTATCTGGCCGCCTTCAAGAGCAAGGGCTACGAGGTGCTGTACCTCTACGAGACCATCGACGAGTACGTGGCGACCTCGCTGCGCGAATTCGAGGGCAAGCCGCTGCAGGCAGTCAATTCCGACGAGGTGGACCTGGGCGAGCTGGCGGCCGAGGGCGAAGCCCTGCCCGAGGCGGAGACCGCCGCGCTGTGCGGCTGGCTCAAGGAGCACCTGGGCGGGGTCGAGCAGGCCCGCGCCGGCAAGCGCCTCGTCGACAGCCCGGCACTGGCCATCACACCGGATGGCGAGATGACGCCGCAGATGCGCCAGATGATGCGCGCCATGAAGCCCGAAGAGGTCGAAGCGCCGAAGGTGATCCTGGAGATCAATCCGCGCCACGCCATCATCCGCCGGCTGGCGGATCTCCGCGAGGCGGATGCCGAGAGCGCGGCGCTGGTCGCCGAGCAGGTACTCGACAACGCGCTGCTGTCCGCCGGCCTGCTCGACGACCCGCAGCGCATCGTGGCCCGCACGGAGAAGATCATGGCCCGTCTGCTGGCCAAGTGAGTCCCCTTCGGGGCGCATCCGGCGCGGACCGCCGGGTGCGCCCCCAGCGCGTTCAGGTGCCCGGCGCCGGTTCGCTGCGGGTCTCCTGGAAATCGTGCGCGACGACGAGGTTGCGGTCGTCGAAGGCCACGGTCAGCCGCTGTTCGCAGAGCTGCGCCGGCCGCGGCGCGGGGCGGCTGACGGCGGGCAGGCTGCGCTGCTGCGTCCACACGGCCGTGGCCTGCCCGGCCGGATTGGTGCCCTTTTCGTACCGGAAGCCCAGCTGGCTGACCAGGTAGCGCTTGGTCGTGACGCCCGGCCGGATGGTGGCGGCGGCGCGCGACAGGGCGGTGGGCACGCTGGGCTGGCCGGGGACGGGGCTGCGGTACTCCTGCATCGCGCGCAGGATCCGCGCGGCGTCGTCATCGCTGAGCAGCAGTTCCTCCTCCAGGCTGGGCGCCGCCGCCGCGGACGGCTTGCCGGCCTGGGCGGGCGGTGCCT
>CAYYJK010000365.1:0-3482 GCA_964472185.1 uncultured Prosthecobacter sp.
TGCTGTTCAGCCTCGGCCTGCTGGCCGCCCTCGGCACCGTCTGGACGGTGAGCGCCACCGCGCGCGAAGTCCTGTCCAAAGCGGTGATGATGCTGGTCGGCGCCCTCGCCACGCCGTTCATCCTGGAAAGCTCGATCGCCGTGATCGGCCTGGTCATTGTCGTCGTGATCAACCAGCGCCGGCTGCAGAAGGAGGGCGACGGCTGGGTCTATCTGGCGCAGACCGAACCGGACGCCAAAGCGCTGGCGGAAGGCGCCCAGACGCCGCCGCGCCGGCTGGAAGGCGTGATCCTCAAGGAACGCCCGGAAACGTCCTCGGCCACCCTGCTGGCCATGGCCGAAGGTTTCCTGGACCTGGGACTCGCGCGCGAAGCCCTCGACCAGCTCGACCGCCTGCCGGCGGAGGAGCAGGCTTCCCAGGCAGCCCGGGAACTGCGCCGCAGCGCCGAAGCCAAGCTCGCCCGCTGACGCCGCCGGTTCAGCGAATTTTGGCGTCCGGCAGCTCGCTTTTCACGCCCTCGTCGACCGGCATCCTGTCGGTGGCCGGGGTGAGGCCGGTGGCCCGCATCAGCCGGGCCAGTTCGGCCTGCAATTCCGCCACCTTGGGGGCGAGGTCGGGCCGGCCGATCAGGTTGCGGCTTTCCTGCGGGTCGTCGGTGAGGTGGTAGAGCTCGGCGAGGTGGCGGTCGGGCTGGCCGTCGCCGTGCGGATAGTGGATGTACTTCCACTCGTTGGTGCGCAGGGCGCGCACATTCGGCGTGTAAGGAAACTGCTTCTCATAGTTGTAGTGGTAGAACCAGCTGGTGCGCCAGTCCGGATCGCCCTCGCGCACCAGCCGGGCCCAGGAGCGGCCGTGGCTGGCCGGCAGCGCCGGGGCCGAGCAGAGTTCGAGCAGGCTGGGCGCCATGTCGACGGTCAGCACTTGGGCATCGACGCGCTTCGCGTCGCGGGTCAGGCCGGGGTAGCGCACCACGATCGGGATGCGGATGCTGGCCTCGTGGGCGGTGCGCTTGTCGACCATGCCGTGCTCGCCCTCCAGCAGGCCGTTGTCGCCCATGAACACGATGATCGTGTTGTCGAGCTGGCCGGTGGCCTCCAGATGGGCGCGCAGGCGGCCGACGCTGTCGTCGACGCTGAGCACCGTGCCCCAGTAGCCGTGCACCATGTTTTCAAAGTCCTGCACCGCCTCCGGACGGTCGTCCGGGAATTTTTTGCGCCACTCGAACAGCGGTCCGTAAATGCCGTGCCAAGTGTACAGGCGCTGCCGGATCCAGGCCGGCTTGTCGGCGAGCTGGAAAGCGCTCGCCGGATACGGCACGCGCACCTCGTCGAACGCATGGGCGTACTTCGGCTCCGGCGTGTAGAAGCTGTGCGGCGCCTTGTGGCCCAGGATCAGGCACCAGGGCTTGTCCGCCGGCTGCTGCTTCAGCCAGTCCAGGCTGAGGTCGGTGACGACCGTGGTGTAGTAGCCTTTGACCACCTCGCGCCGGCGGCCGTGGAAGTTGAACTCGGTGTCGAAGTACTGGCCCTGGCCCTTGTGGGTGACAAACCAGTCGAAACCCGGCCGCGGCGAGTCGTTGTTCTCGCCCATGTGGTACTTGCCGATGTAGGCGGTCGCGTAACCCGCCTCGTGCAGCGTCTTCGGAAAGGACGCCATCGACTCCGGATACTCGGTGAAGTTGTCGGTCACGCCGTGGCTGTGGGCGTAAAGGCCGCTGAGGATCGAAGCCCGGCTGGGCGAGCAAAGCGAGGTGGTGCAGAAGGCGTTCTGGAAGCGCACCCCCTCGGCCGCCAGGCGGTCGATCTGCGGGGTCCTGACGTGGCGCGAACCGTAGCAGCCCAGGGCATCCGGCCGCAGGTCGTCGCACAGGATGAACAGCACGTTGGGGGCCGGGGCGGCCGGGGCGGCGGCGCCAAGCAGGCACAGGAGGAACAGGAGCGGGCGAAGCATGGGCCGCGAAAACGTCCGCCGCGGCCCGGCTTTGTCAAAAAGCTCACCACTCCAGCCAGAGCAGCTTGCGCCGGAAGTCGAAGGTCGCCCGGTAGTCCTGCAGGAAGTAGGAGCCGATGCGCGGCGGCCCGGGCGAAATGTCCACCTCGACGTCGCGGAACGCCTCCTCGCCGATGCGGAGTTCGGGCAGCTTGACCACGCGCAGCTTGGCCTGCGCGGACGACACCATGCCGCCGACGGCCATCAGGTGCAGGCCTTCGACGATCTGGCCCTGGTTTTCCACGCCGAGCCGGCGCGCGACCTCCTCGTTGATCTCGATGCCGCTGAAGGAGCCGGAATCCACCACCGCCTCCCAGGTTTTGCCAAGGGCCGAGACGGTGACCAGCGGCACGCCCTGGGTGAGCTTCATCGGCAGCTTGAGGCGGCGGCCGTGCGCTAGCGGCTCATACGGGGTGTCGAAACCGAACGTCGCCCGCTCCTGCGGGTAGTCCAGGGTCAGCCAGGTGCAGTGCCGGCGCGCCACGTCGAAGCCGAGCAGGTTGTCCTCGAAGGTCACCGCCCCGAACCCCTGCCGGAAGCGGTTTTCATGGATGCGGATCATGCACGGGTAGTCGGTCAGCGGCCAGTTGCCGATCTGGAACGTGGCCAGACCGACGCGCGCGGACTCGCGACCGACCACGCCCTGCATGGCCACCGTGGCATCCGCCGCCGCCAGCACCGGCACGCGGTGGCGCAGGGCCACCCGCGCCTGCAGCAGGGTGTGCGAGGCGCCCGTGTCGATCATCATCGGCACGCGGCCGTGGCCGTTGACCTGCACCTGCACCACGGGCATGCCGGAAGTCATCCGGAACGGCACCGTCACCGGCGCCACCGGCCGCAGCGAAGGTGCCTCGAGCCGGCGCAGGAAGTCCGCCTTGCTGAGGCGCTGCTTGTCCAGGCCCTGCAGCACCTGCTCAGGCACGGCCCGGTGCTCGACCAGCGGGGCGCAGGCAACCAGCAGGGCGGGCAGACTCAAGTTCACAAGGCGGCGCATGCGGCGAGGCTCTAGCGGATGCGCCGCCCCTCCGCAAGCCCCATCCGCGGCCGGATCAGTGCGGCTGGCGCAGCCAGGCGATCAGATCGGCGAGCGCCTGCGGCGTCAAAGCGGCTTCCAACCCCTCGGGCATCAGCGAGGCCTGGGTGCTCTGCAACGAGGCGATTTCGCTGCGCAGCAGGGCGCGCGTCACGTTGCCGGGCAGCTTGAGGGTGAGGCTGGAGGCGGTCTCCGTGGCGATGACGCCGTACAGCTGCTCCCCGCTCTTCAGGGTGCAGTGGTAGGCGGTGAAGCCGGGCTCGATGATGGCGCTCGGATCCAGGATGGAATTGAACAGCTTCTCGGCGTCGTGCCGGACCACCGACCGCAGGTCCGGCCCCAGCGGAATGCCAACCCCGTCGAGCAGGTGGCAGCTCGCGCAGATCTGCACGAACACGGCCCGTCCTTCGCCCGGCCGGCCGGTCAGCTGCAGCGCCGGCTTGAACTTGGCCAGCACCGC
>CAYYJK010000366.1:0-1112 GCA_964472185.1 uncultured Prosthecobacter sp.
TTGAGTTCCTGAAAGGCCCAGTCGTCGCGGCCGGCCAGCACGGTCATGATCGCCAGACGGCTCTTCTCGTGAATCGTCTTGTCGAGCTGGTCAAAGTCGATCATTCGGCGGGAACGGCCTCCGGGTTGCGGCTGCAGAACACGGCCAGGGCATAGCCGACGTGGAACAGGCCGAACGTGCCGCCCATGATCCACGAGGCCGGCCCTTCGTCGGTCGCCAGCAGGCGCAGGTCGGGCGTGGCGGCCCAGACGCCGAACAGGCCGAGGCCGCCGAGCAGGAACAGCCAGCCCAGGCGGATCAGCGAACGCGGCGAAAAGCTGGCCGTGGCGAGCAGCGCCAGCCCGTAGCAGACGCACCACAGCAGGACTGCCAGGGTCAGGCTGTGCAGGCAGACGATCAGGCCGGCGCCCAGCACGCCGCCGGCGAGCAGCGGCGGCAGCAGGGCGCGCAGGGCCATGCGCATGCCCGCCGACACGAACGGCTGGTCGCGCCGCCGGGCATCGCGGGCCAGCAGCGCCAGGTTGAGCACGGCCGCCACGGCCAGCACGCCCAGCCAGAGCGCCAGGAAACCGAGCGGAGCCAGACCCGAGCCGCGGCCGCCTTCGCCGACTCCCGCCCCGGCGGCAGCCAGGGCCAGCAGACCGCCCACCAGGGCCGCCGGCGCCGACAGCGCGCGGTAGATGTGGGCCTTCTCCATGAGGGAGCGAATCACGCGCAGATGGTCGAGTGCAGCTTGCTGGGTGTTCATCGCCGCAAGCTTTGTCGCAAAAAGTGATTCCGCGCAAGACAAACTTTGCGAAACAAAGTGAATCAGTCGCAGCCCGGTTCCGCCCAGTCGCGCAGGCGGCGGTCGATCAGGAACGGCCCGAACGGCAGCAGCGCCGCCACGAACACCAGGGCGGCCCGCGACAGCGGCCATTTGGCGCTCATGAGCACCTGCAGCAGCGCCCAGCAGAGCAGCACAAACAGCAGCCCGTGCAGCCAGCCCATCACCTGCACGGCCTCCGGCCGTCCGGCCAGGTACTTCAGCGGCATGGCCAGGCCGAGCAGCAGCAGGAAGGACAGGCCTTCCGCAAGCGAGATCCAGCGCAGGAACAGAACGGGGTTTTTCA
>CAYYJK010000366.1:1122-3467 GCA_964472185.1 uncultured Prosthecobacter sp.
ATGCGCAGCTCCGATAGCCGCCCGCCCGCCGAGAACAACCGAATTTCCCCGGCACCCCGTCCTACGCCTAAGCGAGCTGCAAAATCCTCTTATTTGTTCTGGCCGGGCATTCGGTTTGCGTCAGACTGCCGGCCCATGAGCTCCCCTGCCCTCACCCTGCCCCACGAACGCCGGATCCTGCGCGCTTTTGGCGAAGAGGTCCAACTGCTGCTCACCGGCGCGGAAACCGGCGGCCGCTTCGCCCAGTGGATCGAGATCACGCCGCCCGGCAACGGCCCGCCCCCGCACTACCACACGCAGGAGGAGGAATGGTTCCACGTGCTCGAAGGCCGCTTCGCCTTCTTCAAGGACCAGGCCTGGACCGAAGTGCCCGAAGGCACCGCGGTGTTTCTGCCGCGCAACAGCATCCACACCTTCAAGAACGTCGGCGACCGCCCGGGCCGCCTGCTGGTGACAACCTCGCCCGCGGGCTTCGAAACCTTTTTTGCGCGCTGCGCCGAAGAGTTTGCCAGGCCGGGAGCGCCCGACATGGACCGCATCGTCGCCATCAGCGCCGAGCACGGCATCCACTACGTCACCGACTGACCCGCCGCCATGAGCCCTCCCACCCCCGACCGCATCCTGCAGACCGGCCTGGCTTTCTGGTCGTCCAAAACCCTGCTCAGCGCCGTCGAGCTCGGCCTGTTCACCGAACTGGCCCGCCAGCCCGGCACCGCCGCCGAACTGCAGCCGCGGCTGGGCCTGCACCCGCGCGGCCTGCGCGATTTCCTCGACAGCCTGGTCGCGCTCGGTTTCCTGCAGCGCGAGGCGGGTGTCTATGCCAACAGCCCGGAGGCGGAGCTCTTTCTGGACAAGGCGAAGCCTTCCTACATCGGCGGCATTCTGGAGATGGCCAACCACCGTCTCTACCCCTTCTGGGGCGAACTGACCGCGGCGCTGCGCTCGGGCCAGCCGCAGAACGAATCCAAGAATGGCGGCCAGGATCCGTTTGCCGCCCTTTATGCCGAGCCGGAACGCCTGCGCGAGTTCCTGCGCGCGATGTCGGGCGTCAGTCACGGCGCCAATCGGGCGATCGCCCGCCAGTTCCCCTGGCCGCGCTACCGGTCCTGCGTCGATGTCGGCACCGCCCAGGGGGATCTGGTCGCCCAGGTGGCCCTGGCCCACCCGCACCTGCAGGGCATCGGCTTCGACCTGCCGGCCGTCGGCCCGGTGTTCGACGAGTACATCCGCGGCTGCGGTCTGGCCGGCCGCGTCCGCTTCGCCGGCGGCAGTTTTTTCACCGACCCGCTGCCGGCGGCGGACGTCGTGCTGATGGGGCACATCCTGCACGACTGGGACCTGCCGACGAAAAAAATGCTGCTGGCCAAGGCCTACGAGGCCCTGCCGGTCGGCGGCGCGCTGGTGGTCTACGAGGCCATCATCGACGATGACCGCTCGCAAAACGCCTTCGGCCTGCTGATGAGCCTGAACATGCTCATTGAAACGCCGGGCGGCTTCGATTACACCGGAGCCGACTGCATCGGCTGGATGCGCGAGGCGGGCTTCCGCGACTGCCGCGTCGAAGCGCTGGTCGGTCCCGACTCGATGGTGGTCGGCTTCAAGTGACTTCCCGCGACATGAGCATTCGACTGCAACAGGACCAGGTGTGGCAACAGGGCGACACCTTCTACAAAATCGTCCACTGGGAGCGCCTGTTCATCGTCTACCGGCAGCTGCGCGACCCGAAGGACCGCCAGGGACCGGAGCGCCAGGTCAGCAAGAAGGATTTTTGCCGCCTGATCAAGGGCGCGCAACTGGTGGCGCCGCGGCCGCCGCAGGACTGAGCGCGGGCGATTCTGGCTTTGCGCCGCGCCCCGGTCTGGCCGAAACTGCGCCTTCGCATGGCCCGCATTCAGAAAGTCCCCACCGCCGAATTCAACCCGTTCTACGGCTGCGCCATCATGGCCATGGCCGCGCTGATCTTCGCCGGCATCATCGGCTGGAGCGCCTACTCCCTGCTCACCCAGGACAAGGCGATCGAGGCCATCACGGTCGACGCCCCGGCGGTCCTGCCCAAGGCGGAACTGCCGGCGGCGGCGCAGACCGCCCTGGCAAGCCGGCTGGCGGACTTCGCCAAGGCGGCGCAGGCCGGCCAGCCCGCCGAACTGACCCTGAGCGTGGCGGAGATCAACGCCGCCATCGCCCTGGCGCCGGACAGCGGCTACGGCACCTACCGGGATCTGCTGCAGGTCACCGGCACCGACCCAGGCAAGCACGCCCTGCAGGCGCGCATCAGCCTGCCGATGAACCGGCTGAAGTTCTGGGAGGGCCGCAAACGCTACCTGATCGGCGAAGCCGCCTTCTAC
>CAYYJK010000367.1:0-3459 GCA_964472185.1 uncultured Prosthecobacter sp.
ACGGCGCCGCCACTTCGCCAGCCGCGTTGGTCGCCAGCGCGGCCACCGAACCGAAGAAGGCGCCGTGCCGGTAAGCCCGCAGGGCGTCGGCCTCCCGCTCCGCCGCGGAACGTGAAACCGAGGGCGGCACCAGCAGGACATTGCGGCCGCGGCCGTAGGTGTTGTGATCCTTGACGAAGAAGCCCCAGCAACGCCGGCCGCTGCGCAGCACTTCGTCCCAGAGCCGGTAGAAATGCAGCAGGGGCCCCTGCCCCGCTTCGGCATAAAATCCGCGGCTGGAGCCGAACCCCGAAGTCAGCTGGTTCCAGACTTCGATGCCCAGCACGCGCGGGTCGAAGTCGAGCATTGCCGCATAGTCGTCGAGGCTGCCCGTCGGGTGGTTCAGGGTGATGCCGCCGCCATCGGCGTACTGCAGGCCGCCGACGCGTTGGCCATCCACGTCCTCGCCGTCGAGCGCCGCCCGGAAGACATCGCGCCACGGCCGGTTGCTCCCCTGCATCAGGCGGAACTGGGTGACTTCGAGCCCTGCCGGTTCGTAGTCGAGCGCGGTCGTCATCTGCGGCTGCGTCGTGCGCAGGTAGAGCGTGTGGCTGCCCGCCGTCAGCGACCGCTCCACCACGGGACCGCGGTCGGCAAAGGCTTCGCGGAAGGCGCATTCGCGGGCGCCCTGCACCGTCAACCGGGCGACGGGAGCCGCGCCGGCCGCTGCCGGCCGGGCGGCGAGGCGGATGTCCAGGCGATAGACGCCCAGCCAGGGGCGCGCCTCGTCAGGCCCGTGCAGGCCGTCGAAGCGGTGGTGCAGGGGCGCCGCCGCGCACTGCCTGGCGCTCAGGCTGTGGCCGTAGCCAGTGGCGAGCAGGCTGCCGAGCGCATTGCTGTGCAGTCCGGAATCCGTGAACGAATGATGCTCGGCGTTGGGCGCGCCGATCACCTCCGGGTGCGCAGCGGCGTAATCGGCCGGCAGCGGATAGGTGGGCGCCGAGGGGTAGTAGTTGCTGAACGCGAAGTGCCGGTAGCCCATGCCGTGGAAGACCGCACGCGACGCCTCGGTCTGCCCCTGGTGCTGGTGCGACATCGAATGCAGGTACTCGCAGGTCGCCCAGTCCACCCCCGCGTAGGGATTGTCGAGATCCGTGCCGGAAGAAGTTTCCGGGAGGGGGGCCGCCCAAGCCCGCGCCGCAGGCAGGGCGGCAAGCGAGTACAGCAGGCCGCGTCGTTTCATGGTCAGTCCGGCCGGACGTCCGGCACGCCACAGTTCAACGGCCGCCGAGCGAAATTTCTGCCGAGAAACCGTCGCCGGACCGGCGGAGGGCGAGCCAGCGGCACAGCAGCCCAGCGAACTGTTCAGAGGCGCTCGCCACACCGTGCACAGGCTCGGAGGCAAGGGACCGTCCTTGCGTCAGCGTCCCGGATCGGGGCGCAGGGAACGCTCTGCTGCAGAGCGTCGATTTCAGTGGTGCCCGGGGAGGGATTCGAACCCACGACCAATTGATTAAGAGTCAACTGCTCTACCACTGAGCTACCCGGGCTAACACAACTGAAACTGACATCCGCCACTGGTACGCGGGGTGGGGGTCGAACCCACGACCAATTGGTTAAAAGCCAACTGCTCTACCACTGAGCTACCCGCGCGAATGGGGCGGATTAGCTAGCCTGAGAACGCGCCGACGCAAGCCGGAATTTCCTGCAACCGGACTTTTTCCACCAATTTGCCGAGTCCCTGCCCGGGCCGGTACACGGCAAAGGCCTGCCAACCGCAGGCGCGTGCGCCTTCGACATCGCAGCGCCAGTCGTCGCCCACGTGCAGGCTGTGCGCCGCCGGAACCTGCAAACGGCGCAGGGCCTCCGCAAACATGCGCGGATGCGGTTTGGAAGCCCCCACCTCGCTGGAGAGAATGACGGCGGCAAAATGACGGTCAAGACCGTGCCCCGCCAGGATGCGGCACAGACGCCGGTCGAAGTTCGACAGCACGCAGAGGGTGTGGTCGCGGCCCAGGTCCTCAAGCGCCGGCCGGACATCGTCAAACAGGGTCCAGGCTTCGGGTCGGGCGTAGTGGCCATACAGGCGTTCAAACAGCGGCGCCAACCGGCACTCGGCCAAAGGCTCGCCCAGCACCGCAGCGAAAACGCGGCCGACCAGCCGGAACCACCAGGAACGGTCGTCATCCGGGCTGGCCTGGCCTTCGGGCCGGAGCGGCACCGGTTCGGTGGACCACGCCGTGCGGAAGGCGGCGGTCAAGGTTTCCGGATCCGCCGCAATGCCCTGCGTCGCGGCCAGGCGTGCGTAGGTTTGTCCCACGGGTTCGCTCACCTGGATGAGCGTGCCGGCGGCATCGAAGGAGATCAGGCGTCGGTCTGGCATGCGGGCATGAAAAAGGCGGCTTCTCTGGGAGAAGCCGCCCGGGGAAAACGAGCACCGTTACTTGCTGGAGACCACGTCCTTGGCGCTGGTGGCGGCCAGAGGCTCGGAGACCGGCATCTGCGGCAGCGGGCGGTTCCAGCCGGAACCCGGCAGATTCGGGGCAGCCCAGCGGTCGTTGGCGCTGCCGACCATGTAGGGCTTGGTGTCGACCACGACGCCGCCGAGCAGGCAGCCGAAGATGCTGGAGCTGATGCGGTGGACGACGTTGGTGTAGGTGCCGACGCCGGTGCCGACAACCTTGCCGGCGGTGCACATGACGCGGCCGTTGGCGTCGAGGGCGATGTCCGTGTAGTTGACCACCTGCTCGTTGGCGAGATCGGTGGTGTCGTCGGCGATGTCGAAGACGGTGTTGCCGTAGCGGCGGGTCTCGTTGGCGACGATGTTGCTGCCGCGGCGGGTGCTGTTGATCGCCAGGCCCGAGTACTTGCGGGTCTCGCGACGGCCGACGTTGCCGACGAAGCCGGAAGCGTCCTCGGTGACATCGAGCGAGGAGGTGGCGGTCTGGTCAACGATCGAATACGGCACCACGTCCAGGCCGTTGTTCAGCTTGGCCTCGCCGGCGATCGCCGCATCGGCCGTGGGCCGGCGGGAGACTTTCGAGGACGCACAGGAAGCGAAGAACGGAAGGATCGCGAGGACGAGATATTTATTCATAAAAGAGCCCCGAGATTGTCTGTTTGCGCCGGGGATGTCAAAACCAAAATCCGCCGGGCCGGCCGCAGCCGCGATTCGCCGATCCGCCGGCCCGCGCACGGCTTTCCCCCGGCTGCACACATTGCGCCTTGAACGCGGCCCGCTTCCGTCCTAACGCATGCGCCGATGAAGCTCTCCCGGAAAGCCGAATATGCCATGCGCGCCCTGCTGGCGATGGCGCGCGCCCCGGAGACGCCGACGTTTTCGATCCAGGACATCGCCCACCGCGAGCGCATCCCGCTGAAGTTCCTGGAGCAGATCCTGCTGACCCTGAAAAACGGCGGCCTGCTGCGCAGCAAACGCGGGGTCGGCGGCGGCTATCAGTTCCAGAGAACGCCGCTGAA
>CAYYJK010000368.1:0-3448 GCA_964472185.1 uncultured Prosthecobacter sp.
ACCGTCTGCGCCGGAGCCATCGCCGCCATCCAGCCGACAAGGATGAAGTGTATCAAGCATTTCATGAGGTTGCTTCCCAGGGTTGCTTCCCGCCCGGCAGGACGAGACCAACTTATTTTATGACATCCCGGAAGCATTGTTGAACGCAATTTTTTGGAAAGTTGGCGACACAAAGCCCTGCCGGCCTGTCCAGCGACCGCTGCAACTCGGCGCAACAGAGTCTTGTCACCGGGCGTTTTCCCCGGTAGGCAGGCCATCGGCATGTGCGGAAAGAATCCCGCCCATGCCTTCGTGTCTCCTGACCCTTTCCCGCCCCATGTCCGATTCCGCCGCCGCTGCCGCCCTCGTCGAAGGGTACCAAAAACTCAAATCCGCCCTCCACAAGCGCATCGTCGGACAGGAGGCCGTCATCGAACAGGTCTTCATCGCCATCGTCGCCGGCGGCCACAGCCTGCTCGAAGGGGCGCCCGGCCTGGCCAAGACCCTGCTGGTGAAATCGCTGGCCGACGCCATGCACCTCGGCTTCCGCCGCATCCAGTTCACGCCGGACCTGATGCCGGCCGACATCACCGGCACCGAGATCATCCAGGAGGACGCCGACACCGGCCGCCGCCAGCTGGTGTTCCAGCGCGGCCCCATTTTCTCCCAGATCATTCTGGCCGACGAAATCAACCGCACGCCGCCGAAGACGCAGGCCGCGCTGCTCGAGGCCATGCAGGAGAAGAGCGTCACGGTCGGCCAGGAAACCTTCGCCCTGCCCAAACCCTTCTTCGTCCTTGCCACGCAGAACCCGATCGAGCAGGAGGGCACCTACCCCCTGCCGGAGGCCCAGAAGGACCGTTTCCTGTTCCTGATCAAGGTAGCCTACCCCAGCCGCGAGGAGGAGCGTGAAGTCATCGCGCGCACCACCGGCGGCGCGCAGGAGGAGATCGAAGCGGTGATCACCGCCGAAGAGCTGCAGGCGGCCCAGGACCTGGCCCGCAAGGTGCCGGTGCCCGATCACGTCACCGACTTCGTGCTCGACCTGGTCCGCGCCACCCGCCCCGGCGAACCCGACGCCCTGCCCTACGTGAAGGAGATGCTGGCCTGGGGCGCCGGTCCGCGCGCCAGCCAGATGCTTGTCCTGGCCGGCAAGGTGCGCGCCCTGCTCCAGGGCCGCACCCACGTCACAGTCGACGACATCGAGGCCCTGGCCCTGCCCGCGCTGCGCCACCGCCTCGTGCCGACCTTCCACGCGGAGGCCGAAGGCGTCACCGTGGACCAGATCGTCCAGGAACTGATCGGCCGCGTGAAGAAGACGGCGGCCCGGGCGCTGTAACCCGCCGCTGTCCCAACCGGCGACCGCCGGAATGCGACTCCCCCGCCTTGGCCACGCTCTCCTCCATCCTCGAAGCCGGTGACATCACCAGCCTGCAGCACCTGCAGCTGTTCGCGCGCACCGTCGTCGAGGGCTTCACGACCGGTCAGCATGCCTCGCCGCACAAGGGCTTCAGCGTCGAGTTCCGCCAGCACCGCCCCTACGTTCAGGGCGATGACATCCGCCGTCTCGACTGGAAGATTTTCGGCCGCGCCGACCGCTTCTACATCCGCGAGTACGACGAGGAGACCAACCTGCGCGCCACCCTCGTCCTCGACGCCAGCGGCTCGATGGCCTACCGCGGCCAGAAGGGCGTGCAGAAGTTCGACTACGCGCGCAAGCTCGCGGCCTGCATGGCCTACCTGCTGATGTCGCAGCAGGACGCCGTCGGCCTGGTCACCTTCGACCGCAAGATTCGCGAGTTCATCCCCAACCAGACGCGCATCACCCACCTGCACCACCTGCTGGAGACGATGGTGCGGACCGAACCCGGCCAGGACACCGCCCTGGCGCCGGTGCTGGAGTCGCTGGCCCAGCGTCTGAAGCGGCGCGGCCTGGTCATTCTGATCAGCGACTTCTTCGACGAACCGGCCGCGATCCTGCGGGCCATCGGCGTGCTGCGCAAGCAGGGTCACGAAATCATCGCCCTGCAGCTCTGGGACCGCGACGAACTGGAGTTCCCGTTCGGCCAGTGGGCCCGCTTCGAGAGCCTGGAGCAGGCCGATGAGGCCCTGCTGCTTGACCCGGCCGCCATCCGCGCGCGCTACCTCGAGGTGCTGCGCCGGTTTCAGGAGCAGCTCAAGGAGGGCTTCCGCAAGCACCAGGTCGACCACCTCATGCTGCCCACCGACGAATCGCACGCGGCCGCCCTGCGCAGCTACCTGGCCTTGAGAATGCGATGACCTTCCTCAACGCCATTCTCCTCGCGGGCGCGTCGGCCTTCCTGATTCCGCTCCTGATCCACCTGCTCAACAAGCGGCGGGTGGTCACGGTGCGCTGGGGCGCCATGCACCTGCTGCAGGAAGTCCTGCGCCAGCGCAAGCGCCGCTTCAACATCGAGCAGTGGTTGCTGCTGGCCGTGCGCATCGCCATCCCGATCGTGCTCGCCCTCTGCCTCGCCCGGCCGGTGCTCACCGCCCTGCGTTCGTTCGGCCTGGGCAAAACCTCGCTGGTGCTGCTGCTCGACGACTCCTTCTCGATGCGCGCCCCCGGCCCCGGCGGCAGCCCGGCCGAGCAGGCCCGCCAGGACATCGGCCGCATTCTGGAATCCCAGCCGCGCGGTTCGGACGCCCAGATCCTCCTCGCCGGCGGCCGCCCGCGGCGCCTGCAGGAGCAGGCCACCACCGCGCTCGAACTGCTGCCCAAGCAGCTCGCCGAAACGACCAGCCAGGCGGGCCCGGTGAAGGTCGGCGACGCCCTGCAAAGCGCCGCGGCGGCCCTGGCGCAGGCCCCGAATGCGGCGCGCGAACTGGCCATCGTTTCCGACTTCCAGGCCAGCGACTGGCAGAGCGCCGCCGACGGCGCGGCCATTCCGGCCCTCGACAGCCTGCTCAAGCAGGAACCGCCGCCGCAGATCACTTTCTACCGGCTGGCGGGCGACCTGGCGGAAAACCTCAGCATCGCCAGCGCCGACCTTTCCGCCCTGGTGGTCGCCGCCGAGCAACCGGTCGGCCTGCGCGTGCGCATCCAGAACCACGGCCAGCGCCCCTGGCAGGATGTCGCCGTGCACCTCGAAGCCGACGGCGCCCGCCTGCGCACCTCGCGCGTGTCGCTGCCGCCGCAGGGCGAGGCGGTGATCAGCTTCACCCACGCCTTCGACCGGATCGGCGACCATTCGCTGGCCGTGCGCCTGGAAGGCGACAGCCTGCCGGACGACAACGCCTTCCATTCGGTGGTGCAGGTGCGCAACCAGATCAACGTCCTGCTGGTGGACGGCGATCCCGGCAGCGAACCGCTCAGCGGCGCCGCCGACTTTCTGGAGCTCGCTCTGGCGCCCTACCAGTCGGCCAGCGCCAGCCTCAAGGACCTGATCCGCACCACCAAGGTCGATGCGCGCCGCCTGCGCGAAGCGGACTGGCGGGAGAAGGAGGT
>CAYYJK010000369.1:0-3410 GCA_964472185.1 uncultured Prosthecobacter sp.
TGCCGGCGGCGCACTCGTCGTGCAGGACGATGTCGTAGCCCTTGGCCCAGTCCGGATGGTCGTAGAGGGGCAGGGGCGGCGTCACCGATTTGTCGTCCGTCCAAACCACGTCCACCTGCACCCAGGCGCGGGCCTGGATGCCCTTGGCCAGGATCTGGTGCTGTCCGGCGTAGTCGTGGCAGCAGCCGCCGGCCACCAGCAGGGCCTGGAGCGGGCGCTGCGGCTCCGCAGCGCCTGTGGCGAGGGTCACAAAAGTAGCGAAGAGGATGACAAAACGTGACATGGCGGCTCAGAAGACGCAGATTCGGCGCGGATTCAATCAGCGATCCGGGGCGCCTGAAAAATCCGGCCGGCTCGGCGCCCCGCTGCTTTTTTGCTTGGCTGCCCGCGCGGGAATCGGGATAGGTGGCGCACACATGACTTCGGCAGCGGCAATCGTGGTTTCGGCAGTCGGCGGCTACCTCAGCGGGGCGCTGCCCTTTGGGTATTGGGCGGGCAAGCTCAAGGGCATCGACATCCGCCAGCACGGCAGCGGCAACATCGGCGCCACCAACGTCATCCGGGTACTCGGCAAGGGCATCGGCGTGCCGGTGTTCCTGCTCGACCTGCTCAAGGGCTGGCTGCCAGCCTGGCTGGCGGGCGAGTGGCTGGCCGGGCAGGGGGCTTCGCCCGAACTGGTTTCCAGTGCGGCCGTCGCCGCCGGTCTCGCCGCCGTTTTGGGCCACATGTTCACCTTCTGGCTCGGCTTCAAGGGCGGCAAAGGCGTGGCCACGACGGCCGGCGTGCTGCTGGGCATCGCGCCGCTGGCCATGCTCGGCGGTCTGGCGGTCTGGCTGCTGCTGTTCTTCACCCTCCGCTACGTCTCGCTGGCCTCCATGCTGGCGGGCGTGGGCGTGTTGGCCACAATGGTCGTGCAGATGCGTTGCGCGGGGCAGTGGAACGCGGTGCTGCTGGGTTTCGGCGGGCTCATCCTGGCGCTGGTCGTGGTGCGTCACCGCAGCAACATCGGCCGCCTGCTGGCGGGCACGGAGCCGAAGGCCGGCCGCAAGAAGTGAGGGCCTCCGGACTGGACATCGGCCGCCGCCTCGCCACCCGTCCTGCCATGTCGACACCCGCCGCGGCCGGCCTCCTCAAGCAGTACCTCGAACAGCGCCAGACGGCGGGCCGGACGCACGTGGCCCTGCGTCCGGGCGCGCTTGAGCAGCTGCGCGGCTACCGGCAGGCCAAAACGGCGCGCGCCGAGCAGGTGCGCGCGCTGGTCGAGGCCGAGCCCGCAGCGCCGGAGCCGGTCGCGACGGCCGAGATCGCCGCCATCCCGGTTTCCGAACCGGTCCGCGCCGGTCCGCATCTGCTGGAGGTGCCGGGTTCCGGCAAGGCCGAGAAACTGGCGGCGCTGGCGCAGATCGCCGAGGCCTCGCCGGAGGCGCGTGCGCTGGGCACGCTGCGCCAGACGATGGTGTTTGCCGTCGGCAGTCCGGAGGCCGAGATCCTGTTCATCGGCGAAGCCCCGGGCGCCGAGGAGGAAAAGCTGCGCGAACCCTTTGTCGGGCCGGCCGGGCAGAAACTGACGGGCATCATCAAGGCCATGGGCCTGGAGCGCAGCCAAGTCTACATCAGCAACATCTGCAAGTTCCGTCCGGCCATGGACAACCAGGGCAGTTCGAACCGTCAGCCGACGCTGGCCGAGATGCAGAGCTGTCTGCCGTACATCCTCACCGAGATCGCCATCATCCAGCCCAAGGTGATCGTGGCGCTGGGCAAGACCGCCTGCGAAGGGCTCGGGATTCAGGGGCCGGTGACGCGTCTGCGCGGCAACTTCTTCGAGGTCCAGGGCATTCCGACCATGGTGACCTTCCATCCCAGCTACATCCTGCGCGAGGAGCGTCTGGCCGGCGGCGGTCTGGTTACCAAGCGCCAGGTCTGGGAAGACATGCTCAAGGTCATGGAGAAGGCCGGACTGCCGGTTTCCGACAAGCAGCGCGGCTATTTCCGCAGGTGAGGGCCCGTGCGGCGCCGGCGGTTTTCCGTTGCGGGGCCGCGGGAACGCCTCTATGAGCAGCGCCCATGGCAGCTCCGGACCCGCTCCGGACCTGTTTTCTTTATCCAGTCCGGGATTCGGCATGACGAGTCCCGGCAGCCGTTGGCAGATGCAGGGAAGGCCGTGAAAACCGGCCACAGTTGCGCTGCGGTAACGGGTCACAAACCCTCATCCGCGTCCCCCCGGGGACGCAGGAACAACGCCAATCGGAGCCCCGGCTCCGGTGAAGGCCAGGGGCGAGGCGCTGGCGGCAACGCCAGCACAAACCCGGAGTCCGAACATCTCGCTGCGAACGCTCACACCCGCCCCTTCGAGTGGAGGACCGCGGGTCCAAACTTCATCGCATCCATGAAGGGTGGGACCGAATGCCCGGGCTTCTGACCGCCCGCGTGCTCGTTCTTGCCGCAACTCGCAAGACACACATGACACAGACCCCGTTGGGCCTGCGTGCCGCCTTTGGCGCCGCAGGCATCGTCCTCCTGTGCGCCGGCCGCAGTGCCGGCGCCGAACCGACCGCCTCCGGCAAGCCGCAGGCGCCTCTGCCGGCCGTGGTGGTGACCGCCACCAAAACCGAAACCGAAGCCTGGCGCACCGCCTCAAGCGTGACGGTCATCGACCGCCAGAAGATCGAGCAGCGCCAGTACCGGCTGCTGGCCGACGCCCTGCGCGACGTCCCCGGCTTCACCCTGGCCGATCGCGGCGGCCCGGGCACGGTGACCAGCGTGTTCACCCGCGGCACCAAGACCGAGCACACGGCCCTGCTCATCGACGGCCGGCCCGTGCCGATGAATCTGGCCGGGGCCTACAACCTGGAAACGACGCCGCTCGACAACATCGAGCGCATCGAGGTGCTGCGCGGCCCCGCCGCCAGCCTCTACGGCGGCAAGACCATTGGCGGCGTGATCAACATCATCAGCCGCAGCGGCCGCGGCCTGGAGAAGCCGGAGACCAGCGTCTTCGCCGAAGCCGGCAGCTACGGCAGTTTCCGCGAGGGGCTGAGCACCCTCGGCGCGGCGGGTGATCTCGACTGGGCGCTGGAGTTCAGCCGCTCCGACATCGAAGGCCAGCGCCTCAACAGCAGCTTCGAGCAGAGCAGCGGCTCCGGCCGCTTCGGCTACCGTCTGGCCGATGATCTGCGTCTGGAATTCGACAGCCGCTACTATCAGGCCGAGGTCGGCTTGCCGGGCAACCGCCTGCAGAACGACCCGGACGACCGGGTGCTGACCGAGTTTTGGAGCCTGTCACCGCGGCTGGTCTGGGACACGACGGAGCACTGGCGGCAGACGCTGACCGGGTCGTTCAACAGCTTCCGTCAGGTGGCCAGCGGCTTCACCGGCTTCTTCAATCCGGAGAACCGCATCACCGCGCGCAC
>CAYYJK010000370.1:0-3408 GCA_964472185.1 uncultured Prosthecobacter sp.
GTCGAATACGACATCCACACCGCCCAGGACAAGATCCGTGCGGCAGGCCTGCCGCCGCTGCTGGCCGAACGTCTGTCTCTGGGCAAATAAATGAGCGCACCCCGGCTGCCGCCGCTGACCGGATTTCGATCCGCGCTTGTGGTCAAGCCCAGCTCGCTGGGCGACATCGTGCACACGCTGCCCGCCGTGCAGGCCCTGCGCCGCGCCCACCCGCACCTGCGCCTGCGCTGGATCGCCAACACGGAATGGACCCCCCTGCTCGAGGGGTCGCCGCTGCTGGACGAGGTCATCCCCTTCCCGCGCCGCGAATTCCGCGGCCTGCGCGGCCTGGCCAAGATCCTGCGCTGGGCGGAGGTCTGGCACGACCTGCCGCGCGAGGAGCCGGAGATCGTCTTCGACTTCCAGGGCCTGCTGCGCAGCGCCTTCATCGCCCGTTCGCGCGGCTCCTCGCGCATCGTCGGGCTGTCCGATTCCCGGGAGGGCGCCGGCCTGCTGCACGACCACATCATCCGCGTCGATCCCAACGCGCACGCGGTCGACCGCTACCTCGCCCTGCCGCAGGCCTTCGGCATCGACGTCCGCCAGCCGCCGCCCGCATTCCCCCTGCCCGAAGGCCGCGCGCCCGAGGGCTGGCCGGGCGGGGAGGACCGGATCGTCCTCCATCCCTGGTCGCGCGGCGCCGGCAAGTCGCTCGATCCGGAGGTGCTCGAGGCCCTGTGCGCGGCGCTCGCCCCGCAGCCGCTGGTGATCGTCGGCGTGCACCAGGGCGAACGCGTGCCCCGCGGCGCGCACATCACCGACCTGAGCAACCGCACCAGTCTGGCGGAGCTGATCTGGGTGCTGCGCCGGGCACGGGCGGTCGTCAGCGTCGACAGCGGCCCGATGCACATCGCCGCGGCCGTCAACGACCGCACCCTCGGCATCCACACCTGGAGCGATCCGCGCCAAGTCGGGCCCTACAACCCGCAGGCCTGGGTCTGGAAGGCCGGCCGCATCGCCCGCCGCCAGGCCTTCGCCGACGAGGAGTGCCAGGCCGCCCTGTTTGTCCGGCCGGAGCATGTCGCCGGACTGGCCGGCTTCATCCGCCGGCTGGGAGAGAAGGATTGACAACCCGGAGGCGGTTTCTAAACTCGGGAAATCGCACGGAATTGGAGGTCATCAAGGCAATGAGGAACGATGCATTCGACGAGCCGAGGCGCGGCACCCCGCCGCTGCATTCCGAAAAGATCCTGACCGACCGGAAGATCTTCTTCCTCGACCTCAAGGAAAACGAGCGCGGCCGCGTCATCAAAATCACCGAGGATGTGCGCGGGCGGCGCGACACGATCATGCTGCCCCTGGAGGCCGCCGAAGAGTTCCTCGACGCCATCCAGCGCATCCTCGAGATCGAGCGCGACCTGCAGTGAACGGGCCGGCGGCCGGGCCGCGTCAGAGGCGAAAAAGCCCTTTTGCCGGTGCTTTTTGCGCTTTTTGGCTCTTTTTCCCGGCTTTTTGCCCCCTCCGGGGGCCATTCCTTTATCCTTGCCACGGCGGGCGCAGGGGCTAATCTCAGCACCGCTAATCGCACTCACATCCCCGTAAATGGACGAAACCAAATCTACCGACAAGGAGGCCGCCGCTTTGGACCTGAAGCAGATCAAACAGATCGTGGCCCTGATGGCTGAGAACGATCTCACCTATTTCCATTTCGAAACCCACGGCTCGAAAGTCGAACTGCGCCGTGGCTCCGATTTCCAAGCCGCCAAGGAACTGCTCAAGCACCTGCCCGTCTCCGGTGCGCCCGTGGCGGTGAGCGCCCCGGTCGCCCCCGCGGCTCTGGCCGCACCGGCCCAGGCCGCAGCTCCAGCCGCTGCCGTCGCCTCGGAACCGGCCGGCCCGACGATCAATTCGCCCATGGTTGGCACCTTCTACCGCTCCGCCGCCCCCGGCGAGAAGGCGTTCGTGAACATCGGCGACGCCGTCGATGAGAACTCCAACGTCTGCATCATCGAGGCGATGAAGGTCATGAACGAGATCAAGGCCGAGCTGCGCGGCACGATTTCGCGCATCCTGGTGGAGGACGGCAAGCCGGTCCAGTACGGCCAGCCGCTGTTCGAACTGAAAGCCTGACCGGCCGCGCCCGGGACGTGCCGGGGCGGGGGTCGGCCCCCGCCCGAAACGTCCGTTTTCCCTTCCCCCCTTCCCACAGCCCTCAATGTTCCGCAAAGTCCTCGTCGCCAACCGCGGTGAAATCGCCGTCCGCATCATCCGCGCCTGCAAGGAGCTGGATGTCAAAACCGTCGCCGTCTACTCCGAAGCCGACGTCGACTCGATGCACGTGCACCTGGCGGACGAGGCCATCTGCATCGGCCCGGGGCCGAGCAGCGAGAGCTACCTGAAGATCAGCCGCATCATCAGCGCGGCCGAGATTGCCAACGTCGACGCCATCCACCCCGGCTACGGCTTCCTGTCGGAGAAGGCGGAATTCGCGGACGTCTGCGAACAGTGCAAGATCAAGTTCATCGGCCCCAGCTCGCGCGTCATCTCGATGATGGGCGACAAGAACGTCGCCCGCGCCACGGCCCGGGCGGCCGGGGTGCCGGTCACGCCCGGCTCGGAAGGCCTCATCCACACCGAGGAGGAGGCGCTCGAATGGGCGCGCCGGATCGGCTACCCGGTGATCATCAAGGCCAGCGCCGGCGGCGGCGGCCGCGGCATGCGCCCGGTGCTCAACGAGGCCACCCTGATCTCCAGCTTCCAGGCCGCCTCGCTCGAGGCGCTCAAGTGCTTCGGCGACGGCTCCATGTACATGGAAAAGCTGGTCGAGAAGCCGCACCACATCGAGTTCCAGGTCGTCGCCGACAGCCACGGCAACGTCGTCCACCTCGGCGAACGCGACTGCTCGATGCAGCGCCGCAACCAGAAGATCATCGAAGAGTGCCCCAGCCCGAAACTGTCCGACGAGCTGCGCAAGCGCATGGGCGACGCGACGGTGAAGATCTGCAAGGAGATCGGCTACGAGAACTGCGGCACCATCGAGTACCTCGTCGACAACAACGGCGAGAATTTCTACTTCATGGAGATGAACACCCGCATCCAGGTGGAGCATCCGATCACCGAGGAGGTTTACGGCTGCGACCTCATCAAGGAGCAGATCCGCATCGCCGCCGGCCTGCCGCTGTCCGAGCACGTCATCCATGCGGGACCGCGCGGCCACTCCATCGAATGCCGCATCAACGCCGAGGATCCGGCGCGCAACTTCGCCCCCAGCCCGGGCAAGATCAACCTGTGGTACACCTCCGGCGGCCGCGGCGTGCGCGTCGACACCCACGTCTACTCCGGCTACGAGGTGCCGCCCTACTACGACTCGATGATCGCCAAGCTGATCGTCACCGGCGCCACCCGCGAAATCGCCATCCGGCGCATGCG
>CAYYJK010000371.1:0-3391 GCA_964472185.1 uncultured Prosthecobacter sp.
TCGCCAGCATTCCGGCGCCGCGCAACGAGGCGCCGACCGCCAAGCGCCGGGTCGGCGCCAGCACTTCGGTCTGGTGCGCCCTCGGCCTGGCGGAGTGGGACAAGCACGTCACCGGCACCCTGTCGCCGGCCACCGGCCGCGCCTTGGCGGAAATGATGACGCACCTCGCCCCCGACGGCCGGTTCGTCTCGACCGGCGAAGTCGAGATCCCGCACATCACCACCGATTTCGAGCTGACCCTGCAGGCCGCTCGCGCCATCACGGCGGCGCCCGGCTGGCTGGCCGGCCTGCACGACGCGACCCTGCAGGCGGGTGTGGCGAAGATGCGGGTCTTCCTGCGCGAGGCGCAGCCGCGCAACGACTACGAGCGCCTGCTGCGGCTGCAGCTCGCGGCGCTGATGCCCGACCTGGTGCCGGCCGCCGAACGCGAGAACGCCCTGCGCCTGCTCGCCGGCAAGCAGCACGCCGACGGCGGCTGGTCGCTGCGCGACATGTCAGCCACCGACAACTGGCGCACGCCGATGAGCGCGACCGTGCTGACGCTGATCCGCGGCCTGCCCGACGCGGCGCAGCCGGACAGCGACCCCTACATGACCGCCCTGGCCCTGGTGCTGATGCGCGAGAACGGCGTGCCCGCCACGGATGCGCGCGTGCGCCGCGGCGTCGCCTGGCTGCAGCGCGAGCAGCGCGTCTCCGGCCGCTGGTGGATGCACTCGCTCTACCGCGGCAACTACCACTACATCACCTACATCGCCACCGCGCAGGCCCTGAAGGCGCTGGCGCTGTGCGACGCCCTGCCGGCCTCCTGAGATTCAGAGGGCCCGCACCGACTGCTGGCGGTACTGCGCCGGGGCGACGCCGACGCGCTTGCGAAAGTGCAGGCTGAAGGCGCTCGGGTCGGTGAAGCCGCACTGCTTGGCGATCTCGGCCGTCGACAGGCGCGTGCCGTCCAGCAGCCGGGCGGCGGCGGTGACGCGCGTCTTGAGCAGGAACTCCTGCGGGGTGGTGCCGAAAGCCGACTGGAAATGCCGCTGCAGCTGGCGCAGCGACTGGCCGCAGGAGCGCGCCACTTCCTCGACCCGCAGGGGCTGGGCGTAGTCGCGCCGGATGATCTCGACGGCGCGCGCGACGGTCTGGAACACCGGCAGCCGGCGCTCCGCCTCATCGGGACGGCGCAGCAGTCCCATGACGCCCTGGATGCGGCCGCGCGCGTCCTGGATCGGCAGCTTGGTCACCAGGAACCAGTCCGGCATGCCCTGGCCGTCCCACCAGAGTTCGAGCCGCTCGACGCGCGGTACGCCGCCCTGCAGGATCTGCCGGTCGTCGTCGACGTAGGCCTGGGCCATGCTCGCCGGATTCAGGTCGAAGTCGGTCATGCCGAGAATCTCGTCCTCATCCTGCATCGCGTAGCGCCGGCGCAGGCCCTCGCTGGCGAACATCAGGTGGCCGTCGCGGTTTTTGGCGAAGAAGTGCACGCCCGGGATGTGGTCGAACAGGCGGTGCAGGCCGGCATCCGGGCCGACGGCCTCCAGCCAGCGCCGGCGTTGCGCCTGCCAGCGGCGGATCTCGGCCGCGGCGCGCGGGGCCCGCGGCCGGGGTTTGAGCGGGGTCGCATATCGCATCGTCGTCGCGCCGCCAGCATGCCGCGCGGCGGCGTCAGTGCAACCGGCGGCATGGACCTCAGCGGCGCAGGCGCTCAAGCGCCGCCTGGCACTCCGCCCAGGGCACGTCGTGCGGCTGGCGGCCGGTGGTCGCGGCCAGGGCGGCCGCGGCGCCGGCGGCCTCGCCCATGGCGACGGCGTTGCCGGTGACCCGGTAGCTGGCGTGGGCGACGAAGTCGCCGCTGATGCAGCGGCCGGCCATCATCAGGCCGTCGACGTCCTGGGCGATCAGCGCCCGCAGGGGGATGTCGTAGGGCGTGAACTTTTTCACGCCGCCGCGCTCGATGGTGAGCTTGTCGTTGTCCTGCCGGCTCTTGGCGTGGATGTCGACGCCGAACGTCACCCGCGCCACGGCATCCTCGTGGCGGGCGCCGTCGACGAGGTCCTGCTTACGCACCTGGTAGCGGCCGTGCAGGCGCTTGCCGTCGCGCACGCCGATCTGTTCGGCCGTGGCCACGACCTGCAGGCCGTCCCAGACCCCGCCGAGACCGCGCAGGCCGCGGACGATGGCGAAGATCTCCTTGCGGGCGCGCACCGTCGCCGCGGTCATGGCGTCGGCATCGTCGGGCCGGACGCCGTACTCGTGATTGAGCATGAGCAGGACGACGTTGTCGCGCACGTGGAAGATGGTGGGCATGCCGTAGGAGGGATCGATGCCCGCGCGCCGGATCTCGGCCTTGAAGTTCTCGGTGGCCTTCACATGCCAGTTGAGGTCGCCCTGGTAGAAGGAGATGAACGGCTGCATCGGCGCCGCGTCGCGCACCACGGCCAGCGCGTTCATGGTCAGCGGCTGGCAGAGGCACTGGCGCGCCGGATCCTGGCCCATGTTGCCGAGATCCCAGCCGCAGCCGGCCAGTGCGCCGAGCACGCCGTCGCCGGTGGTGTCGATGAACACCGGCGCCCGCCAGGCCTCGCGGCCGGAACGGGATTCGGTGATCAGGGTGGTCAGCTGGCGCCCCTCGCGGTAGGCCGCCACGGCGCGGGTGTGCAGGCGGAACTTCACCCCGGCCTCGGTGCACAAATCCTCGAGCAGCAGCTTCATCTCGTCGGGCTCGTAAACAAAGCGCCCCGGGTCGGTGCCGCGGCGCGCGCCGCGCGCGTCGAGCTGGCGGGTGAGCTCGCGCGTGAAGCCGGGCTTGTTGAAGTCGAAGATCCAGGTCAGCAGGCCGGCGGTCCAGACCCCGCCCAGGCAGCCGTTGGCCTCGAACAGGCGCACCCGCGCCCCGGCGCGTGCCGCGGCAATCGCCGCCGCCGTGCCCGCCGGCCCCGCCCCGCAGACGATGACATCGGCGTCGCGAACCAGCGGCAGGTCGCGCTCCGGCTCGGCGAAGCGGCCGGCTTCCGGGGCGGCTGCGGACCAGACCGCGCCGGGGACCAGGGCGGGGGCGCCGAGGGCGGCGCGCAGAAAATGACGGCGGGAGACTTCGGCGGCGGAGGCAGGCATGGCGGAGCGGCGTTCAGGTTGCACAGGGCGGCGGAGGCGACAAAATGCACCTCCGAGTGACGGAGATGCGGCCAGCAAAGCGGCAAATCCGCGGCTTTTCCAGAGCAGGACGCCAACATTGATCGCACAAAAGCAACATGGCCGCCGTCCCCCCGCTCCAACTCTGGCCTCGCCTGATCGAACGAATCCTGGCGCGCGGCTGGCCCGCCCGGGTGCATTTGGCCCTGGAAACCGGCGATGCGGTCCTGCGCGGCGGCCTGCCGGTGCATGACAGCCCGCGTTTCTC
>CAYYJK010000372.1:0-3387 GCA_964472185.1 uncultured Prosthecobacter sp.
CGTCATCGACCGCAACCTCGCCTGGGCCAACGGCCACCCCGTCACCACCGGCATCAACCGAGTCGGTCCCGACAAGCCGGGCGAGCCGCTGCTTCACGAAACCTTCGACGCCGCCGAGCCGGGCCTGACGCCGAAGGGCTGGGGGTTCAACCACCGCCCCGGGCCGGACATCCAGCTGGTGGCGGCCGACGGCGCCCTGCGCTGCGATGCGCGCCTGGGCCAGGACCCGAAGAACCCGAAGAGCGTTTTTCACGGCCCCGACCTGCCCGTCACGCCGGGCGCCGCCTACCGGGTGAAGCTGCGCCTGCGCTCGACCGAAGCCAGCGCACCGGTCAGTGTCGCCCTGGCCGCCTACGTCGCCGGCCAAGGCTACTGGCAGTCGGCCAGCACCAGCCTCACCGTGACCAACGCTTGGCGGGAATACGAGGCCACCGGCCGCATTCCGCAGAAGCATGAAGCCGGCTGGCAGCCCTGGCTGAAGCACTTCTGGCTGCGCATCGATTGCCACCAGCCCCAGGGCCGCCTCGAACTCGACAGCGTCCGCATCACCGAGGCCGAACCCCTCAACGAATGGACCTCCTGGCAGGCCGAAGGCTGGGACCGGCACAGCCTGGTGGCCGATCCCCTGTTCGTGGACTGGCCGAACGGCGACTTCCGTCTGCAGCCGGCATCCCCGGCCTTCAAGCTGGGCTTCCAAGTCATCCCGGTGGATCGAATCGGCATCCGTCCCTAAAGGCGCCAGGCGCCAGCTCAGGCCCGGCGCCGGCGCAGCAGCAGGCCGCCCAAGGCGAAGCTGAGCAGGAGCGCCCGGCCCGGCTCGGGCACCAAGGCGACCGACAGCACGCCCTGGGTGTAGAGCTGGCTAAGATCCCACTGCAGGCCGGCCGACAAGGCCGGCAGGTCGAACTGGGCAAACCCGCCCTCCAGACTGGCGAGGTTTGTCCAGTCGAACAGCTTCCAAGCGTCGCCGGCGGCAAAAGCGGTCGTGTCGCTGGCATTGAGCACCTGCAGCGTGGCGCCCGTGCCAAGCACGAGTGCACCGCCGATGCTGACGAGATCGGCGGCGAAGGCATCCCCGGTGCGATCGCCCTGACCGACACCGTCGAGCACATCCAGCGTCAGCAGCGCCTGGTCCAGCAGCTCAAGACGGCCCGAACCGCTCGTCTGCAAGGTCAGCTGCCCGGCCGCCGCATCGTCCAGCCCGACGCTGAGCCGGCCGCCGTTGAGGGTGATCGAGGCCCCCTCCTCCGGCGTGATCCGGCCGCTGCCGCCCAACGTGGCGCCGGCGGCGACCGTGATCGGCCCATAGCCGGCCGGCGAGCCGACGCCCTCCGGATTGTTGACCAGCAGGCTGCCGGACAGCACCCGGGTGCCTCCCGTCAGGGCGTTGCTGTCGTTGCTGAGCACCGAGACGCCGGTCGCGGTGTTGGCGACGAGCAGCGAGCCGCTGCCGCTGAGGAAGGCGCTGACTTCATGGCGGTCGCTGCGTGACAGACCGAGCACGCCCGGGGACTGGACCAGGATGAAGCCGCCGTTGACGCTGCCGCCCGTGCCGCCGTTGCCAAGCTGCAGCAGGCCGTTGGCAATGGTCGTGCCGCCGGTGTGGGTGCTGGTTCCAGTGAGCATCCAGGTGCCTGTCCCGCTTTTTTCCAACTGGACCGCCCGGGCGCCGGGAACGGTCAGCGCCGGGATGCTGACGATCTCGTTGGCGCCGGCATTCGTGCCGCCCAAACGGAAGACGAGCTGCGACTTGTTGTTGCCACCCACCGTGAAGGGCGCCGTGAACTTGACCGTGCCGGCGCCGATGTTCTCAATCGCGGCGATCGCGTAAGCGACATCGCCCTCGGGATCGCTGTTGGCGAGGTTCAACGGCCGGTTGGTCACCGAGTCCGCGCTGCCGATGTAGCGCAGGGTGGCCAGGGCGGTGTACCCGACCACGGACGTGGTCTGGGAGGCCATGTCAATGCTTGCGGCCACGGCGTTGAAGCTGCCGGTGCCGAGCGAACTGGCGGCGCCGACATTCGCCAGCGTCTCCACCTCCAGCGTGTTCTGCAGCAGCGTGACCTTGCCGGAGAAGGTGTTGGCCGGCCCGAGCTGCAGCGTGCCTTGGGAGAGGGTCAGGCTGAGGTTGTTCTCGTTGGGGCCGCTGCCGCCCAGGAACCCGCGCCGGAAGTCGTGCACGCCGGCGACGTAGTGGTGAAAGCTGGACATCGTCGTCGCGCCGCCGACCACGGCGTTGGCGGTGCCTGCGCCCTCAATGCGCAGCCCGCCCCAGGGATTCATGGCCACCGAACCGCTGCCGATGACCAGCCGGGCGCTGGCCGTGTTCGACCCCAGGATGAAATCGGCCGCCGGATAGAGCGGGTAGGTGATCGGCGAACCGGTGCCCGAGACGAGCTGGAGGATGCCCTCCTGGATGCGCGTGGCGCCGCTGTAGGTCGCCGTGGCGCCACCGGTCGTGTAGGCGGCCTTGGATTCCAGAATCAGCGTCCCCGGCCCCGCCTTGGTCAGCCCGGCCACGCCGGGCGTCGCCGCGGCGTTGTTGGTGATCTTGGCGCTGATGCGCAGCGGCGCGGCGGTGTTGTTCTGCACGATGACCAGATCCGCAGCGGAGGCCGGTGCGCGCAGGTAGGCCGTGGAGATGACGGTCTCCTGGGCGCCGACCGCCGGGGTCACCAGGATGCCGCCCGTGGTGAGGTAGCGGCCGCCCGTTGCATCCTGGGTCAGCACCGTCGCCTGCGCCGTGTTGAAGCGCAGGCTGGCGACGGCGGTGTCCGCGCTGAGCGTCGTCAGCGGCGCCGCCGCATCGATGTTGGCGCCGCCCGCCAGACCGTCGGCCAGGCTGGCCGTGTACAGGTTCAGGCTGGACAGGCCAACGAGACTGCGCACACCGGACACCGCCGCCGTGGTCGCCGCCCAGTCGTCCAGTCCCACCGTGGCGTAGGCCACGCCGCCTGTGCCGGTCAGCAGGGCGTTGTTGACGCCGCCGGTCGTGGTGACGGCGCCGCTTTCCGGCAGATCGAGGCGCAGGGTGCCGCCGAGATTGCGGGTGAAGCCCGCGAAATTGAGGGTGACCTGGCTGGCGCCGTTCTGGACCACGCGGATCGCCGCCGCTCCGCCGAGCGTGTAGGCGCCGAAGGACTGCGCGACGGCGACGCCGCTCCGGCCGGTCAGCTTGAGCACGCCGGCATTCTGGATCAGGGCTCCGGCCGTGACGCCGTTGTACAGCAGGTTGGTCACCGGCGCCGTTGCCGGCGTGAAGTCCAGATGCAGCGCGCCGCCGCTGAGCGTGAAGGCGCCCGTGCTGGTGTTGCTGCCCTGCAGCGTCAATTCGCCGGTGCCTTCCTTGAGGATCGTGCCGCTGGAGGTGGCGATGCGGCCGCTGAC
>CAYYJK010000373.1:0-3370 GCA_964472185.1 uncultured Prosthecobacter sp.
CTGGTGCAGGAGCGGCGCGAACCGCCCGACGCGGACGGCCGCGTGCGCCAGGTGCGTTTGTGGAAGACGCACTTCAAGCACCCGTTCATCCTGGAAGAGCTGTGGCAGCCGCCGCCGGGCGCCGGGCCGGTGCGGCGGCTGTTTTCGGTGGCCGATCACGCCCTGGTGCGCTTTCCCGACGGCTGGACGGCGGCCGCCATTGACGGTTGGGCGCGGCAGCGCGGATTCCGCGTGCGGCAGGCCTTGAAGACCGTGCCGGTGGTGCTGCTGGCGCACCCGCAGCCTTCCCTGGAGGCCGCCGACCGGCTGCTGCAGGCCGTTCGCGACAGCTTTCCCGGCGCGGCGGTGGCGGAGCGCGATTACCTGGTGTTTCCCACCCGGCTGCCGGACGACGCGCGGTTTGCCAGCCTCTGGGGGCTGCACAACACCGGCCAGGTGCCCGGCGTGGCCGATGCCGACATCGATGCGCCGCAGGCCTGGGACCTGAGCGTGGGGCGGCGCGACGTCCTGGTCGGCGTGATCGACAGCGGTCTGGACCGCGAGCATCCGGACCTGCAGGCCAACGTCTGGCGCAATCCGGGCGAGGTGGCCGGCAACGGCCTGGATGACGACGGCAACGGCTTCGTCGACGACGTGCACGGCTGGGATTTTTTCAGCAACGACGCCGATCCCGCCGATGAGGACGTCCACGGCACGCACTGCGCAGGCACGATCGGCGCCGTTGGCAACAACGGCAGCGGCGTGGCCGGCGTCTGCTGGGAGGTGTCGCTGGTCGGCATCCGCTTCCTCGGGCCCGGCGGCGGCACCACCTCCGATGCGATCGAGTCCGTCCACTACGCCACGCGCCTGGGCGTCGATCTGACCTCCAACTCCTGGGGCGGCGGCGGCTACAGCCGCCTGCTGGAGCAGGCCATCGAGGAGGCGGGGGCGAACGGCATCCTGTTTGTCGCTGCGGCTGGCAACGACGGCTTGAACAACGACCTGCTGGCCCACTACCCGTCGAACTATCCGGCGGCGAACCTCGTCGCCGTGGCGTCGTCGACGGCCTACGACCAGCGCTCGAGCTTTTCCAATTACGGCGCCCAGTCCGTCGACCTCGCCGCGCCCGGTTCGGGCGTGCTCAGCACGATCCCGGGCTCGGCTTACGCCTCGCTCAGCGGCACGTCGATGGCGACGCCGCACGTGACCGGCGCGCTGGCGCTGGCGAAGAGCATCGCGCCCACCGTGTCCGCCGCGGACCTCAAGCAGGCCCTGCTGCAGAGCGTCGACCGCCTGCCGGCCTTTGCCGCCAACACGCTTTCCGGCGGGCGCCTCAACGCCGCGCGCCTGCTCGAGTCCCTGGCCGGGCCGCACCCGCTGCTGATCCTCACCGGGGTGCGCGAACTGCCGGGCGGCAACGGCGACGGCATCGCCAATCCGGGCGAGGCCCTGGCTCTGGATGTCGAAGTCGTCAACCGCGGCACGGCGGCGGCGACGCAGGTCGTCGCCCGCATCGCCAGCACCGCCGGGGGCGCTTCCGCACTGAGCTTCAGTCCGGCGGAAGTGGCGGTGGGCACCCTGCAGCCGGGCGAGTCCCGGGTGCTGGAGCAGGCTTTTGTCCTCCATTCTCCGCCGGGGCTGGCGACGCCGCACGAGGAGACCCTGGAGGTGCGGTTGAGCGACGCCGCCGGCACGGCGGAACGCGTGCAGCGGCTGCCGTTCTCCCTGTTCAGTTCGAGCCGTGTCAGCGGTCGCGTGACCGATGCCGGCTCGGGCGCCGGGCTGGCCGCCGCCTCGGTCCTTTTCGAGGGCGCCGAAGGCGTGACCACCGTCGCCACCGGGGCGGATGGCGCTTATGCGGCGGCGCTCAAGGAGGGGATCTACCAAGTCAGCGCCCGCGCCACGACCCACCTGCGCACGCCGACGGTGACCCTCGAACTGCCGCCCGCCCGCGACGGGCTGGATTTTGCCCTGACCCGGCCGCTGCTGCGACTGGAGCCGGCAGCGGTGGTCGCAACGGCGCTGCTGGGCGATGTCGTGATTCGCGATCTCGAGCTGAGCAATGCGGGGTCGGCGCCGCTGACCTGGTCGCTGCGGGCGCGTGCGGCCGGGGCGCCGACGCCGGCGCGGCAGCCGTTGCCGGCGGTGGCGGCGCAGGAACAGCCGCGGCTGCAGGCGGAATTCGGCAAGGTGTCGGCGCCGCGCATCGCTGCGCTGGAGGCGCCGCTCGCCAGCCTGGCGGGCGTCACCGTCGGCGCCGTTGTGTCGACCTGGGACCGTTCCGTGCTGCTGGGCGATCTGACCGCGCGCGGCGCGCGGGTGGTGAACCTGCGGACGCCCTTCAGCACCGCCGCGCTGGCCGGGGTGCAGGCCGTTTTGCTCGACGACGCCATCGCGCAGCTCGCGGACAACGACCTGCAGGCGTTGCGCGACTGGGTCCAGGCGGGGGGCGGGCTGCTTTGCGAGGCCGACAATTCCGGCTCGCTGCCCAGTCTCCGACGCCTGCTGGCCGGGGCCGGACTGGAGCTGGTCTACGAAGGCTTTCGCGACCTGGACCTGACCGACATCCGGCCGCATCCGATCACGCGCGACATCATCCGGGTGGTGGTGACCGAATCCGGGCTGTCGGCGATCTGGTCAGGCGCCGCCGTGCCGCTGATCGTTGAACCGAGCGGCCGCGCGCATGCGGCGGTGAGCCGGTTCGGCAACGGCGTCATCGTGTTTGTCGGCAATGAAATTACCAACGCGGTCAATTTCGTCTCGGGCGACGGCCGGCGCCTGGCCAACCAGATCGTCGACGGCCTGGTGGCCGGGCCGCCCTGGCTGCAGGTGTCGCCGCTGGCCGGCACGCTGGCGCCCGGCGACGCCCAGACGCTGCAACTGACCCTGGACAGCCGCGAGCTCGACGGCGGCCTGCACGCGGCAGAACTGGTGCTGGCGTCGAACCAGCCGGATGCGCCCGAGACGGTGGTGCCGGTGCGTTTGCAGGTCACGCCGGTACCCGAACTGCAGCTCGAGGCCGAAACCGTGGCCTTTGGCGAGGTGATCGAGCGCACGCCGGCGCACGAGGTGCTGACGCTCCGCAACACGGGGCGGACGACCTTGATGGTGCAGGCGCCGCGGTGGCTCGGCGACGGGGCGGCCGCCTTTGCCACCCAGCCGGCGACGGCGTTCCAGATCCCGGCCGGAGGCGTCCTGGCGCTGAAGGTGCTGTTCCTGCCCGAGGCCGGGCGGGGCGAGCATGCGGCGCAGTTGCAGCTGCTTTCGAACGACCCGCGGCGGCCGGAGGTGCGGGTGGCGGTCCGCGGCACGCACCTGCCTGCGCCGGACATCGTTCTCAAACCCGATTACCTGGCCGTCAGCCTGCGCCAGGGGCAGTCGCTGAGCCGCA
>CAYYJK010000374.1:0-3369 GCA_964472185.1 uncultured Prosthecobacter sp.
GGTCGGTGCCGGGCAGCCAGAGCACTTCCTTGCCCTGCATGCGGGCGCGGCGGGCCAGGATGTCCTGGATGGTGTTGTTGAGCACGTGGCCCAGGGTCAGGATGCCCGTGACGTTCGGCGGCGGGATGACGATGGAGTAGGCCGGGCGCTTGTCGCTGACCCGCGCCGGGTCGGCTTCAAAGCACTTGTCATCGAGCCACTGCTGATACCAGCGGGCTTCGACGTCCGCGGGCGTGTAGGTCTTGTCGAGTTCGGGCATAAAGGGCCGTCAAGATGGGGGCGGACCGCCACTTTGCAAGGCGCGAGGGCCGGGGGCAACCCAGGGAGTGAGGCCGTCCCGGCTTCAGCTTGAGGGCGGGACGCCCTCACTCCCGGGGAGGATTGCAGCAGCCCGCGGTGGCGGCAGGGGATCAAGGTGGAGCCGGTGAAGCGAAGGAAGGATTGGATTCGTTCCGCCCTATGCAGCCGCCGCCTACACTGGCCGCGTCGGCGGATGGGAGCGGCTGCAACGAGGATGAGGGAACGGCAGGGGGATTGACGTCGGGCCGCAGGTCTGCCAGAACAGACGCCATACGGATCAACGGACCTTTCGAGCAAAGCGCGTCTCAGCGGGATTGGCGATCGGCGGGGTCTGTCACGTTGTTGTACCCTGACCCCGTCTCTGACCCCGTTTCCCCGCAGTTAACCAACCCAAAGACAGGCGTAAGCTACACAATTAAGCCACAGAGCAGAACTGGTCCAATGACGGTATACCGCAACGGTGACGCAGGCCAAACACACAAGATCCGACTTGAGCAGAAACGATGATTCGAAAACTTACATACCCAGAGATTGACACTCGATCAAAATCTATTGATCGGGATGTGGATCGAACCAAACCGCTTTTTTACAATCCGACTATTGGTTCAGTTATTGTATGCGGAGCAATTAGGGGCCTTGACGTTCCGGTTCGTGCTCTGGCGAGTCTAGCACGCCGATTTGGTGAAGAGAAATTCTTCGTGCTTTGCCAGAATCTTGAAAGAATTGAAGATATAGAATTAGTTGAAATTGCAAGTGCTGTGGATTGCGGCCAGTTAACGCTAGAGTTAAACTCGCAGTACCCAGGAATTTTCACTGGGGATTTGGTAGTCTGTTGGGGTAGCTCCCACCGCTGGTATGTTGTTTTTGATGCCCAACTAGCGTTAGGCATCTTGATCGTGCGGAATCCTAACGATAAGGCTGAGGCTAGCGCCGCATATTCTGACGGAGACAAGTTACACAATATCGGTGATGCGTTAGCCGAGTGTGCTTCCTATGAAGTGCAGGGGTTGTCTGAGGAATTACAAAAAATCATTGCTCACAACCTATTCAAATCATGGAATGTTTGCGAACAAGGCAATGGTTCCAACACCATTTAATTGTCGTAAGCTTCGCCTTAGAGCCAGTAATTAACTTTGGGAAACGGGGTCAGGGTGCAACAACTTGACAGTGACGATGCGGTGACGGGTCAAGCGGAAGGGGTCGGCAGGCGCGAGCTCAAGGAGTGAGGCCGTCCCGGCCTCAGCTTGAGGGCGGGACGCCCTCACTCCTTGGGGGCTCACAGCAGCCCGCGGCGGGCCAGGGAGTCCTCCATCGCCTGCTCGACCAGGCGCACGGCCATCTCCTGGGTGGCGTCGTCCAGGGCCTGGGTGGCGCGCTTGAGGGCGGCCGCATCGTGCGCAGGGCTGTCGAGCAGGACCCGGACTTGGGCGGCTGCGGCGGCGATGGCGGCCTGCTCCGCCTCGGAAACCGCCTCGCCGAGCTGGGCCAAGGCGGCGTCCACCGCGGGCAACAGCTCCGCGGCCTTCAGCTTCGCCTCGGTCCAGATCCGCTCCTGCATGTCCTCGAGCGCGTGCTCGACCCCCTCGGCCAGCATCCGCTCGACCCGCTCGTCGTCGACGTTGACGGCCGTGTTGCGGATCTCCAGCACGGTGTCGGTGTGGGTGGCGGTGTCGCGCGCCAGCACCGACAGGATGCCGTCGGCGTCGATGCTGAACTGCACGCCGACGCGGGCGCTGCCCTTGGCACCGGGCGGGAACGGCACGACGATGCGGCCGAGTTCCCAGTTGTCCTTGGCCAGTTCGCGCTCGCCCTGCAGGACGCGGATGAGCATGTCCCGCTGGTTGGCGACGGCGTTGGTGAACATCTCGCCGGCCTTGCAGGGGATCGTCGTGTTGCGCGGGATGAGGATGTTCATCAGGCCGCCGAAGGTCTCGATGCCGAGCGACAGCGGGGTGACGTCGAGCAGCAGGACGTTGCGCAGGGCGCCGCTGAGGATGCCGGCCTGGATGACCGCGCCCAGGGCGACCGCCTCGTCGGGATTCTGGCCGGTGTGGGGTTCGCGGCCGAACAGGTCGGCAACGTAGCGGCGCACCAGCGGCAGGCGGGTGCTGCCGCCGACCAGGACCACCTCGTCAAGGTCTGCGGCGGTCACGCCGGCGTCGCTGAGGGCGCGCAGGCAGTAGGCGCGCGTGCGTTCGACGAACGGCCGCGCCACCTGCTCGAACTCGGCCCGGGTGATCCAGAGGCTGAGGCTGCGCGCGCCGTCGTAGAAAGGCAGCTCGACCCGGGTCTGCTCCTCGGTCGACAGGCGGCGCTTCGCCGCCTCGGCGGCCACCACGAGGGCGGCCGGCACCGGCCCGGCCGCGCCGGCACGGTCCCAGAGCTGTTCGGCCAGCGCCCGATCGAGGTCGTCGCCGCCAAGCTGGGTGTCGCCCGCCGTGCTCAGCACCTGGAAGACGCCGTCGCGCAGCTCCAGGACGCTGATGTCGAAGGTGCCGCCACCGAGGTCGTAGACGGCGATGCGCCGGCGTTCGCCAAGCTTGTCGAGGCCGTAGGCGAGGGCGGCGGCGGTCGGTTCGCTGACGATGCGCTCGACGGTCAGCCCGGCCAGTTCGCCCGCCTGCTTGGTGGCGTTGCGCTGGGCGTCGTTGAAATAGGCCGGCACGGTGATGACGGCCCGGCTGACGGGCTGCTCCATGGCGGCCTCGGCAATCAGCTTCAGGTGGCGCAGGATTTCCGCCGACACCTCGACCGGGGTCAGACCGAGGGCCTGAAGGTCGTAGGGCGGCTGCCAGTCGGCCTCGCCGGCACGGCGGCCAAGCAGGCGTTTGACGCTGGTGATCGTGCGCTGCGGCTCCAGGGCGCGGCGGCGCAGGGCGGCGGCTCCGACCGTGCGGGTGCCGTCGGCGGCCACATGCACGGCCGAGGGCGTCAGCCGGCTGCCCTCGGCGTCGGCCAGCAGGATCGGAAAGCCGCTGTCGATGACGCCGACCAGCGAATGGGTGGTGCCGAGATCAATGCCGAGGATGGGGGAGGATTCGGACATGCTTTAGCCCTTCATAGCCACGT
>CAYYJK010000375.1:0-3368 GCA_964472185.1 uncultured Prosthecobacter sp.
CTCCGCCCCCGGGCCGCCCCCGCCATGATTTTCTCCCTCTCTTCGCGCATCGTGCGCACCGTCGACCCGAAGTGCCTGGCCAAGATCGCCTGGAACTTCGGCTACAAGGGCGCGCGCTCGGTGCTGCTGTTCAAGCAGCGCCTGGAACAGGGCGAGTTTTTCCCGCCCTTCCTGTACATCTCGATCCTCAACAGCTGCAATCTGCGCTGCCAGGGCTGCTGGGTCGACGTCGACAAGCCCCGCGAGGCCATCGCGCTCGACGAGCTCAACAAGATCGTCAACGACGCCAAGCGCCACGGCAACGCCTTCTTCGGCCTGCTCGGCGGCGAGCCCTTCCTGCACCCGGAGCTGCTCGACCTGCTGGCGATGCACCCGGACTGCTACTTCCAGATCTTCACCAACGGCCAGCTGATCACCGCCAAGACCGCCGAGGCCCTGCGCAAGCTGGGCAACGCCACCCCGCTGGTCAGCGTCGAGGGCAACAGCACCGTCAGCGACGAGCGCCGCGGCAACAAGGACGTGCTCAACCGCACCCTGCGCGGCCTGCAGAACTGCCTGGACGCCCGCCTGCTCACCGGCGTCGCCACCAGCCTCTGCCAGAGCAACATCAACGACCTGCTCACCCGCGAGTGGCTGCAGAAGCTGATCGACCTCGGCGTGCACTACACCTGGTACCACACCTACCGGCCGGTCGGCCCGAAGATCAATGAGCAGCTGGCCCTGACGCCGGCGCAGATCACCGCGGTGCGCCGCTTTGTCACCTCGATGCGCGCCGAGATGCCAATCGCCATCGTCGACGCCTACTACGACCACCAGGGCCGGGCGCTCTGCCCGATGGCCACCGGCATCAGCCACCACATCGGCCCCACCGGCGGCCTCGAACCCTGTCCGATCATCCAGTTCGCCAAGGAGAACGTCCGCACCGACCGCGACCTGTTCGAGGTCTTCACCCAGTCGGCCTTCCTCAAGGACTTCCGCGAGACCGCCGCGCAGCACACCCGCGGCTGCATCGTCCTGGAGCGCCCGGACTTGGTCAAGCAGCTGGCCCTGAAGCACGGCGCGGCCGACACGACGATCCGCCAGACCGCGATGGCCGAGGTCGAGGCCATGCGCCCGCGCACCAGCCAGTGGCGCGAGGAGGAGGAAATCCCCGAAAAGCACTGGATGTACAAGCTCGCCAAGCGCTTTTTCTACCACGACTTCGGCGTCTACCGCCAGCTCGACCCCAAGGCCCACTCACCGGCCGATTGACCCGCTTCCGTTTCCTGTGCTACCCAGCCCCATGTCCGCCACGATCCTCTACTGCCGCTGCGCCTACGCCCAGGTCGTCCCGACCGGGGTGAAGAACGAGGTGCTGCAGCGCCTGTGCGACTCCGGCGCCGGCTTTGAAACCGTCGCCGACCTGTGCGAGATGGCGGCCCACCGCGATCCGCGCCTCCAGGAGCTCGCCGCCTGCGGCCGCCTGCGCATCGCCGCCTGCTACCCGCGCGCCGTCACCGGCCTGTTCCAGCAGGCGGGCGCGCCGCTGCCCGAAGGCACCGCCATCCTCAACATGCGCAGCCAGTCCGCCGAGGAGATCGCCGGACAGTTGCTCGCCGCCGAAGACGCTTCCCCCGCCTCCGCATGATCACGCACACCGCCCGCCCGCTCAAAGTCGTCCTTTACGAAGGCCGCGGCGCCCTGCCGCTGCCGGCCGAAGCCCGCGCCCAAGTGCTCATGGCCCTGCTCGACAAGGGGTACGCCGTGGCCCGCGTCACCGACGGCGGCGCCCCCGCCGCGCCGCCGCCGGCCAACGACCACACCCTGCTGCTGCTGGGCGCCTTCCCGGACCGCCAGCCGCCGCAGCTGGAGGATGCCGCCGGCCAGGTGGCCATCGAAGCCCGCGACATCACCGGCCTCGAGCCCGAGGCGGTCGTTTCGCTCGTCGAGAAGTCGCGCGGCGTGCGGCCGATGAACGAGCCGGGCAAGTGGAAACCCTGGTTCCCGGTCATCGACTACAGCCGCTGCACCAACTGCATGCAGTGCCTGAGCTTCTGCCTGTTCGACGTCTACGGCGTCAGCGCCGAGAACAAGATCCAGGTTCAGAACAACGACAACTGCAAGACCAACTGCCCGGCCTGCTCGCGCGTCTGCCCCGAGGTCGCGATCATGTTCCCCAAATACCAGGCCGGCCCGATCAACGGCGACGAAGTCAGCGCCGCCGACCACGGCCGCGAGAAGATGAAGGTCGACATCTCGTCGCTGCTCGGCGGCGACATCTACTCAGCGCTCAAGGACCGCAGCGCGGCGGCGAAGAGCCGCTTCGGCAAGGAGCGCAGCCCGGACAAGGCCCTCGACGAACGCAAGAAGTGCCTGACCAAGCTGGTCAGCGACGGCTTCATCCCGGCCGACGTGCTCGCCTCGCTGCCGTCCCCGGACGAGATCCTGCGCAAGGCCGAGGTGGCCAAGGCGCGCGCCGCGGCCGCGCTGGCGGCCCAGGAGAGCTGATTTGCCGGGAAAACGGGGCCTGCCTTGACTTTCCTGACGGTCTCGGCATCACATCCGCTCTCCTTTCGCCCATGGCCCATGCCCCTTCCAAACGCTGGTGGATTGTCCGCAGCTCCTCGATCCATCAGCGCGGCGTTTTCGCCCGCTGCGACATCCCCAAGGACACCCCGATCATCGAGTATGTCGGCGACAAGATCAGCAAGGCGGAGAGCGACCGGCGCGGCAAGGCGCTGATGGCCCGTTCCGCCCGGACCGGCGGCGCCGCGGTGTACATCTTCACGCTCAACAAGCGCCAGGATCTGGACGGTTCGGTGCGCCGCAACACCGCCCGCCTGATCAACCACTCCTGCGATCCGAACTGCGAGGCCATCATCAGCCGCGGCCGCATCTGGATCCACGCCCTGCGCGACATCGCGGCGGGCGAGGAACTGAGCTTCAACTACGGCTTCGACCTGGAGACTTGGGAGGACCATCCCTGCCGCTGCGGCAAGCCCAACTGCGTCGGCTACATCCTGGATCGCGAGTTCTGGCCGAAGCTCCGGCGCATCCTCAAGACCCGTGAGACGCGCCGGCGCCGGCTGGCCGAGCTTGAGGCGCGCGCCGCCGAGCTGGCGGCGGAGCTCCGGGCGCTCGAGCCGCGCAAGGCCGCCAACCGCTCCCTGTCGCGCCGGCCTCGCACCGTCGCCACGCAGCCGGCGCCGTCCCACGTCTGAACCGGGCCGCCGAATTCGGCCTTTTCAAGACGCCGGCATGGGCTAGGGTAATGCTTCGTCAGACCCGGCGCATTCCCTGGAGAGGTGGTCGAGTGGTTTATGGCTCCAGTCTTGAAAACTGGCGTGGCGGTAACGTCACCGTGGGTTCGAATCCCACCCTCTCCGCCA
>CAYYJK010000376.1:0-3354 GCA_964472185.1 uncultured Prosthecobacter sp.
GAAGGGGCGGAAGCGCGGTCCGCGCCGGCGGCGTTGCGGGGCGGCCGGGAGGAGCTTGAGCGCGGGTGACGCGACGTTCGATCTCGTCCAGCCGCCGGTGGAGGTGCCGGCGTTCGGCGGCGACTTCGGCATGCTGCAGGGCTGTGCGCAGGTGCCGGGCGGCGGCCTGATAGTGGGCGCGTTCGGCCTCCAGTTCGCCGAGCGTGGCATGGAACAGATGGTAGGCGGCGAGCGGCTGCCGGTCGAGGATCGCTTCGATGGCGGCCAGCCCCTGGGCGGGGCCCTGCACCCTGGCGAGGGCGATCGCCCGGTTGAGGGCGATGACCGGCGAGTCGTTGAGCTGCTGAAGGTGGTCGTACAGGCGCAGGATCTGCGGCCAGTCGGTGGCTTCCGCGCTTGGGGCCAGGCAGTGGCAGGCGGCGATGCCCGCCTGGAGGTGGTATTCGCTGGCCTGATCGCCCCGGGCCGACTCGCCGAGATGAAGCAGGCCGCGCTGGATCAGGCCATGATCCCAGAGCGAGCGGTCCTGCTCTTCCAGCCGCAGCAGGCGTCCCGCTTCGTCCTGGCGTGCGGGCAGGCGGGCGGCATTGAGCAGCATGAGGGCGAGCAGGGCGTGGGCGGCCGGGGTTCGTCCCGCCGGATGACCGACGAGCAGCCGCGTCAGCCGAATGGCCTCCGTGCAGAGGTCGTCGCGGGTCAGCCGTTCGCCCTGCGAGGCCTTGTAGCCTTCGTTGAACAGCAGGTAAAGGATCTGCAGTACGCCGTCGAGGCGCGCGGGCAGTTCGGCGGCGGCCGGGATTTCAAAGGCCACCCGGGCTTCCCGCAGGCGCTGCCGGGCCCGGGTCAGGCGTTTGGCGATCGCGGCCTCGCTGGTGAGAAAGGCGCTGCCGATTTCCGCCGGGCTGAACCCGCAGAGGACCTTGAGGGCGAGTGCGCTCTGCGATTCCTGGGGCAGCAGCGGATGGCTGCAGGCGAACATCAGCCGCAGGCGGTCGTCCTGAATTTCATCCTCGAAGCGCAGGCGGCCCGGTTCGGCCGGCTCCTGCAGGCGCTGCTCCAGAAAGGCGATGATCTCCGACTGCTTGGCGGCGAAGCTGGTCTCACGGCGGATGCGGTCAAGCGCCAGATGGCGCGCGGTCTGCATCAGCCAGCCGGCCGGATTGGCGGGGATGCCATGGAACGGCCAGTGCTGCAGCGCGCGCAGCAGCGCCTCCTGCACCACATCTTCGGCCAGGTGCAGGCGGTGCAGGCCGAAGATGCCGGTGAGGATGGACACCAGCCGGCCAGCCTCTTCCCGGAAAAGGCGGTCCGTCAGCCGGACAACGGGGCTGGCATCCGCGGACGCAGGCTGGCTGGGCGGGTTCATCGGCTCAGGGTTGCTGGGCCTGCAGGGCTTCGCGGTGACGCTTGAAGCTGGGGCATTCCGGGGCGACGGGCCGCACCTCGGCGGTGCAGCCGCAGTCGAGCATCGGCCACTCGCGGGCGATGGCGACGGCTTCGTCCAGCGTGGTCACGGTCAGCATCAAGTAGCCGCCGATGTTCTCCTTGGATTCGGCGAACGGACCGTCGGCGATGAGGCGGCCGTGGGGCTTGGAAACCAGCACGACCTGCTCGACCAGGGGCTGGGCGGCGCGCATCTTGCCCGCCTGCTGCAGCTCTTCGAACCAGGCCATCGTGCGGTTCATGATGGCCTGCATGTCCTGCGGGGACAGGTGCTGATCCCAGCCGTGGGTGTGGAACAGGACCATGTATTCGGGGGCGGTGTCGGGGGAGGTCATGGCAGGGCGATTTTCGGGTGGGTTCACAGGCACGACGAACGGGCGGCCGCGGCGAGGACAGCCGGGCGGCGGTTTTTTGGATTTTTCCCGCCGCCGCCCTTCCACACGGGCGCCGTTCGGCCGCGCCGGCTGCGGTTCGTGCCTAGGTCGGCGATTGCGGGCTATCCAAGCCGATTTTTGGCAGGTTGGCGAGGTTTTATCGGGCGTGCCGCCGGGCTGGGTTGCCCGGACTCGGCCTGGCCAAGCGGCTGCCAAGGCGACCGGACAGGCCGGCGCGGCGAATCACCGGGCTTTTTTGCGGCCCTTGCCGGCCTGGGTTCGTGCAGTCGCGGCGGCGGTCGGGCGGGCCTCTTCTGCCGGCAGATGCCGGGCCAGTTGCGCCTTGATCCCGGCCAGCGCGGGGTCGCCGGCGCGGTTGGTCCATTCCTGCGGATCCTGCACATGGTCGTAGAGTTCTTCGCTGCCGTCCTGATAGCGGATGTAGCGCCACCGGGCGTCGCGCACGGCATGATTGCCCCGGCCGTGGCTGCACACCGCCACCTGGTCCCAGGCGGCCTTCGGATCGCGCAGCAGCGGCAGCAGGCTGGCGCCCTTGACGTGCGCCGGCACCGGCAGGCCGGTCAGTTCGCACAGGGTGGGGTAGATGTGGGTGTAGTCGACCGGTGCCGCGCAGACGCTGCCGGGTCGGGTGACGCCCGGGGCGACGATGGCGCAGGAGGTGCGGGTGGTCTCCTCCCAGAGGGCGAACTTGCGCCAGTGCTGCTTTTCGCCCAGCGCCCAGCCGTGGTCGGTCCACCAGACGATGAGGGTCCTGTCCTTGCGCGGACTGGCGTCGAGGCCGTCGAGCAGACGGCCGACCTGGTCATCGAGGAAACTGATGGTGGCGAGATAGGCTTGCACCGCCTTTTTCCACTGGCCGGCCGCGACGACGGCGGCGTGATCGCCTTCCGGTTTGGCCATCTTGCGGCCTTCGGCCGGGATGTCCGCCAGGTCGTCCGCCTGCACCTCCGGCAGCTGGATGCCGTCCAGGGGGAAGCGGTCGAAGTACTCGCGCGGCACGTACCAGGGCAGGTGGGGTTTCACGTAGCCGACGCCAAGGAACAGCGGCCGGTCGGCCGGCGCGGTCTGCAGTTGGCGAATCGCCCAGTCGGTGAGCTTGAAGTCCCCCATGTCGGCCGGCTGTGCCGTCACCGGCCCCCAGTCGAAATGGCCGCGACCGAGGCCGTTTTTGTCCGCCTCGTGCTCGTTGATCGAGGGGAACAGGCCGGCCCATTCCGTCCAGGTGTCGTCGCGGCCCTCGCTGCCGTAGCCGTGGTAGATCTTGCCGCCGCCGAGAGTGCGGTAGCCCTGGTCCAGGAAGTGGCGGTTGAGGGTGACGACCTCCTTGAGCACGCCCTGCGCCGGGTCGGCGTTGGTGTAGATGCCCGTCTGCCAGGGCCGCAGGCCGCTCATCAGGGCGGCGCGCGAGGGGTTGCAGGCGGGGGCGGCGCAGTGGGCGTTGGTGAAGGCGGTGCCGCGGGCAACCAGGCGGTCGATGTTGGGGGTGCGGGCCTGCGGGTGGCCGCCGAGGTGGCCG
>CAYYJK010000377.1:0-1821 GCA_964472185.1 uncultured Prosthecobacter sp.
GGCAGGAGGAATCATGAAAGCCCGCAATGCCCTTGTCTTGATCGTCGGCGGCGAACCCGTCTCCCGGCTGGGCCTGAATTATCTGCTCACCGTCGAAGCCGGCCTGCAGATTTGCGGCGAAACTGCCGATCCAGCGGAGGCGCTGCGACTGTGCCAGGAGAACCGCCCGTCGCTGGTGGTGCTGGATCTGCTGCTGCCGCGGGGCGATGGCCTGGTGCTGATCCGGCAGCTGCTGCGCGACTGCCCGGGGCAGCCCATTCTGGTGGTCTCGACCCTGGAGGACACGCTGACCGTGCAGCGGGCCTTCCGCGCCGGCGCCCGCGGCTTTGTCAGCAAGCTGGACGAAACTCCGGAACTGCTCGCGGCCATCTGCAGCGTCCGCCGCGGCGCGCGCTACGCCAGCCACCGCGTCGCCAGCAAGCTGCTCGCCGAGCTGTCCTGCGGCACCATGAAATCGCAGCGCGACACCGACGTCGCCCTGCTTTCCGACCGGGAACTGCAGGTGTTTCGCCTGATCGGTCACGGCGCCTGCACCGCGGCCATTGCCAAGGAACTGTGCGTCAGCGTCAAGACCGTGGAGACCCACCGGCAGCGCATCAAGGAGAAGCTCAAGCTGCAGAACGGCGCCCTGCTCAATCAGCGCGCCATGCACTGGGCGAGCCAGGACAGCCGCCGCCCCGCCGGGCCTGCGATTGAGGAACTGACCGCGCGCGAGGCGCTGGTGAAAAGCCGCAACTGAACTTGCCGGCGCGAGGCGATGCCGCATAGATGGCGCATGCCACGCCTGCTCACCCTGCTTCTGGCCCTGACCGGCACCCTGACTGCGGCCGAACCGCTGGAAGTCAAACTCTGGCCCGACGGAGCCCCGGGCACGATGGCTCCGCCCGCCCCGGCCACCGCCGAATTCATCCGCAAGCGCGCCGGCAAAAACACCCTGAGCCCGGTGCAGGATCCCGCCATCGTCGTCCACTTCCCCGCCAAGCCGAATGGCACCAGCGTCCTGGTCGCCCCGGGCGGCGCCTACGCGTTCCTTTCCGCGGTGCATGAGGGCACGCAGGTCTGCGAATGGCTGAACTCCATCGGCGTCACCGGCATCCTGCTGAAGTACCGCACGCCGACGCGGGACGAGGCCGCCCCGCACGCCAAACCCGTCCAGGATGCGGCTCAGGCCATCCGGCTGGTGCGCGCCCGCGCCGCCGAATGGAAGCTGGATCCGGCCCGGATCGGCCTGATCGGCTTCAGCGCCGGCGGCAACCTGCTGGCGCATCTGGCCTGCGACCGCCCCGCAGGCGAGCCGGCGGCGGCCGACGGCCGGCCGAACTTCGGCATCATGATCTATGGCGGCGGTTTTCTCGCTGCCGGAGATCCGCTGCGCCTCAAGCCGGACTTCCAGGTGCCGACCGACGCGCCGCCGATGTTCCTGGCCTGCGCCCACGACGACGGCCAGAATCCGGCCGCCGCGGCCCTGCTTTACCTCGAGTACAAAAAGCGCAACCTGCCGGCGGAACTGCACCTGTTCACCCACGGCGGCCACGGTTTCGGCATGCGCGCCAACGGCCAGCCGATCCACGCCTGGCCGGCGCGCTGCGCCGACTGGATGAACGCCATGGGCTGGTTGCCGCGCTGAGCCGGCGCTCGCGCCCTCAGGGCTTCGCCGGCGGCCAGTTGCCCTCGAGCACCGCCAGCGGCCGCACCTCCGCCTGGCCGCCCTGCAGCGACACCCGCCAAGTCTGGCGCAGGAAATGCTGCTTGTACGACCAGGCGGCCTCGTACTCCCAGGTTTCCGGTCCCGCCGGCTTCATGCTGCGGACCTGGATCAGG
>CAYYJK010000377.1:1921-3312 GCA_964472185.1 uncultured Prosthecobacter sp.
TCGGTGGCGGCGGTCTCGTAGCTGTTGAGCGCCACGCCGTCGCGGTCGACGGGGGTGCAGGCGGCGAGGGCGGACAGGCAGAGGCAGGCGAACTGGCGGCGGGTCGGCATGCCGGTCTGTGCCATGAAAAACGCCCCCGGGCAATCCCGGCCTGTGGCCGCCCGCCGCGACGGCGCTTGGCAACGGACGCCGGCGCGCTACTACTGCGGGATGTTCGACATTCGCGACAAACCCCAGCAAGTGGAGCGCGCCTTCCTCATCGGGGCCTACTTCGACCGCCGCAAGGCCCAGGAGGCCTCCGACCTGCTGGAGGAGCTGCAGGAGCTGGTTGAAACCCTCGGCATCCAGGTGGTCGGCCGCGAGCTGGTCTTTGCCCGCGAAATGACCGCCCGCCACCTGATCGGCAAGGGCAAAACCCAGGAGCTCATCGCCCAGGCCAAGGAGCTGGACGCCGAATGCATCGTCTTCGACAACGAGCTCTCGCCCGCCCAGCAGCGCGCCTGGGAGGGCGATTCCAGCCTCTGCGTCATCGACCGCCACGAGGTCATCCTCGACATCTTCAACATGCGCGCCAAGACCCGCGAGGCACGCCTGCAGGTCGAGCTGGCGCGCATGGAGTACTCGATTCCCCGCCTGACCCGCATGTGGGCTCACCTCGACCGCCAGGGCGGCGGAGCGGGCGGCGGAGCGGGCGGCGCCGGAGCGGCGCGCGGCGAGGGCGAAACCCAGCTCGAAGTCGACCGGCGCATGGCCTACAAGCGCCTCGACCGCGTCAAAGCGGAGCTCGAGGAAGTCAAACGCCAGCGCGACACCATGCGCAAGGAACGCAGCCGCGTGCCGGTGCCGCATGCGGCCATCGTCGGCTACACCAACGCCGGCAAGTCGTCGCTGCTCAACAAGCTCACCCAGGCCGACGTCCTCGCCGAGAACAAGCTGTTCGCCACCCTCGACACCACCACCCGGCGCATGGAGCTGCCGGACGGCCAGGCCATGCTGGTCACCGACACCGTCGGCTTTGTCCGCAACCTGCCGCACGACCTGGTGCAGAGCTTCCGCGCCACGCTCGAGGAGGCGGTGCTCGCCGACTTCCTCATCCACGTCGTCGACGGCAGTTCGCCGCACGCCCGCGATTTCTACCAGACCACCACCCAGGTGCTGGAAGAACTCGGCGCCGGCGACAAGCGCGTGCTGCTCGCCCTCAACAAAATCGACCTGGTCGACGACGAGCGGCAGCAGGAGCTGCGCCGGCAGTTTCCCGAAGCGGTGTTCATCTCCGTGCGCACCGGCCAGGGTTTGGACGACCTGTTCCACCGCATCCACGACATGCTCATCGATCGCGTGGTGCGCCTGGACCTGTCGATCCCGCTCGACCGCATGGACCTCGTCGCCCT
>CAYYJK010000378.1:0-3276 GCA_964472185.1 uncultured Prosthecobacter sp.
CCCCGTCTCCGCCCCCGCGGCGGCGGCACCGGCGCCCGCCAAAAAAACCTACTGGAGCGCCGAAGCGCTGCACACGGAGATCAAGTACCACAATCCGGAGTACGCCGGCAACGGCGAGTTCAGCATCGAGGCGGGCGAGCCGGTCGCACTCAACCTGCGCGGCGCCCAAGTCACCAGCCTGGCCTTCCTGGAGCGCCTGCGCCCGCTGGCGCTCGACCTCAGCGGCACGCCGATTCGCGACATCCGCCCGCTGCGCGGCCTGAAGCTGGTCGAGCTGTATCTCGAGGACAGCCCGGTCACAGACCTGTCGCCGCTGCGGGGCATGCCGCTGCAGAAGCTGTACCTGAGCCGCACGCCCGTCGCCGACCTGAGCGCCCTGCAAGGCATGCCGCTGGTTGAGCTCAACGCCGTCGACACCCGGGTGGGCGACTTGGCACCGCTCGCCCACAGTCCGATCCAGATGCTCTGGCTCACCGGCACGCCGGTGGAAAACCTGGCGCCGCTGCAGAAGCTGCCGCTGGTCTCGCTCACCCTGCACCGCAGCCGGGTGCGCGACCTCAGCCCGCTGCGCGGCAGCGGGCTGCAGCGCCTGCACATCGCCGAAACCCCGGTCAGCGACCTCCGCCCGCTGCAGGGCCTGCCGCTGACCCGCCTGGTGTTCAGCCCGGAACGCATCACCGCCGGCCTCGAGGTCGCCAAGGCCCTGCCCCTGCAGGAGATCGGCACGCGCTTCGACGAGGACGGCCGCGACCTGCTGCCGCCCGAGGCCTTCTGGGCCCAGCTCGGCAAATAGCGGCCCTCGTCTTGCCATCGGCCCGGCGTCGGGCATCGTAGGAGACGCATGGAAACACTCCGCCGACTCGTTTTCGCCCTCACCGTCTTCCTCCTGGCCACGCTGGTCTTCTCGCTGTGGCGGCGCACCCAGGAAGGCTACGGCCTGATGAACCTGCTGCGCGGCGAGGCGCCGGCCGCCGCCGCCAAGTTCACCCCCGAAGCCGCGCCGAAGCTCGACCTCTCCGAGGTGCGGGTGCTGAGCGCGATGAACGAGGAGTTCGCCAAGCTCTCCGCCGCGGTGCTGCCCTCGGTGGTCAGCATCACCACCAAGACCGTGCGCCGCGGCCAGACCGCCTGGCATCCGTTCTTCGGCCTGGTCAGCGGCCGGCCCCAGGTGATTCCGGGGCTCGGCTCCGGGGCGGTCATTTCCAAGGAAGGCCACGTGGTGACCAACTACCACGTCATCGCCGATGTCAGCGAGGTGATCGTCACCACCAACGACAACAAGAAGTTCCCGGCGCAGATCCTCGGCGCCAGCGCGGAGCGCGACATCGCGCTGCTGAAGATCCAGGGCGGCAAGAACGACTTTCCCGCCCTGACCTTCGCCAACAGCGACGAGGCGCGGGTCGGCCAGCTGGTCTTCGCGGTCGGCAATCCCTTCGGCCTCAGCGGTACGGTGACCCAGGGCATCATCAGCGCCCGGGACCGCCACCTCAGCGACAGCCAGCTCGACTACCTGCAGACCGACACGGTGATCAATCCCGGCAACTCGGGCGGGCCGCTGGTCAACCTGCGCGGCGAGATCCTCGGCATCAACGTCGCCATCTACCGGGGCGACGAGAACGTGCGCGCCTGGCAGGGCATCGGCCTGGCGGTGCCGGCCAACGACGCCAAGAGCGTGGTCGACGCCATCCTCAAGCAGGCCAAGAACGGCCCGGCGGCGCTCAGCCCGGCGACCACCGGCTACCTCGGCCTGGAACTCAGCGCCGAACCCGTGGCCATCGATTCGCGCCTTGGCACGGCGCGGCTCGGCGCCTACATCACCGACCTGGATCCCGATTCCCCCGCCGCCCAGGCCGGGCTGCAGCCGGGCGACATCATCACCGCCTTCGACGGCCAGGCCTTCCGCACCCCCGGCGAACTGCTGAAAATGATCTTCGCCCGCGCGCCGGGCACCCAGGTGCGGGTGCAGGTGCTGCGCGACGGCCGGGTCGCCGAAGTGGCGGTGACCGTCGGCAAGCGGCCGGACGCGCCCTGACCAGGCCCGGCGCTCAGACCGTCGGGTACTGCCAGGGCCCGCGGTACTCGCGGCTGAGCAGCTTGGCCGCTTCGGCGTCGCCCACGATCTGCTCCGTGTCGGCGTCCCAGGCGATGCTGCGCCCGGCCTTCCAGGACAGCATGCCCAGCATGGGCAGGCAGCTGGAACGGTGGGCGCTCTCGATGTCGGCCACCGGCTTGCGGCCCGTCTCGATCGCCGCCACGAAATCGGCCCAGAGCAGCGCGATGTTGTGGCCGTCCGGCTCCTGGAGCTGGTGGTCGCCATGGACGGTCGGCGCCTTGGCATCGACCGGGTAGAAGGTCCAGCCGTCGCGCCAGCCGATGTGCAGCACGCCCTTCTCGCCGTAGAAGTAGGCGCCGATCTTGTGCTTCTCGTTGTTGTTGTCGGCGAACTTGCGGTGCTCCCAGACCGCGGTGAACTGCTCGAACTCGAAGGTCGCCACCTGGTGGTCGGGGGCGTCGGTCGTCTGCTCGGTCTCATTGAGTACGGGTGCGCCGAAGATCGGCCGGCCGCCGGTGCAGAACACCTTTTTCGGGCCCTTCTCGCCGCTCCACCAGAGGATCTGGTCCAGCCAGTGCACGCCCCAGTCGCCCATGGTGCCGTTGGCGTAGTCGAGAAAATGCCGCCAGCCGCCGGGATGCAGCTTGGTGTTGAACGGCCGCAGCGGCGCCGGCCCGCACCACATCTCCCAGTCCATGCCCTGCGGCACCTTGCTGTTCGGTTTCGGCAGCTCCGGCCCGCCCTTGCTGTCGGCAAACACGCGCACCATGCCGACTTTGCCCACCTTGCCGGAGCGCAGGAACTGCATCGCCTCGACGTGATGCGGTCCGATGCGCCGGTGCAGGCCGACCTGGACGACCACGCCGGCGGCCTTCGCCGCCTTCACCATGGCGCGGCTTTCGTTGACGGTGTGTCCGGTCGGCTTCTCCACCAGCACGTGGGCGCCGGCCTGGCAGCAGGCGATCGTCTGCAGGGCGTGCCAGTGGTCGGGCGTGGCGATGATGACGATCTCCGGCTTCGCCTCGCTGAGCAGCTCGCGGTAATCCTTGAAGCCCTTCGGCTCGTCGCCGCTCTCCGCCTTGACGTCCTCAAGGCCGTTGGTGAGGACGTTCTCGTCGACATCGCAGAGGGCCACGACCTTGGTGCGGCCGGAGGCCATCGCCTCGCGCAGGATGTTCATGCCCCACCAGCCGGAGCCGATGAGCGCGGTGCGGAACTTGGTT
>CAYYJK010000379.1:0-3270 GCA_964472185.1 uncultured Prosthecobacter sp.
GCGCTATCCGGTCGTGCCGTACACGCCGGCGCTGCCCGAGGGCGGCCTGCCGAAGGGCAAGGTGCGCGTCGAGATCGTCGAAAAGCTCGGCAAAACCGGCAAGTGGCCGCGCGCCTTTCCGCCGCCGGCGGACGTCTACGAGGAGGACGCCTTCGGCTTCTTCCAGATCGCCCAGAAGTACACGGAGACCGGCGTGCGCGCCGAGCGCAGCAATCCCTACCTGCTGCGCGCGCTGGCGCAGGTCACGCTGCCGGCCGGACCGCAGGAGCTGCTGCTGCGGGTGCGCGGCCAGGGCCGGCTGTGGATGGACGGCAAGGTCATCGCCGAAATCGCCTTCGGCCACACCGGCGGCGGCGCCCACAACGAGGTCGAGCACGCCGAGGCGGAGTCGACCGGGCCGGCGTTGCGCCTGCTCGGGCCCGGCGACCGCGAGCTGCGCGTGCCTGTGCAGGGGGAGGGTCGCGCGCATGACTTCGTGCTGGAGATGATCGCTGGCAACGGCCGCGTGCGCACCACTTTGGGCGAAACCAGCCTGAGCCTGCGCCGGGCCGACGGCCAGTACGTCCTGCTTGCCCCCGGCCCGCGTGCCGTGCCGCTGACGGATGCCGGCTGGACGGCCTACCGCAAGGAGCGCATGGCCTTTTACACGCGCCTCGACCAGCAGCGCCGCCAGGGACTGCGCGCCCGGCAGGAAAGTTACTGGGCCGAACGCCACGCCGAGGCGCGGGCGGTGGTCGCCGCCAAAGCGCCGCTGCCGCGCCGGGGTGTCGATGCCATCCTGGCCGCGGCTTGGGCGAAGGCGGATGCGGGCCGGGATCGCGCCGCCGGCGGCATCGATTTCGCCGCGCAGATCCAGCCGATCCTGGCGGAGCACTGCTACCGCTGCCACGAGGAGAAGGCCAAAGGCGGCTTGCGCCTCAACAGCCTGGAGGCGGCGCGGGTCGGCGGAGATTCCGGCCAGCCGGCCATCGTGCCGGGCAAGCCGGAGGAGAGCCGGCTCCTCGCGCTCGTGCATCCCGAGGCCGGGGACGACATCATGCCGCCGAAGGGCGAGCCGCTGTCGGCGGCACAGCGTCAGCTGCTTGGCGACTGGATCCGCCAGGGCGCTTCCTACGCCGGCGCCGCCCGGAAGGTCGAGCCGGCGCCGCTGACCGAAGATCTCGCCTTCCTGCGCCGGGTCAGCCTCGACACGGTCGGGCTGGTGCCGAGCGCGGACGAGATCGCCGCCTTCCTCGCCGAGGATTCCACCACCCGGCGCGCCTCGGTCATTGACCGCCTGCTCACCGACCCGCGCTGGGCCGATCACTGGACCAGCTACTGGCAGGACGTGCTTGCGGAGAATCCGAACATCCTCAAGCCCAGCCTGAACAACTCCGGGCCGTTCCGCTTCTGGATCCACGAGGCGCTCAGCGACAACCTGCCGATGGACCGCTTTGTCACCGAGCTCATCCGCATGGAGGGCGACGTCCTCGCCGGCGGCCCTGGCGGTTTTGCCATGGCGGCGGAGAACGACGTGCCGATGGCCGCCAAGGCGCACATTCTCAGCACCGCCTTCCTCGGCCAGGAGATGACCTGCGCCCGCTGCCACGACTCGCCCTACCACCAGTCGAAGCAGCGCGACCTGTTCGAGATGGCGGCCATGCTCAACCGCGCGCCCCTGAAGCTGCCGGCGACCTCGTCGGTGCCCATGAGCACCTTTGCCGGGCGCAAGCCGCTCATCGAGATCACCCTCAAGCCCGGCGAGGTGGTCGAACCGGCCTGGCCGAAGCTGTTCGACCGGAGCCTGCTGCCGGCCCGCGCCGCCGCCCGGGCGGCGAAACCGGAGGATAGCCGCGAACAGCTCGCCGCCCTGATCACCTCGCCGCGCAACGACCGCTTCGCCCAGGTGCTCGTCAACCGGGTCTGGAAGCAGCTGCTCGGCCGCGGCATGGTCGAGCCGGTGGACGACTGGGAGGCCTCCAAGCCGGCGCATCCGGAGTTGCTTGAGTGGCTGGCGCGCGAATTGGTCGCGCACGGCTACGACATCAAGCACCTGCAGCGGCTGATCCTGAACTCCGCCGCCTACCAGCGCCAGTCGCAGCCCGCCGCGCCCGGGCAGACGCCGGACTTCGCCGCGCCGGAACCGCGGCGCATGACCGCCGAGCAGATCGTCGACTCGCTGTTCGCCGCCGCCGGCAAGGACCTCGACTCGGAGGAGCTGACCATGGACAACGACGGCACCCAGTCGCAGAGCGCCATGATCAGCCTGGGCCTGCCGCGCCGCGCCTGGGAGTTCACCTCGCTGTCCAACGAGCGCGACCGCCCCAGCCTGGCCATCCCCAAGGCGCAGGTCATCGTCGACGTGCTCGAGAACTTCGGCTGGCGCCCCTCGCGCCAGGAGCCGAAGAGCGTGCGCGAGACCGCCGCCAACGTGCGCCAGCCGGCGATCCTCGCTAACGGCGCCCTCGGCCGCTGGGTGACCACGCTCAGCGAGACGGGCGGCTTCACCGCGCTGGCGCTGCAGCCGGACCTGCCGCTCGACGGCCTGATCGATCAGGTGTTCCTGCGCCTGCTCACGCGCCAGCCGAGTGCCGCTGAACGCGCGGAGTTCCGCGCCCTGCTCGGGCCGGGGTTTGCCGAGCGCATCCTGCCCGAGGACCGGCGGCCGCCGCCCGTGAAGCTGCCGCCGCTGAAGTACGTCGCCTGGTCGAACCACCTCTCCGCCGGCGCCAACAGCATCAAGATCGAGATGGAGAAGCGCGCCCGCGAGGGGGACCCGCCCACCACCGCTCTGCAGGCCGACTGGCGCGAGCGTCTGGAAGACATGCTTTGGGCGCTCGCCAACTCCCCTGAATTTGTCCACCTGCCTTGAACCGATTCCGCTCATGAACCGACGTCACTTCCTGCAGCTCGCCGGCGCCAGCGGCCTTGCTTCCGGCCTGGATCCCCTGCGTGCGGCCGCTGCGGCCGACCATGTCGCGCATTTCCCCAGGGGCAAAGCGGAGCACTGCATCCACATCTGGCTTGGCGGCGGCGCCGCGCAGGTGGACACCTGGGATCCGAAGGCCCTGGGCGACGCCAAGGCGAAGAAAGCGGGCAGCTACTATCCGAGCATCGAGACCTCCGTGCCGGGCGTGAAGGTCACCGAGCATCTGTCGCGCTGCGCCAAGCTCATGGAGCACATCACCGCGGTGCGCACGGTGCACCACGACGTCATCGACGAGCACGCCGCGGCTTCCAACCGCATGCACACCGGCCGCAACGTCAGCGGCACCACCGTCTACCCCTCGC
>CAYYJK010000380.1:0-598 GCA_964472185.1 uncultured Prosthecobacter sp.
CTCCGTCGGGCGCTTCATGACGGAGGCCGCGATGGAAGCTGCGCGCGCATCCCGGGCGGTTGGGTCCCCGGCGCACTGGATGGCAGCTGCAGCGCCCCAGACTGACGGCGCGGCAGGTGCGTGAGACGCCGGGCGCAGGTTCGTGCCGCAGCCTGGAGGGTCACTTGCCCCTCTTCTCCTGAGCTGTCGCAGGCCAGAAAGCGTGGATGGCTTTCACTGTCTCACTCACCAGCTCCTGGCCGCCTTCGGGCCCGACCTTGTTGCTCACGGGCAGGGCGGAGTAGCTGCCGCCTTGGATGGCTTTGGGGGTGGGCAGGTAGCCGCCGGAATCGCCGGCAAGCTGGATGATGAAGGTCTGCTCGGCCGGGCTGCGGGCCTTCATCTGCAGGCCGTAGTCGAGGTCCAGTTCGAAGGGGTTCGTGGCGATGGCGATGTCGCCGATGCGCAGCGCATGCAGGTCCATGGCGTAGGGCGGCAGCTTGTCGCCCTCCTCAAAGCGGCGCACCACGCCGCTCTCACGCTCGAGGGTGGCCCGCAGGCGGTTGTCGGGGTTTTGCACGGCGCGGTTGAGGGGAGAAAAAACCGTGCGCACGGCCTG
>CAYYJK010000380.1:608-3233 GCA_964472185.1 uncultured Prosthecobacter sp.
GCACAGTCGCAAAGCCGCCGGTGCCCACCAGACCGCTGAACTCCGCGACGACCTTCTTTGAATCCTCATACTCGCGCGGGGTGATGCGGCGCGGCGAGAGTTGCAGCGTCGTGGTGCTGTGAGCAAAGGCGGCGTCCATGCGGATGTCGGCCTTGGCGAGGTCCAGGGTGTCGAGGATCGCCGTGGTGATGCGCCGGCCGATTTCCTGCAGCCGCGTCAAACCGCGCGCCTTGAGCATGCGCTCCTCGGCGGCTTTGCGATACATGAGGTGCGGTGACTGGTCGCCTGCCGCTCCGCACCAGCCGAGCACGGTCAGTTCCGGCAGCGCGAGTTGGGTCTTCAACTGCTCGCGCACCTCATGCCAAAAGTCGGCGTTGATGTTGCTGCCGTGCTCCACTTCCTGCGCGGGGCAGGCGAGGTTGACGGCGACGGCCTGCAGGCGCTTTTCCGCGTCCCAGAAGAACAGCGTCTCCACCGCATGGTCTTCGCCGCCCTCGATGTTGCGAAAGCCCGGCAGCGCGGTCTTGCCATACATCTGCGCATGCCCGTCCTCATAGACGGCGCGGCGGTTGTGTCCCACCACGGCATGACCCAGCGTCCAGCTCACGCCGCCCGGCCGGCGCTTCTCCCAGGCCTGCACGGCCGCCTGCGCCAGTCGCTCGACGAGGAACTCCACATAGGCGTCCGGCTGCATCACGCCCTCGGCCGGGATGGCGTACAGGAAAGGGTTCGTCTTCAATTCGCCGGTCACGGGCGCGGTGTGCGTGTGCGTTGCGGAAAGGAAGGCTTTCCCCATGTCCACGCCCGGCAGCCGCGAGGCGAGCTTTTGCCGGAACTGCTCCTGAATGCCGGGCCGGATCGCCACCAGATCGCAGGCGATCATGATCGCCGAATCCTGCGGCTTGCCGTCCACGCGCGACTCGATGGCCAGCGCCGCTGCGACGATCGGCGTTTCCACCTTTTGCGAGATGCGGGTGCTGAACTGCCCTGCGAGCGCCACCGGCCTGTCCGGCGTGATGTCCACCGTCGCGGAGCCGATGAGCAGTTCCGCGGCGGGCAGGAGCGTCGGTAGCAGCAGGCTGCAGAGGAGCGGGAGGACGCGGCGCGGTTTCATGCGAGGACCTTGTCCAGGAAGTTGCGGGTGATTTTCTGCACGCGTTCATCGGGGCCGTGCGGGCGCGACCAGTGCGACCAGGGCAGCGTGTGGCCGGGCGGATGGCTGAGTCCCTGGCACCAGAAGATGGTCGCGGCGTTGAAGATCCAGTTGCCTTTCGGGCCGGGATGGACCGTGGCGGTGTAGTGCGAGAGGTTTTCGCCGCCGACCCACACGGGCCCTTCCGCGATGACTTCCAGGCCGGGGATCTCCGTCGCGGCGAGGTTGTGATACTCCCAGCCGACGAGGCCGGGAATGCGGTCGCCTTTCTTCATGCCCGTGCCTTCGAAAATCCAGTGCTCGGGCTGGGTCACGATCCAATCGCCGCCGCCGTTGATGGGCCGGCCGTTGCGCGCGCCCATGAGCAGGCCCTCATCGGGGCCGTGCTCGGGAAACGGCCCGTTCTTCTCCTGGCGATCCTTCGCGTAGTCCTGGTCGCCGCCGTAGGGGCCGCCGCGGAACATGATCCGGTTTTCGCGCCCATCGAACCCCGCGCGCATGGGGGTCACCCAGCAGACCGAGTTGCCGGAGAGGAACATCAGGTTCACGCCGGCGTCGCGCATCTTCTCGGCGCTGCGGAACTGGCGGATGTCCCAGTACTCGTCGTGGCCGACGCTGACGAAGGTCTTGCACTTCAGCCCGCGCTCGGGCGTGAGCATGTCGCTGTTCGAGCAGTAGCTGACGTCGTAGCCGTGCTCTTCAAGCCAGTAGGAGAGCGGCTGCTCGAAGGAGGTGAACTCGCCGGAGCCGACCGAGAGCGGGTCGTTGACGATGCCGGTGTATTGCGACTGCCGCCCGTAAGGCCGGTCGAAACTCACGTCGGCCCAGGGGCCCTGGTTGCCCTTCGGATGCGTGTAGACCGAGTAATGCGTCGGCCAGCGGTTGTAGGCCTGCCACGTGTTGTCGGAGCACTGGAACAAGATGTCCGCGGGCCGGTCGTCGCGCACGATGAAGATGACGTAGCTCTGCCAATACGGCTTGTTCGGCTGATCCGGCAGCGTGGTGAGCCGGCCGAGATAGACCCCGCTGACCCAGTCCTCGGGAATGGCGAGCGTCGTGGCCGGCTCCCAGCGGCACTCGTGCAGGTCCTTGGCGCCGGGCTTGGGCACCGGCTGCGCCTTGCCGTCGAAAGGTCCGAGCACCTTCATCAGCCGCGCCCCTTTGCCGCCATAGTAGCCGGTGCGGAAGATTTCGAGGGTGAACTTCGCCGCGGGCGCGGTCGAGACCATGATGTCGATCGTCTCGCCCGCCTTCACGCTCTGCCGCGAGCAGTACCCCTCGATCATCGGCGACCGAAAGCCGTCGGACTTGTCGAGCCGCACGCGCGTGAGCTGCCAGTCGAGGGTCCCTTCCTTGGCATTTTCCCGGACGATGGCATTGCTTCGCGCGGACCGGTCCGCGGCTCGTGCCGGCCCCGAGGTTCCAGCGAGCAAGCCGCCGCCCAGCGCCGTGGTGGCGGAGCTTTTCAGGAA
>CAYYJK010000381.1:0-3229 GCA_964472185.1 uncultured Prosthecobacter sp.
TGAGGCTGGCCTCCATCATGCGGTTGGCGAGCGGCCAGTTGCCGAACTTGTTGTCGAGGTCATGCGTGCCGTCCTGCAGGTAGACGCGCAGGGGTTTGCGCTCGGTGACGCGCAGCAGGTAGGGGTAGGCGTTGCCGCCGCGGATGTCGACAAAGGTGCCCACCCAGCAAAGCACCTTGTGGAACTGGTCGGGACGCTCCCAGGCGGCGGTGAAGGCGCAGATGCCGCCGGACGAGCCGCCGGCAATCGCCCGCGCTTCCGGTTCCGGCCGGAACTTCACGCCGTACCGCTTCTGCACCTCGGGCAGGATCTCGGTGAGAAGAAAGCGCGCGTAGGCGTCGCCCAGGCTGTCATACTCGAAGCTGCGGTTGGCCGGTCGCGCCCCGGGCTTCTGACCGGCTTGGCGACCCGGATCGACGAAGACGCCGATGGTGACTGGCATCTCGCGCTTGGCGATCAGGTTGTCGAAGACCACGCTGGCGCGCATGGAGCCGTTGGGGTCCGCGTGGCGGCTGCCGTCCTGCCAGACCATCAGGCAGGCCGGCTCGCCCGGCCGATACTGCTGCGGGAGGTAGACGGTCACCTCGCGCACCGTCTGCGGAAAGACGCGGCTGTCGCGCCACTCGAACTTTTCCAGACGGCCCTGCGGCACGTCCGGCTGGCGCAGGCTGTCCGCCGTGTACTCGAAGTGCTCGAGGTGCACCGGCCCGGCCACGCGCGCCATGCCCTCAACCTCGATGCGGTAGCCGAACTGCTGAAAATTGGCGAACGGGCGCACCAGCACCTGCAGGCCGTCGTCGCCAAGGCGGATCATGTCGCCGATCAGCGTGCCGTCCTGGCGCACCACCCGGGCGGGCTGCATGTCCATGACCGCCCAGGCGACCGTGGTGCCCTCGATGCGCGGCCCGGCCTTGCCCTGGAGCAGCCGTTCGCGGCCGAACAGGCGCAGCACCTGCTCGCGGATCCGCCCCGGATTCGCCGGCGGCGAAGCCAGCAACTCCCCGAGTTCACGGACCGATGGCGGAACCGGCGACTGCGCCGTCACCGAAGCGGCCAGCACGAGGAAAAGCAGGGGGAGACAGCGGAGCATGAGCAGGCAGGCCTACTCCAACGGACCGCGCGTCGCCGACTTTCCGGGAACCTTGGCCAAGATTGCTCAGCCGGCCGCTTCCGGCCGCTCTCCGGCCTCCCACAATCGCCGGTGATGGTCCAGGCGCTCCTTGATGCGGGCCTCGAGACCGTTCGTGGTCGGCTCGTAGTACTGCCGGCCGCCCTCCAGGCAGCGCTGCGGCACGAACCCGCCCTCGAAATCGTGCGGATACAGGTAGCCTTCGCCGTGGCCGAACTGCTTGGCGCCGGCGTAGTGGCTGTCGCGCAGGTGCTTGGGCACCGGCAGCGTGCGGCCGTTCTTGACGTCCTCCAGCGCGCTGTTGATGGCCTGATAGGCGCGGTTGCTCTTGGGCGCGGTGGCGACGTAGATCACCGCATGGCTGAGGATGATGCGCGCCTCGGGCATGCCGATGGCCTCCACAGCCTGCTGCGCCGCCACCGCCACGCGCAGCGCGTTGCTGTCGGCCAGCCCGACATCCTCGCTGGCGGCGATGACGATGCGCCGGGCGATGAAGCGGATGTCCTCGCCGGCGTAGAGCATCTTGGCCAGCCAGTACACCGCGGCGTCCGGATCGGAAGCGCGCATCGACTTGATGAAGGCGCTGGCAGTGTCGTAATGGGCGTCGCCGTCACCGTCGTAGACCACCGTCTTCTGCTGCACCGACTCCTCGGCGGCCGCCAGATCGATGCGGATGCGCCCGTCCGCGCCGGGGATCGAGGACAGTACCGCCAGCTCCAAGGCGTTCAGGCACTTGCGGGCGTCGCCGTCGCTGACCGTCGCCAGGTGGCGCCTCGCCTCCGGCGTCAGTTCCGCCCGCCAGGCCCCGAGGCCGCGCTCGGCATCGGCCAGCGCCCGCTCCATCAGGCCCTCCAGATCCTCCAGGCCGAGGGGCTCGAGGGTGAAGATCTGCGAACGGCTGACCAGCGGGCTGTTGACGTAAAAGAACGGGTTGTGGGTGGTGGCGCCGATGAAACGCAGGGTGCCGCGCTCGAGGTGCGGCAGCAGCACGTCCTGCTGGGCCTTGTTGAAGCGGTGAATTTCGTCGACGAACAGGATGGTGCCCTGTCCGGTCAGCTTGCGCAGCCGCGCAGCCGCCTCGGCTTCCTTGCGGATGTCACCGACGCTGCTTTCGACGCCGCTGAGGGTGACGAAGCGCGCCCGGGTCTCCTGGCTGATGATGTGGGCGAGCGTGGTCTTACCCACGCCGGGCGGCCCGTACAGGATGATCGAGGAAAACCGGTCCGCCTGCACCGCCCGGCGCAGCAGCTTGCCCTCGCCCAGAATGTGCCCCTGCCCGGCATACTCGGCCAGCGTGCGCGGCCGCATGCGCGAGGCCAGCGGCGCCTCCGGTCCCGCGGCGGCGGGGGCGGGCGGTTCCGGGGAGGTGAAAAGATCGTCGCTCACAGATTGGGTTTGCAGGGATTTGGCATCGTTGGCAGTTGTTTTCAACCCGCTCCCCGACTCCGCCCACCGTGCACGACTTCCTGGTCATCGACAACCTCGCCAAACAATTTGGCGCCCAGCGGGCGGTGGACGGGGTGTCGCTGAGCATCGCCCGCGGCGAGATCTTTTCCCTGCTCGGCCCCAGCGGCTGCGGCAAGACCACGCTGCTGCGCCTGCTGGCCGGCTTCGAACAGCCCGACGGCGGCCGCCTGCTGCTGGAGGGCCGCGACATCACCCGGCTGCCGCCGGAGCGCCGGCCGGTGAACACGGTGTTCCAGAACTACGCCCTGTTCCCGCACCTCGACGTCCGCGAGAACATCGCCTTTGGCCTGCGCATGGCGCGCCGGCCGGCGGCGCAGATCCGCGCGGCGGTCGACCGCATGCTCGGCCTGGTCCAGCTCGACGGGCAGGCGGACAAGCGCCCGGCGCAGCTGAGCGGCGGCCAGCGCCAGCGCGTCGCCATCGCCCGCGCCCTGGTCAACGAACCGCAGGTGCTGCTGCTCGACGAACCGCTGGCCGCGCTCGACCTCAAGCTGCGCCAGCACCTGCTGGCGGAGCTCCAGGCGCTGCACCGGCAGGTCGGCACCACCTTCATCTACGTCACCCACGACCAGGGCGAGGCCCTGAGCCTGAGCCACCGCATCGCCGTCATGCACGCCGGCCGCGTCGAGCAGA
>CAYYJK010000382.1:0-1061 GCA_964472185.1 uncultured Prosthecobacter sp.
GGGCGCTCCCTCTGGCCAGAGCGTGATGGGCGGTTCCGCGGCGAAGAGGGCGGTGCTGAAGATCAGGAGGAAAAAGAAGCGCATGGGCAGAAAGGAAGGGCCGAGCCGGGGTTGGGAACGCCTCCGCTTTCAGGAAATCCGTACGGGAGCCCTGCTGGAATCACCAGCCGCGACGGCGGTCGGCGGGCGCAAGCGCGGTGCTTCAGGGAGCGTGACGGCGTCACCGGCTCCCTTAGTTTGGGCTGAGGGTGGTAAAAAGGCGGGGTCAGGTTTGATCGGGCGCATGCGGTCAGGTCAAGTGGCATGCCCTGATACTTGAAAAACCTGCCGGCGGCGAGCTCCAAAGGCATGCCGTGCGTACCCGCCGATCCGGCATCAGGCCGCGGTTGAAGAACGGAGGTGCCGTGGACTCACGGCGGCCACTGGCCGTCGACGATCGGCCTGAGGCTGAGTTTGGCGGGGTCGACGACGACGTGCTTCACCTTCTGGCGCTTCCAGGTGTAGGTGATGTGGACGAGGCCGTCCCGGGTCTGGATGATGGCGGGGTAGCTGTATTCGCCGGGTTCGCTTTCCAGCACGAGCGCGGCCTGCCAGGATTTTGCGCTATCGGTCGAGGCCGCCAGGTTCAAGGGCGTGCGCTTGCCGCCCCACTTGCCGGGCGTACCGCCGATGTGGTTGTAGATGATCAGGTGGCGGCCGTCGGCCAGGGTCACGGCATCGGTGCCGCTGTTGTTGTTGGGCAGGCTGCCGAGGGTCATCTCCCCCCAGGTCTTGCCGCCGTCCTCGCTGACGATCTCAAAGACGCGATCCTGGCGCGAGCGGCCGAGGGCGAGCAGCTTGTCGCCGCCGAGGAAGAGCACGCTGGGCTGGATGGCCTGGATGGTCTGGCCGTCGTGCAGGGGTGGCGTGCGCTCCCAGGTGCGGCCGAAGTCGCGTGTGCGCTCGAAGTGCACGGTCCAGGTTTCCTTGTCGCCCTTTTTCGCGGCGGGCAACTCCTCGCTGGTCGGGCAGAGGATGCTGCCGTCGGCCAGCGCGACCGGCTTGTTTTTCACCGGGCCGAG
>CAYYJK010000382.1:1161-3229 GCA_964472185.1 uncultured Prosthecobacter sp.
GGCAGAGGATGCTGCCGTCGGCCAGCGCGACCGGCTTGTTTTTCACCGGGCCGAGAATGCCCTCGGGCAGGCGGCGCGGCTGCTCCCAGGTCCGGCCGTGATCGGTCGAGGTGGTGAGCATGCCCCACCAGGTCTGCGGCGTCGGGCCGGCCTTGTAAAACAGCATCAACGGCCCGTCCTTGGGCTGGAACAGCACCGGGTTCCAGGTCGGATGGCGCACGACCGTGCCGTCCGTCCGGGCGTGCTGGACGCCGTTGGCGACTTCGACGCTGGGCGTCCACTGGCCGTTGACCTGCCGCGACACCCAGATGCCGACGTCCGGATTCTTCTCGTGCGTGCCGCCGAACCAGGCCGCCACCAGGCCGGCCGGGGTTTCGGCGATCGTCGTCGCGTGGATCTGCGGATACGGACCGGTGTCGTAGATGAACTCGGAGGTCAGGACGGCGGGATCCGCGGCGCGGGCGGCGGTCGTCAGGGCGAGGCCGGTCAGGGCCAGAAAGGTGCGGCGGTGCATGCGGTGGAAAGGCGGGTTCAGGAGATCAGTCCGAGCGCGGCGAGTCTTTCGCGGATTTGCGCGCGTTCGGGGGCGTTGAAGCGCTGGAACGGCTCGGCCATCTGGTCCTCGCAGATGCCGAGCAGGGACAGGCCGCACTTGATGCCCTTGATGATGGCGCTCTTGTGGCGGCCGACGGTGTAGATGCTGCCGGCCAGGCGCATGACTTCGGCATGCAGCTGGCGGGTGCGCGGCAGGTCCTGCGCGGCGGCGGCTTCGTACATCCGCACGTAGAGCTGCGGGTGCAGGTTGGCGCCGCCGTTGATGCCGCCGTGGCCGCCGAGCAGCACGGCCTCCGCCGTCAGTTCCTCCGGACCGACCAGGACGCTCCACTCCGGGCGCTGCCGGGCGACTTCGATCAGGCGGTGGAAGTAGATCATGTCGCAGGAGCTGTCCTTGACCCCGGCAATGCCAGGCAGGTCGAGGGCGCGGCGCACCAGTTCGATGTCGAAGCTGACCTTGGTGAGGCCGGGCATGTTGTAGAGGAACATCGGCAGCGGCATCTCGGCCGCCAAGTCCTCGATGTACTGCTGCAGTTCCGGCGGCGCGGCGGGGAAGTAGTAGGGCGGGGCGGTGACGACCGCGCTGGCGCCGCGGTCCGCGGCGAAGTTCGCCAGGCTGACGCTCTCGATGAAGGCGGTGTCGGTGATGCCGACCAGCACCGGCACGCGGCCGGCGACCAGCGCGCAGGTGCGCTCGATCAGCTCGCGGCGCAGCCGGTAGCTGAGGCTGGGGGCCTCGCCGGTGGTGCCGAGGATGAACAGGCCGTGAACGCCGCCGCGCAGCAGGTGGTCGACGAGCCGTTCCAGGCCGGCGATGTCGAGCGTGTCGCGGCCGGACAGGGGAGTGACGACGGGCGGAATGATGCCGCGGAGGGGCTTGGGCAGGGGCATGGCGGGTAGCGTCCAGCTTGGCATCGGAGCTTAAATCCGAGCAAGGCCCGGCATGTGCCCATCTTTGGCAGCCGGATGACGATTCTTGACCCGGGCGACAGAACTCCGGAGACTGGCGCGGTTTTCCGTCCGTCATGACCGCAACCGAACAGGCCGACTACTTCTCCACCCAGGTGATGCGCACCCGGAGGTTCTTCCTGCCCGACTGGCGGGAGCGCCAGCGCGGCGCCCTCGGCCTGGTCGGCGGCGGCTGCGAGTGGTGCGCGCCGGACTTCGTCATGGACCGCCAGAGCTTTCCCTTTCTTGCCTTCGAGTTTGTTTCGCGCGGCCGCGGCCAGGTGACCCTGATGAACCGCGTGCAGGAACTGGGCGTCGGTCACGCCTTCTTCCTGGATCCGGCCACGCCGCACGTCATCCGCTCGGACAGCGAGGATCCGATGGTGAAGTACTTCTTCAACCTGGCCGGTCCGCGCGCGGCGGCGCTGCTCGACGAGCTCGGCCTGAGCGCGGGCAGCCTGATCCGCGTCCTGGACGCGGGTCGCGTCGTGGCCCTGCTGGAGGAGGTGATCGACCACGCCCTGCGCGGCGGCCGTCTCGGCCTGCGCGCGGCGGCGGCGGCGCT
>CAYYJK010000383.1:0-3221 GCA_964472185.1 uncultured Prosthecobacter sp.
CTGGCCGACGTCGGCCAGGATCTCTGGGAGGAGATCAACTGGATCACCAAGGGCGGCAACTACGGCTGGAGCTTCCGCGAGGGCGCCCAGGCCTTCCCGCTGCGCAGCGATCTGCCGCCGGAAGGCGCGGCGCTGATCGACCCGATCCACCAGTACCACCACGGCGAGGGCCTGAGCATCACCGGCGGCGTCATCTACAAGGGCAAGAACCTGCCCGAACTGCAGGGCGCCTACATCTACGGCGACTTCGTGCTCGGCAAGATCTGGGCGCTGCGCACCGATGCCAGCGGCAAGGTGCTCAGCAACGACCTGCTGTACACCAGCCCGCAGACCCCGGCCAGCGATCCGAAAAAGAAGCCGACCATCCTGGTCAAACCCACCGCCTTCTGCACGGCCGCCGACGGCGAACTGCTTGTGCTCGACTGGAACGGCGCGCTGCACCGCCTCGACAAGCCGGCCCGCTGATCACTTCAGGTTCCGCCCCCGCCCCCCATGCGCGACCTCATCTCGAACCCCGCCGACCTGAAGCCCGACACGCCCTGGCAGGACACCGTCTGGGCCTACACCGCCGAGGAGGCGCTGGCGGACCACAGCACCCGCGCCCGCCTGTGCGTGGCCGCCCTGCTGCCGTTCAAGGACCGGCAGCCGGACTGGGAGGGCTTCCACCGCAGCGTGCGCTGGATGCAGCAGTGCGGCGCCCACTACGGGGTCGAGATGGTGTTCGTGCTCAACGCCGACACCGGCTACATCTTCGACCTCAGCAACGATCTCTACGCCGAGGTGCTGCGGCGCTTCCGCGCGGAGTTTCCGGACCAGCGCTTCATCGCCGGCATCACCGCCCGCGGCGCGGAGCATGACGAGGTTTTCCAAGCCGAACGCTACCGGCCGCTGCTCGACATCGCCCAGTCGCACGACAACGCCGAGGTCATGATCATGACCTCGCGCCTGCTCAACCTCCTGGAGCCGGAGGCGCGACGCGACGCCTACTTCGAGATCGCCGAGGACATCACCCACCCGGCCATCGCGCACGCCCTGGAACCCTCCTTCGTCTCCTGGGCGACGCCCTACGAACCCTGGCTGCTGCACGAGATCGCCAACCACCCCAAGTACGTCGGCGGCAAGGTCAGCACGCTCGACGAACCGCACTTCCTGTACTGGGCGGCGATGTGCAAATCGCTGCAGCTGCCGTTCGCGCCGCACAGCGGCGACGACTACGGCATCGCCACCGCGATCCGCCTGGGCCTGCCCCTGCTGATCGGCGCCGGTGTCAGCGCCTGCCCGCTCATCTGCGCCGCCAAGGACATGTGGCTGCTCGACAGCGTCGCGGACAAACGCTTCAAGACCGGCACCGGCCGCTTCGACACCCGCGTGTACAAGCTGTTCGAGGCCTTCCAGTCCTTCGAAGATCTGGTGTTCCGGCTCGACGACCGGCTCAGCGCCTCGCCCTACAAGCACAGCACGGCGCACGTGCTGCACCACCTCGGCCTGATCGCCGCTCCGGAAGCGCATCCCGACTGCCGGGACCTGCGCGGCGGCGACGAAGCCCAGCGCATGGAGGAAGCGATGCGCCGGCCGCTGCGGGTCGCCCAACGCCTCGGCATCCCGGGCTTCGAACTCAAGTGAGGGCCGGGGGCGGCGGCCGCCCGTCCGCCTCCAGCTCGATGCCGAACAGGCCGGCGAGATCGGCCCCGTCCCAGCCGGCCGCGTCAGACTCCAGGCCGGCCGCCGTCGCCGCCCCCGCGGCGGTCAGCAGGTCCGCCTGATTCACGCCGCGCAGCGTGAACAGCTGCCCGGGGTCCTGATCCAGCCGCAGGCCGACGCCGTACAGCACGGCAGCCGCGTGCTCGCACAGATCCGCGTCGTCCGGACACGTGCAGTCGAAACGCATCTCCCCGGGCTGCGGAAACAGCCCGAGCTCGGGATCGGTCAGCAGCTGCAGCAGGCCTTCGCCCAGCTTGCCCGCCAGCAGATCAAGCAGCGAACCCACCTGCCCGGCTCCGGCGGCCACCAGCCGCTGCCAGCGCTCGGGCGCCAGCGGCCGCAGGTGCACCACGGTGTCGTGCAACCGCGAACCGGCAACGACGGCGCGCACCCGGCCGGGTTCGACGTTCAAGTCGAAGACCTGGCTGCGCCGCAGGCAGCTGCGCCCGCGCGGCAGGCGCCCCTCATGGTGCGCATGCGCCTCGAGATGCCGGCACCAGGCCTGCCCCCAGAAAGACTGGCAGAGCTTGCGGCTGCCCGGCGGCACGGCCAGCGGCTCCAGCAGTTCGCCGGCCGCCCGGCGCCTGGCGATCTCCCGCTGCACCCGTTCCCGGCTTTCCCCGGCCTCGTCCTGCTGCCACGACATGCGGCGATTTAAACCAGCGCGGCGTTCACATCCAGCGAAACGAGGCGGAGCAGTTCCCCGGCGCTCAAGCCGCTCAGCAGGGCCTCCGCACCGCCGACCAGATCCTCCGCAAGGGCCTGCTTCTGCTCGAGCAGGGCGTCGATCCGCTGCTCCAGCGTCCCCTGACAGACAAACTTGTGGACCAGCACGTTGCGTTGCTGGCCGATGCGGAAGGCGCGGTCGGTGGCCTGGTTCTCGACCGCCGGATTCCACCAGCGGTCGAAATGGATGACGTGGCTGGCGGCGGTGAGGTTGAGCCCGGTGCCGCCCGTCTTCACCGACACGACCAGAAACGGCGGGCCGCCGGGCTGCTGGAACTCGGCCACGCACGCGGCGCGTTTCGCCACCGGCACGCCGCCGTGCAGCACCAGCCCCTCGCGGCCGAAAACGTCCGCCAGCAGGCGGGCCAGCGGTGCGCAGGTCTCCTGGAACTGGGTGAACACCAGCACGCGCTCGCGCCGCTCGGCCAGCTCGGCGCAGATTTCGCGCAAGCGCAGAAATTTGCCGCTGTCCGCGGCCTCCCAGACGCCGTCGCCGTTCCAGTGGCTCGGATGATTGCAGACCTGCTTGAACTGGGTGAGAAAGCCGAGCATCAGCCCCTGGCGACGGTCGGGCTCGAGGCCGGGATCGTTGAGCATGCGCGCCAGCTGGTCCACCAGCTTAGCGTAAATCGCGGTCTGCCGGCGCGTGAGCCCGCACCAGGCCTTGACCTCGGTTTTCTCGGGCAGGTCAGGCAGGATGCGCCGGTCGGTCTTCATCCGGCGCAGCAGGTAGGGCCGGAGCAGCCGGCGCAAGGGCGCAAAGCCCTCGGGCTGCGCCGCGGCGCGCTGCAGGG
>CAYYJK010000384.1:0-3193 GCA_964472185.1 uncultured Prosthecobacter sp.
GAGGGCCAGGGTGGCGAGGGCGGGCGGCGGGCCGCCGGCGGCGATGACGGTTGGCACCAGCAGGCCGTTGATCACCAGCAGCGCCGAGCGCCACTCCAGCCGGGCGCGCAGGCGCTGCTGCAGCAGGCGCGCCGAACGGTGCCAGGGGCTGGATTCATCCTCGAGCGCGCGCCGGTGGCCGGCGATCTCCCAGACCGACAGCAGCCACAGGCCGGCCAGGGCGGCGGACAGGGCCGGTGTGGCGGCCGCCAGACCCAGCCAGCTCCAGATCGCGCCGCACAGGCCGGCGCCGAGCACGGCCAGCGTGCCGAAAAACTTGCCGCCGGTGAGGGCCGGCGACCAGAACGGCCGGCGGGTGTCCACATAGACCATGACCGAACAGCCCACGGCCGCCAGGGCGGCCAGCGCGGTGCCGGACACCGCCAGCCGCATCCAGGCGGCATTGTCCAGCCACCAGGCGGCGGCGATCGCCGCGGCGCCGGCCGGCAGGGCGCCGAACGCCAGGATCTCGCGCGCCAGCCAGGACCGGCGCCAGCCCAGGAAGGCGCGCCAGGCTTTCAGGGGCTGGCCGAGGTGCAGTACGCTGAGGCCGATGCCCGTCAGGCCGAAGAGCAGGGCGACTGCGCTGCTGAGGCTGGCCTGGAACAGGTTTAGCGCCCCCAGGTGCAGCGCACCGGCGGTGCCGAGCAGCGCGCCGGCGCTCATCTGGGTCAGGACCAGCATCCAGGCCAGGGGATCATGGGCCGGGTCGAGTTTCAGCTGGCCGGCGTCCGCCGGCTGCGCCTCCGCGGGGATTTCGCGGCGGCTCACGTAGCGGGTCGTCGGCCGGGTGTAGGAAGAATCGAACACGCCGGGCAGCAGCCGCTTTTGCGCCGGCACCGGCGGGAGGGTGACCAGCCGGATGCGGATCGCTTCGTTGGGGCAGGCCTGCACGCAGGCCGGCGCCTCGCCTTCAGCCAGCCGGCCCTGGCACAGGTCGCACTTGCGCACGATGCCGCGCTTCAGGTTGAACTTGGGCACGTCGTACGGGCACTTGAGGATGCAGTAGCTGCAGCCGATGCACTGGTCGTCGAGGTGGCGGACGATGCCGGTCACCGGATCCTTGTCGTAGGCCAGCACCGGGCAGCCGTTCAGGCAGGCCGGATCGGCGCAGTGATGGCAGGCGCTGGTGACCGTCTGCTGGTAGGGTTGGCGGCGCGTGCCGGTGAGCAGGCCGATGTCGCGCCAGCTTTCATCCTCGTCGAGGCCGTTGAGGCTGTGGCAGGCGGCGACGCAGGCCTTGCAGCCGGTGCAGGCGTCGAGGTCGACTTCGAACGCATACTGCTCCCCCGGTCCCGGGCGGCTGAGCGGGATGAGGTGGGCGAAGCGCCGGGCCGGCGAAGCGCTTTCGTACGCCTCGGCAAACAGGGCCACCGGCGTGCGCAGCGCCTGCTGCTCCTCGAGCAGGTTTTCGAGCAGCAGCTCCGCCGGCAGCGCACGGCCGGCGTCCGTCGCGGGGCGGCGGTCGTCGGCGGCAGAGCGGGGCAGCGGGCAGCTCATGACGGGGCGCAATTCGGGATCAGGGGGTGCTGAAAAACGCCTGCAGCTGGCCGACCGTGTGACGGTTGCAGAAAGCGTGGAAGGATTCGTCGGGAGTGCGCTGCGCCAGGTAGGCCTTGAGCATGGACTCAAGCGTCTCGCCCAGGGCTTCGTAAGGCACGCCGCTGAACACCTGCCGGCCGATCTTGCGGTTCTCGCCAAACCCGCCGCCGACCGTGATGTGGTAGCCCTCGCCGGACTCCGACTTCACCTTGGTGCCGAGCAGGCCGATGTCGCCCATGAAGTGCTGGGCGCAGCTGTGCGGGCAGCCGGTGAAGTGGATGTTGACCGGCCGGTCCAGCTTCAGCCGCTGGTCGAGATGCTCCATCATGGCGATGGCATGGCCCTTGGTGTCGGTGGCGGCGAACTTGCAGTAGCGGTTGCCCGTGCAGGCGACGAAGCCGCTCTTCAGGTTCGACTGTTCGCAGGGCAGGCCAAGCTTTTTGAGCGACTTGGCCAGGGTGGCGGCGTAGGCGGTCTGGACGTTGGGGATGATCAGGTTCTGCCAGACGGTGAGCCGCACTTCGCCGCTGCCGTAGCTCTCCGCCAGGTCGGCGATCCGCTCCAGCTGGCGGGCGGTGAGCTGGCCGACCGGCACGCTGGCGCCGACGTAGACGAGTCCGTCCTGCTTCTGCGCGTGGATGCCGACGTGCGAGTGCCCCTGCTGCGAGAACCGGCGCGCCTCCTGCAGCGGCGAATCGGCCGCCAGGCGGGTCAGTTTGAAGGGCAGGAGCGCCTCCGCCTCGGCGAGCACGCCCTCGAGGCCGAGGTTCTCGACGACGTACTTGAAGCGCGCCTTCTTGCGGTTGGTGCGGTCGCCATGGCGGATGAAGACGCGCAGCAGGGCGACCATGACGTCGTTGAGCCGGGCCGGCGGCACGATCACGCCCCAGTCGCTGGCGAAGGTCTGGTGGCCGGTGACGCCGCCGAGGGCGATGCGGAACCAGACTCCGGACTCGATGCCGGCGTCGTTGTCGCGGATGTGCACGGCGCTGGCGCCGATGTCGTTGGTGTCCTCGACGGAACTGATCAGCCCGCCGCCGTCGTAGGCGATGTTGAACTTGCGCGGCAGGTCGTAGAACTCCTTGCTGCCGATGATCAGCGTGGCCAGCTCGTTGACCAGCGGCCGGACGTCGATCAGTTCGTGCGGATCGTAACCGGCGCAGGGGTTCATCGTGATGTTGCGGATGTTGTCCGCGCCGGCGCCCTTGGAGTGCAGGCCGCAGCCCTGGATGCGCCGCAGCACTTCCGGGCAGTTCCTGGGCTCGATGAGCCGGATCTGGAAGTTGTTGCGGGTGGTGATCTGGATGTAGCCGGTGGTCAGGTCGCGGGCGATGGCGGCCAGCTCGCGCAGCTGGTAGCTTTTCACCACGCCGCCGGGAATGCGCAGCCGGCACATGTAGCCGTCCTTGACCGGGTTCAGCCAGAACAGGCCGTTCCACTTGTAGCGGAAGACGCTTTCGGGCTCCGGCTTGGCGTTCCAGCGCGCGTCGAGCAGGAGCTGCTCGATGGCGTCGAACGGGTGCAGTTCGCGCTTGATGCGCTCCTCCTTGGTCAGGTCGTCCAGGGCGGGGCCTGCGGGTTCCGCCGCGGAGGCGGCGACGGGGCCGAGATC
>CAYYJK010000385.1:0-1801 GCA_964472185.1 uncultured Prosthecobacter sp.
CGCCAGCTGGCCGAGGACATGATCGAGACCATGCGCGCCGCCAACGGCGTCGGCCTCGCCGCCCCGCAGGTCGCCCGCGACGTCCAACTCGCCGTCATCGACGTCTCGCACAACCCCGACTGCATCACCTACCTGCGCATCGACGGCAAACCGGCGGCCATGCCGGCGCACATGCCGGTGATCTTCCTCAACCCGCGGCTGGAGCTCGGCAAGGACAAGGACACCGACGAAGAGGGCTGCCTGAGCTTCCCGCACCTGCGCGGCGCCATCCGCCGTTCCGAGGACGTCAAGGTCACCTTTGAGACCCTCGACGGCCAGACCCAGACCTGGGAGACCGACGGCCTGCTCGCGCGCGCCTTCCAGCACGAGATCGACCACCTCAACGGCATCCTGTTCATCGACCGCATGTCCGCCGCCGCCAAGGTCGGCCTCAAGCGCAAGCTGAACCGGCTGATGGAAGAGTGGGCGGAAGGTTAAAAAAGCCCTTGCCTCGGCCGGGGGGGGCGAGTATCTCATCGGCCCGACCTTTTGCGCGGTTAGCTCAGTGGTAGAGCATCACCTTGACATGGTGGGGGTCACAGGTTCGAACCCTGTACCGCGCACCATCTCCTGAACATCGACAGGAGATGACCCGTCCGCCGCCCGAAGGCGGCGATGCGCCAAAAAAGCGGCTGCAAAGCGCCGGACGCTCGTCTATCTGCTCGCCGTGATCGCCATTGCAACGGCCAGCCAGAAGGGCGGCGTGGGCAAAACCACGCTGTGCATCAACCTCGCCTACTCCCTCGCCCGGCGGGGCTGGAAGGTGCTGCTCGTCGACACCGATCCGCAGGGCGGCGTCGGCCTGTCGCTGGCGCGGTCCACCCGCGCCCGGCAGGGGTTTTACGACTGGCTCTGCGCAGCGCCGGAGTTCTCCGGACTGGTGCTGACCACGCGCCTGCCCGAGCTGCAGATCCTGCCGTCGGGGCAGTTTGACGCCTGCGCCCGGCGCGGCTGGGCCGAGGCGGCAGTGCCCGCCCGCCTGCAGGCGCTGCTGCGCGCCGCGGAGCGCAGCGGGGTCGACTGCGTGCTGTTTGACACGGCGGCCGGACTCAACGGCATGACCGAGGCGGTGGTGAAGGCCTGCGACTACGTCCTGGTGCCGCAGCAGGCCGAGCCCCTGGCGGTGCGCAGCGTGCCGCACATGCTGGAGACGCTGGCGCGGTTCCGCGCCGAGGGCGCGCGCGTCACGGTCGCCGGCATCCTGCTGACCATGGTGATCGGCGGCAACGCCATCAGCCAGCGCGTCGTCGCGGAACTGCGCGGCCTGCTGCCCTCCGACCTGATGTTCGAGCAGAATGTGCCGCGGCTGGAGTCGTTTCTGGAAGCCAGCGCGCTCGGCCTGCCGCTGGCCCTGACCCGCCGCAACCCGCCTCCGGAGGCGCTGGTCTTCGACCAGTTGGCGGCCGAACTCGAGCAGCGCACCGGCCTGTTCCACGACCGCGACCCCGGCCATGCAAATCTCCTGGATTGACCCTGAGAAGGTGCACTCCCTGGCGCAGGCGCTGCGGGCGCCGGTGCCGCCTGCGCCTGCCGTTGAACCGTTTCTGCCGGAAGGCTCCTGGGCGGCGCTCGCGGCCACACTCGGCCAGCCGGTCGCCGCCGCTCCGCCCGCGGTCGAGCCCGCAGCCGAGTCCGCTGTCGAGTCCGCAGCCGAGTCCGCAGCCGAGTCCGCAGCCGAGTCCGCAGCCGAGTCCATGGTTGAGCCGGTGGTTGAGCCGGTGGTTGAGCCGGTGGTTGAGCCGGTGGTTGAGCCGGTGGTTGA
>CAYYJK010000385.1:1901-3176 GCA_964472185.1 uncultured Prosthecobacter sp.
GCCGGTGAGCGCGGCGCCCGAACCGGTGGTTCCGTCGGACGAGGCGGAGTGGGATGACGCGGTTGTGGAAGCGCCGGGACCGCAACCCGATCTGGAAGCGTTCCGGCTGCGCCTGCGCACCCTGCGCGAGAAGGCCATCCGGGCCGGTCTGCTGCCGGCGCGCGGTCCGGCGGCGCCCCCCGCCGCCATCCCGCCAGCCGAACCGCCGCCGGCCGCGCCGGTGGTGGCGACGCCGCTGGCCGAACTGCCGCCGGTGAGCCCCGCCTTTGAGGTCCCGCCCGGCGCCACGGTGAAGGAGCGGCTGGAGCGTTTCGCCGCCTGGGCGCAGGCCCGGTTGGGGGGCGGGCAGCTGCTCATGATTGACGAGTACGGCGATCTGCTCTGGGGGCCGCAGGCGCCGTCGGGGCTGGTGCTGTCGACGCTGATGGCCTGGAACGCCGCCAGCCGCGCCAGCGTGCCCGCCAGCGCGCAGGAGCCGCGCATGCTGCACCAGCATCTGGCCAATGGCGACCTGCTGACCGTGCTGCCCTGTCCGACCCGTCTCGGGCTGCTGCAACTGGCCGTGGTTCAGGGCCGGGCTCTGGACGAGACCGAGGCGGTGCTGCTGCGCCAGACGCTCACTGCGCTGATGGAGGTGCGGGACTGAGCCGCCATCACAAAAGCACACAACCCCGGCACTTCCGAGGTCGCATTCGCCGCGCCGCCGCCGCATAGTGCCGGTCGTGATGAAACCTCTCGATCTCCAGGTCAACGGCTACGCTGGCACCGACTTCAACCGTGACGGCCTCACCGCCGAAGCCCTGCACCATGCCTGCGTCGCCCTGCTCGAAGACGGTTGCGACGCCATCCTGGCCACCTTCATCACTGACGAGGTCGCGGTGCTCGAGCGGCGCATGAGCACCCTGGTCAGCCTGCGCGCCCAGGATCCGCTGGCGCAGCAGGTCATCGCCGGCATCCACATCGAAGGGCCGTTCATCAACCCCGAGAAAGGCTATGTCGGCGCGCATCCGCCGCACTGCGTCCGGCCGGCGAACCTCGAGGACACCAAGCGCCTGCTCGACGCCGCCGGCGGCCTCGCCCGCATCGTCACCCTGGCGCCGGAGCACGACGACCGCTACCACGTCACCGAGTTCCTCAGCAGCAACGGCGTGACCGTTTCGGCCGGCCACTGCAACCCCTCGCTCGAGCAGCTGCGCGCCGCCACCGAGCACGGGCTGAGCATGTTCACCCACGTCGGCAACGGCTGCCCGATGCTGATGCACCGCCACGACAACA
>CAYYJK010000386.1:0-3136 GCA_964472185.1 uncultured Prosthecobacter sp.
TGGCCCGCTACGCCGACACCAGCGGCTTCCACAACGATCTCGACCGGCCGCACGCCTGGAAGTACCGCGACTACGTCATCCGCAGCTTCAACGAGGACACGCCCTACGCGCGCTTCATCGCCGAGCAGCTGGCCGGCGACGAGGTGGACGGGGCGGACGAGCAAAGTCTGATCGCCACCGGCTTCTGCCGCAACGGACCGAGCAACGACGACAACATGGGCAAGACGCCCGAGGCCATCGCCCAGTACCGCGCCGACCAGATGGACGATGTCGTTTCGACCCTGTCCTCGGTCTTCCTCGGCCTGACGGTCGGCTGCGCGCGCTGTCACGACCACAAGACCGAGCCGATCCCGGCGCGCGACTACTACGGACTGGTCGCCGTTTTCAACGGCACCGAGCGGCTCGGCCTGCCCAGCGGGGCGACCGAGGCCAAGGCGGCACCGCCGGCGAAGGTGATGGCCCTGGTGGAAACGCGTTCCGACGTGCCGCCGACGCCCTTGCTGCGCCGCGGCCTGGCGTCGAGCCCCGGCGAGTTGGTGCCGCCGGCGGTGCCGGCCGTCCTGGCGCCCGCACCGCTGCGCTTCCCGGCGCCGGCCGGCAGCACGTCGCTGCGCCGGCGCACGCTGGCCGAGTGGATCGCCGCGCAGCCGCTGGCGGCGCGGGTGATGGTCAACCGGGTCTGGCAGCACCATTTTGGCGCAGGGCTGGTGGCGACGCCGAGCAACTTCGGCCTGTCGGGCGAGGCGCCGACGCATCCGGAGCTGCTGGACTGGCTGGCGGCGCGCTTTCGGGCGGAAGGCGGCCGCTTGAAGCCGCTGCACAAGCTGATGCTGCTCTCCGCCACCTACCGGCAGCGCGCCACGGCGGATCCCGGCAGCCGCGCCCATCAGGTGGATCCCGAAAACCGCCTGCTCGGGCGCATGAACCTGCAGCGCATGGAGGCCGAGGTGCTGCGCGACAGCATCCTGGCTGCGAGCGGCAAGCTCAACCTCCAGCCCGGCGGCCCCGGATTCAAGCCGCGCATCCGGCCCGAGCTGCTCGATGCCAGCCAGCGCAACAAGTGGCCGGTGATCCGCCAGGAGGGGCCGGCGCAGTGGCGGCGCAGCGTCTACATCCACCTCAAACGCCAGCTGCTGGTGCCCAGTCTTGAACTGTTCGACGCGCCGACCACCACCGACAGCTGCGCGCTGCGCCCGCAGAGCACCGTGCCCACCCAGGCGCTGGTGCTGATGAACGACGAGTTTGTCGAGGAACAGGCCGGCTGGCTGGCGCGCCGCGCCCTGGCGGAGGTCGGCGCTGCCCCGGCTGCGGCGGTCGACCGGCTGTTTCTCCACACGCTGGGCCGGCTGCCGACGCCCGAACGCCGCCGGCAGGCCCTGGATTTTTTGGAGGCGCGCGTCGCCGCCGGGGACCGGCTGGCGGCGTTCACCGATTTGGCGCACGTTCTGTTCAACAGCAGCGAGTTCCTGACCCTCGAATGAATCCCTTCCTCAGCCGCCGGCAGATTTTGCAGCAGGCCGGCGCCGGCTTCGGCGGCCTGGCCCTGCAATCGTTGCTCGGTGCGGACGGACTCGCCGGCGCGAATCCGCTGCGTGCGCGGCCGCCCCACTTCGCGCCTAAGGCCAAGTCGGTGATCTTCCTGTTCATGTACGGCGGGCCTTCGCACATCGACCTGTTCGATCCCAAGCCGCTGCTGGCGAAGTACCACGGCCGGCCAATCCCCGTGTGGAAGCCGGAGGACGCCTTCATGGGCGGCAAGACCAAGAACGTGGCGATGCAGAGCCCGTACCGCTTTGCCCGGCACGGCCAGGCCGGCATCGACATCGCCGAGGTCTACCCGAATCTGGCGCGCCACGCCGACAGCCTCTGCGTCATCCGCTCGATGCACGCGGAGAGCAACAACCACGGTCCGGCCCTGTTCCAGATGAACTCCGGTTTCATCCAGGCCGGGCGGCCGAGCATGGGCTCCTGGGTGACTTACGGGCTGGGTTCGGAGAGCGAAAACCTGCCCGCCTTCGTGGTGCTGCTCGACAAGCTGGGCGCGCCGGTCAACGGCGCGCTCAACTGGTCCAACGGCTTCATGCCCGCGGCCTACCAGGGCGTGCCCTTCCGCAGCAGCGGCGAACCGATCGCCTACCTGACGCCGCCGAAGAGCGTGGCGCCCGCCCGGCAGCGCGCGCGGCTGGACCTGCTTGAGCAGTGGAACCGCGCCTACGCCGAGGCGAACCCGGCGGAGACGGCGCTGGCGGCGCGGCTCAATGCCTACGAACTGGCCTACCGCATGCAGATGAGCGCCACCGAATGCACCGATCTCAGCCGCGAGCCGGCCAGCGTGCGCCGGATGTACGGTCTGGACCACCCGACCACGGCGCACTTCGGCCGCAACTGCCTGCTGGCGCGGCGGCTGGTCGAGCGCGGCGTGCGCTTTGTCCAAGTCTACAGCGGCGGCAACGAGGGCCCCAAGGCCTGGGATGCCCACGACGACCTCAAGCGCAATCATGACCTGCACTGCGCGGAGACCGACGGGCCGATCGCCGCCCTGCTCGACGACCTCAAGATCAGCGGCCTGCTCGACAGCACGCTGGTGGTCTGGGGCGGCGAATTCGGCCGCTCGCCGGTAGCGGAAAACGGCAAGGGCCGCGACCACCATCCCAAGGGCTTCACGATGTGGCTGGCCGGCGGCGGCATCCGCGGCGGCCATGTCCACGGCGCCACCGACGAGTTCGGCTACCGTGCCGTCGACAAGCCGGTGTCCGTGCCGGACCTGCACGCCACGCTGCTGCACCAGCTCGGCCTCGACCACGAGCAGCTCACCTACCGCTTCAGCGGCCGCGATTTCCGCCTCACCGACGTCAGCGGCGATGTCGTCCGCGAGCTGCTCGCCTGAGGCACCGCCTCAGCGGGCGGCCGCCTTCAGCGCGAAGTCGTCGTAGTGCACGTCCACGGGATTGGTGGTGAGGCTGACCAGGCTCTTGGTCGCGTGGCCGATGCCTTCCGAGCGGAACTCGCCGACCTTCCGGCCGTCGATGAGCACGCGCAGCTCCTCGCCCTCGGTCTGCACGACCAGGGTGTGCCACTCCTGCAGCGACAGCTTGACCGGCACGCGCTTCGACTTGCCGGCCAGCAGCTTCTTGTC
>CAYYJK010000387.1:0-3106 GCA_964472185.1 uncultured Prosthecobacter sp.
GTTACGCGTTGGCGCGCAGGATCTGCGCGAGCACGTAGGGCAGGATGCCGCCGGCGCGGTAGTAGTCGATTTCGACCGGCGTGTCGATGCGCACGACCAGCGGCACGTCAAAGCTGCTGCCGTCGGCCGGGTGCACGCGCAGCGTGGCCTCGCCCATCGGCTTGAAGTCGTTGGAGATGCCCAGGATGTCGAAGGTGGCGTCGCTGAGGTCCTTGACCTTGTCGTAATCGGCCTTGTTCTTGAAGTTGCAGGGCAGCACGCCCATGCCCACCAGGTTGCTGCGGTGGATGCGTTCGAAGGACTTGGTCACCACGGCCTTGACGCCGAGCAGGCGGGTGCCCTTGGCGGCCCAGTCGCGGCTGGAACCCATGCCGTAGTCTTCACCACCGAGGACGATGGTCGGCGTGCCGGCGGCCTTGTAGGCCTCGGCGGCATCGTAGATGCTGGTCTCGGTGCCGGCCGGCTGCAGCAGCGTGTTGCCGCCTTCCTTGCCGCCGAGCATCAGGTTCTTGATGCGGACGTTGGCAAAGGTGCCGCGGGTCATGACCAGGTCGTTGCCGCGGCGGCTGCCGTAGCTGTTGAAGTCGGCCTGGGCGACGCCGTTTTCCGTGAGGAAACGGCCCGCCGGGCTGTCTTTCTTGATGTTGCCAGCCGGGCTGATGTGGTCGGTCGTCACCGAGTCGCCGAAGATGCCGAGCGGACGCGCGCCCTTGATCTCGGCGATGTCGCCGGGGGTCATGCTGAAGTCCGCGAAGAACGGCGGGTGCTGGATGTAGGTGGACTTGCCGTCCCACTCGAACACGTCGCCGACGCTGCCCTGGATCTCGTTCCACTTCGGGTTCTGCGAGGCGAAGTCGGTGTAGAGCTTGCGGAAGACCTCGGGCGAAAGCGCGGACTCCATGGCGTCGCGCACCTCGGCGAGGGTCGGCCAGATGTCCTTGAGGTAGACGCCGCTGCCGGCGACCAGTTCGTCCTTGCTGAGGTCGATGTCGACCGTGCCGGCGATGGCGTAGGCGACCACGAGCGGCGGGCTCATGAGGAAGTTGGCCTTGATGCTCTGGTGCACGCGCGCCTCGAAGTTGCGGTTGCCGGAGAGCACGCTGGCGGCGACGACGTCCTTGGCTTTGACGACGTCCTCGATGCCGGCGTCGAGCGGGCCGGAGTTGCCGATGCAGGTGGTGCAGCCGTAGCCGACGGTCTGGAAGCCGAGCTGGTCGAGCTCCGTCTGCAGGCCGGTCTTGGTCAGGTAGTCAGTCACCACGCGGCTGCCGGGGCCGAGGCTGGTCTTGACCGAAGGCTTGACCGTCAGGCCCTTGGCGTTGGCCTTCTTGGCGAGCAGGCCGGCGGCGAGCATGACGCTCGGGTTGGAGGTGTTGGTGCAGCTGGTGATGGCGGCGATGAGCACGCTGCCGTCGGTGATCGTGTCCTTGACGCCGGCCTTGCTGTCGACCGTGACTTCGGCGGACTGGAAGGCTTCCGCCTTGCCGAAACCGCCGGCCTTGACGTCGGCGCCGAGCAGGTCGCGGAACTTGCCCTTGAGTGCCGGCACCTCGATGCGGTCCTGCGGCCGCTTCGGACCGGACACGCACGGCACGACATCGCCCAGATCCATTTCCATTTCGGTGGTGAAGTCGAGCGCGCCCTTCGCGGTCGGGATGCCCCACAGGCCCTGGGCCTGGAAGTAGTTCTTCACGGTCGTGCACAGCGCCTCGCTGCGGCCGGTGCCGCGCAGGTAGGCGATGGTTTCGTCGTCGACGCCGAAGAAGCCCATGGTCGCCCCGTATTCCGGAGCCATGTTGGCGATGGTCGCGCGGTCGGTGACCGGCAGGCTGACGGCGCCGGGGCCGTAGAACTCGACGAATTTGCCGACGACACCGAGCTTGCGCAGCTTTTGGGTCACCTCGAGGACGAGGTCGGTGGCGGTGACGCCTTCCTTGAGCGCGCCCGTGAGGTAAACGCCGACGACTTCAGGCACCAGGAAGGTGACCGGCTGACCGAGCATGCCAGCTTCGGCCTCAATGCCGCCCACGCCCCAACCGACGACGCCGAGGCCGTTGATCATGGTCGTGTGCGAGTCGGTGCCGACCAGCGAGTCCGGATAGAACACCCCGTCCTTCTCGAGCACGCCCTTGGCGAGGTACTCGAGGTTGACCTGGTGGACGATGCCGATGCCGGGCGGCACGACCTTGAAGGTGTCGAAGGCCTGCTCGCCCCACTTGAGGAACTGGTAGCGCTCCTTGTTGCGCTCGAACTCCAGCGCGAGGTTCTGATTGAGAGCGTTCTGGGTGCCGGCGAAGTCCACCTGCACGCTGTGGTCGACGACGAGGTCGACCGGCACCAGCGGCTCGACCATCTTCGGGTTCCGGCCGAGTTCCTTGACCTTGCTGCGCATGGCGGCCAGGTCGACCAGCAGCGGCACGCCGGTGAAGTCCTGCAGGACGATGCGCGCGACGGTGAACGGGATCTCGTAGTCGCCTGGCGCCTTGGCGTTCCAGTTGGCGAGGTTCTTGACGTCCTGTTCGGTGACCTTCTTGCCGTCCAGGTTGCGCAGCAGGGACTCGAGCACGATGCGGATCGAGACCGGCAGGCGCGACACCTTGCCGAGGCCCTGCTTTTCGAGCTCGGGCAGGGAGTAATATTTGCCGGGGGCGCCGGAACCGGTGGTGAAGGTCTGAAGAGTGTTCATGTCGGAAGTCGGGGAGCCCCAAGGGATAGCAAATCCCGCGGGAATGACACCCGAATTTTTCAGCTTCCGGCAGGCCCCGCCCCGTCTGCCGCCGGCGCGGCCGGGTCCGCCGGCGCCTGTTCCAGCCGCAGCCAGCCGATGCGGCCGCAGCCCCGGCAGCGGCGCAGCACGCGCGGGTTGCCGGCCGCCTTCCAGCGGATGCCGCCCGCCTCCCAAAGCGGCTCGCGGTGCCCGCAGCGGCGGCAGTGAAAGCCCCACCGCCGCGACTCGGCTTCCAGACTGCCGGCGGCCGCCGGGGGCAGCAGGCGGGTCAGCAGGCGTTGCAGCCAGTTCATGGGCGCCAGACTACCCCGATGGACAGTGGCGCGTCAAAACTTTGGAAGGACGCTCCCAAGCCCGCGTTTCCGCGCCCATGCACCG
>CAYYJK010000388.1:0-3094 GCA_964472185.1 uncultured Prosthecobacter sp.
CGTCGGGAGGGACCGACTACCTAACCCCGACAGACGGGGGGGTCAAGGTCGGCCGCACCCTGCCTGCGGCCTGCGCCGGGTTGGTTTCGGATAGGCGTCCGCGCTTCCGGGCGGCTTGACGCGGGTTCGATCCCTCGGCTAAAACCGGCCGCTTATGGCCACCATCGCCGTTCTCGGCACCCTCGACACTAAAGGACCGGAGCACGCCTACGTGGCGGAGCTCATCCGCCAGCGCGGGCATCGGACGCTGCTCATCGACACGGGCACCGGCGCGCCGCCGACCGTGGCGCCGGACCTCGACCGCGCGGCGGTGGCCCGGGCCGGCGGCGTCGATCTGGCCGGTCTGTGCGCGCGCCGGGACCGCGGCGAGGCGGTGACCGCCATGGCCGGCGCGGCGGCCGTGCTGCTCGCCGATCTGGCGGCGTCCGGCCGCATCCAGGGCGTCATCTCCCTCGGCGGCGGCGGCGGCACCGCCATCAGTACGGCCGCCATGCGCGCCCTGCCGGTCGGCTTCCCCAAGCTCATGGTCTCGACCCTGGCGGCCGGCAATGTCGCCCCCTACGTCGGCACCAAGGACATCGCCATGATGCCCAGCATCGTCGACGTCAACGGCCTCAACCGGCTGTCGCGCGTCCTGCTGGCGCGCGCCGCCGGGGCGATCTGCGGCATGGTCGAGATTGAGCCGCCCGCCGCGGCGGACAAGCCGCTCATCGCCGCCTCGATGTTCGGCAACACGACCGAGTGCGTCAACGCCGCCAAGCAGATCCTCGAGGACGCGGGCTACGAGGTCCTCGTCTTCGCCGCCACCGGCACCGGCGGCCGCATCCTGGAAAGCCTGGTCGAGAGCGGCCTGATCGCCGGCGTGCTCGACATCACCACCACCGAGTGGGCGGACGAGCTCGTCGGCGGCGTGCTCAACGCCGGCCCGCACCGCCTCGAAGCCGCCGGCAGGACCGGTGTGCCGGCCATCGTCACGCCCGGCTGCCTGGACATGGTCAATTTCGGCGAACCGGCGAGCGTGCCGGCCAAGTTCCAGGGCCGCACCTTCTACCAGCACAATCCCCAGGTGACCCTGATGCGCACCAATGCCGCCGAATGCGCCGAACTCGGCCGCATCCTGGCGGGCAAGCTCAACGCCTACACCGGCCCGGTCACCGTCCTGCTGCCGCTCCAGGCGATCAGCGTCATCAGCGCCCCGGGCCAGCCCTTCCACGATCCGGCGGCCGACGCCGCCCTGTTCCAGGCGCTCAAGGCGGACCTGCGCCCGGACATTCCGGTGGTGGAGCTGGACTGCGCGATCAACGACCCCGCATTCGCCCGCGCCTGCGCCGAGACGCTGCTGGCCCACTTGGGGAAACGCTGACCCTCCGCCATCCCCCTGACGCCGCTTGACGCCGCCCCGCTCCGCGGCTTCCTCTGCGGTCACCCATGTCCCTCGGCCAGCTCCTCCTCACCGGCGTTCCCGGTCCCGAACTCGACTCCGCCACCGCCGCCCGGTTCAAGAAGCTGCAGCCCGGCGGCTTCATCCTGTTCGGCCGCAACATCGTCTCCCCGGAACAGCTGCGGAAGCTGATCGACGACCTGCGCGACCTCTCGGCGGTCGAGCCGTTCATCACCATCGACCAGGAGGGCGGCCGCGTCTCGCGCCTGCGCCTCATCGGCGAGGAGCCGCCGAACGCCCAGCAGCTGCGCGACAAGGGCGACGTCAAGCTGATCAAGCAGCACGGCCGCCTCACCGGCCAGCTCCTGCGCCTGTTCGGCTTCAACCTCGACCTCTGCCCGGTGCTCGACATCTCCTACGACGACACCGCCGACAACTCGCTCAAGGGCCGCTGCTGGGGGCGCGACACCCAGCAGGTCATCGACAACGCCGGCGTCTTCAACCGCGCCATGCGCGCCGAGGGGATCCTCAGCTGCGCCAAGCACTTCCCCGGCTACGGCCCGGCCGAGTGCGACCCGCACGAATTCCTGCCGGTCATCACCAAGAGCCGTGAAGCGATGGAGATGGCCGAGCTCATGCCGTACACCGCGCTGCTGCCGGAGATCGACTGCGTGATGACCTGCCACAGCAACTACACGGCCTACGACCCCGGCCGCGGCCGCTGGCCGGCCAGCCTCAGCCACAACGTCTGCACCAAGCTGCTGCGCGACCAGCTCGGCTTCGAGGGGCTGGCGATGACCGACGACCTCGACATGGGCGCCATCCTCAACGAGGTGACCTTCGAGCAGGCCATCCAGGAGGCGGTGCGCGCCGGCAACGACCTGGTGATGATCTGCCACCGCCTGGAAATGGTCGAACTCGCGCACGAGCACCTCAAGGGGGTCGAGGCGCCGGTGATTCACGACGCCCTGCTGCGCATCGAGAAGACCAAAAAGCGGCTGGTGACGCCCGACGTCTTCAAGCTGGACCGCTTCGCCAAGATCAACCGCGACATCTGGGACCTGCGCGTCGCCACCCTCGGCGAGGAGCGCGCCAAAATCCTCAGCGTCGAGGACGGCAAGCGGTCGCCGGTCGAGCTGTATTGAATCCTCCTTCGTTCCGGCCCCACTTCGCCAATCTGCCTGTGCGGCCATGGACCGGAGCGGCTGACCTGCAGAATGAAGCGCGGCGGTTCCCGTGAGGGCTTGGCGAGCGGAAAACCGGCGTTTTCCCGGCAGCCCTCAGGAACCCTGATTGGAAGGTGACTTCGGCAGGCACGCTGGAATCGCTCCCCAACAATGCAGCCATGAAAGCACGCATTTTCATTCTCTTCCTCGCGCTCGCCCTGGCCATGGCCTCTGCCGGCGCAACCATCCGAGACGGCCTGTTGCTCGATCTCGTCATCCCGCCGGGTGAAGGCGACCGTTTCAAGCGTGCGGAGTTTTCCTGCTGGCTGCCGGATGCCTCGAAGCCGGTCAAGGCGGTCATCCTCCATCAGCATGGCTGCACCAGCGCCTCGCCAACCAAGCATCCGCCGGTTACCGGCGACTGGCATTGGCGCGCGCTGGCACGGAAGCACGACGCGGCGCTGCTGGTGCCGATGTATCAGGCAGCGAAACGCTGCGACGAATGGAACGATCCCGACAGCGGCTCCGAGCGCGCGCTCGGAGCCGC